>DDVI01000086.1:0-47188 GCA_002345205.1 Bdellovibrionaceae bacterium UBA2316 | reverse complement strand
ACGTTCAAAAGCAAGCCGCTTCTACCTATAATCGTAAATCGCAAATTAATACTAAGACGACCCAAACTGATGAAGAAATGGATGAATTTTCAATTAAAGGTATCAAAGATCTTGTCTCATCTAAATTAAAAAATATGAGGTCAATTTAATGGCTAATTCGTTGAAGTCATTCTATAGCAAAGATGCATTCTGGAAGATCGTTTTGGTCTTTTTGGTGTTTTCCCCGTGGACGTTTGCTCAAATGACTTTACCTTCGGTAAATTTGGGTTTCAAAACTACGGATAACCCAAATGAAATCGTAACTGCGATTAAGATCATTATGGTTTTGACGGTGCTAACATTAGCTCCCGCTATTTTGATCATGATGACCAGTTTTACTCGTATTATTATCGTGTTTTCGTTCTTACGTCAGGCGCTGGGTGTGAATCAAATGCCTCCTAACCAATTGTTAGTTGGTCTTTCTTTATTTTTAACGTTCTTCATTATGGGTCCAACGTTTGAAGAACTAAATAGCAAGGGCGTGCAGCCATTTTTAGCAAATAAGATTTCCCAAGATCAGGCGATTACGGAAACATTGGCACCTTTACGTCGGTTTATGTTTACACAGACGCGTGACCAGGACCTTGGTCTGTTTGTAAAATTAGCGAAAATCGAAAAGCCGAAGACACGCGCGGATGTTCCAACACTCGTTTTGATTCCCGCGTTCGTGCTGTCCGAGTTAAAAACTGCATTCCAAATTGGGTTTATTATTTTCCTTCCTTTTTTAGTAATCGATATCGTTGCTTCGAGTGTCTTAATGGCAATGGGGATGATGATGTTACCGCCAGTTGTAATTTCAATGCCTTTAAAAATAATGCTTTTCGTGCTTGTTGACGGCTGGAGCTTATTAGTCGGCTCAATGGTTAAAAGCTTCGGGTAAAGGATTAAAATGACAGAAGAGTTAATTTTAAAACTAGGACAAGATGCTTTACGGACAACGGCGATGTTAGCGGCGCCTCTTTTAGTGAGCACTTTGGTAATCGGTTTATTAGTGAGTATCTTTCAAGCGTTGACTCAGATTAACGAGGCAACATTAACGTTTGTGCCTAAAATGATTTTGGTAGCGTTGATCTTAGTCTTTGCCGGGCCCTGGATGTTGGACATTTTATCAGCTTACACTGTCGATCTTTTTGAAAACATAGCTGTGATGGTGAGAGAATAATGTTTCAACACTTGTTTGTGAATGAAAGCTACGTAATTGTGTTTGTTTTGGTTCTAATAAGAATCAGTTCATACCTTTTATCATCAAGCCTATTTAATTCCTATCAAGTGCCGGCGCCAATCAAAATTTTGATGTCGTTAATGATGTCATTGATTGCATTTGAAACATACAAAACAGCAAAAGTTCCAGTGGACGGATTAATC
This sequence comes from Bdellovibrionaceae bacterium UBA2316, assembly GCA_002345205.1. Classification (GTDB taxonomy): domain Bacteria; phylum Bdellovibrionota; class Bdellovibrionia; order Bdellovibrionales; family Bdellovibrionaceae; genus UBA2316. Next base: position 45,784 of record DDVI01000086.1, on the reverse strand, counting down.
ATGATTTTGGCCGCTAAAGAAGTTTTCGTTGGCGTTTGTCTAGGAATGTTAACGCGTTTCTTTTTCTTTGCTCTGAATATGGCTTCAGAGATGACCTCTCAGGCATTAGGTTTAAGTTCAGCATCTATTTACAATCCTTTAAGTGGTATCAATTCAAGCTTGATTGAACAGTTCCAAGGCACTTTAGCTATTTTAATTTTTTTCGCGATTCAAGGTCATCACTTATTGATATCGGCGATCTTTCAAAGTTTTGAATTAGTTTCAGTGTCGCAGATGACCATTAAGTTTGGTGGCTTGGGTGAGTTTGCTAAATGGTGCCAGATTTTGTTTGAAATTGCTCTTAAGGTATCAGCCCCTGTGGTTAGCTCGTTGTTCCTAGTAAATTTGGGCATGGGTATCCTAGGCCGTGCAGTTCCGCAAATCAATGTGTTCGTAACAAGCTTTCAAGTAACTATCGTGGTCGGTTTTCTAATTCTGTTTGTTTCGATGCCGCTTTACATGAATGAAGTAATTCAAATTTTAGATTTAACTCAAACGCAAATGCTTAAAATGATGAGGTCCTTCTAATGGCTGACGACAGCGACAACGAAAAGACCGAAGAAGCGTCGGATACGAGGCGGGAGGATTTCCGAAAACAAGGAAACGTCCCGCATACTCGTGAATTATCGACGGCTCTTATGTTATTGGGCGTAGCGAGCCTAGTAACTATGTTCGCTAGTTTCTATCAACAACAGTTCCGTGAATTGTTTCAGTTTACTTTTGGCGATCAATTGGTGGTGTTTATTCGTGAAGGTAACTTCACGGAAGCTTCAAGCTTAGTGGGTACGAAACTATTTATTTTAGTTTTTCCAATCGTTACGTTAGGTGCATTGCTAGGATCTTTATCTAGTATTCTTCAAATCGGCTTCATGACGGTTGAAGATGCGTTGTCCCCTAATCCTGATCGTTTAAATCCACTCGAAGGGTTTAAACGCATTTTCAGTTTACGTGGATTGGTAGAAGGTCTGAAGTCTTTAATCAAAGTGTGTTTAATTGGTATCGTGATATACACGACGTTAGAAAAAGAGGCTCACACATGGCCTTATTTGCAAACGTATTCTAAAGAACAATTACTAGTTTATATCGGTTCGATGATTACAAAACTTTTCTTTGGTATCGGCATGGTAATGCTCGTTTTAGCTGCCGGCGATTATTTTTTCCAATGGTGGGATTTGGAAAAGAAAATGATGATGACTAAAGAAGAGATCAAAGAAGAAGTAAAGCAACGCGAGGGGGATCCTATGATCAAAGCTCGCATCCGCAAAATTCAGCGGGAAGTTGCTACTCGTCGTATGATGGACAAAGTTCCTCAAGGCAACGTAGTTATCACGAACCCAACCCATATCGCCGTGGTTTTAAAATATGATGATAATTTACCAGCTCCGCAATTAATCGCAAAAGGCGGGGATTTAGTGGCCGAGAAAATTAAAGAATTGGCTCGTGAGCATAACATCCCGATCGTAGAGAACAAGCCACTTGCGCGAACTATTTTTAAAACTATGAAACTTGGACAAGTAATTCCTCGCGAGCTGTATGTAGCGGTTGCGGAAGTACTATCATACGTATTTAAGTTGAAGAGAAAGGCTAAATTATGAATGAATTTTTAGAGCCTATATTTCAGTTCCTAAAAAGATTTGAAAAGGTCACAAAAAATACGGATCTTTTGATCGCATTTGGTATTTTGGCAATTTTAGCGGTAATGATCATTCCTTTGCCGCCGATCATGCTGGATATCACTTTAACGTTTTCATTAGCGATCAGTATCCTGATTCTTTTAGTTTCGATCTATGCTAAAAACGTTTTGGAATTCACATCGTTCCCAAGTTTACTATTATTAACAACTTTGTTCCGTTTAGCTTTGAACGTAGCGACGACCCGTTTGATCTTGAGCCACGGTCACGAAGGCCCAAAAGCGGCCGGTGACGTGATCAATGCGTTCGGTAACTTCGTTGTTGGAAACAACTACGCGATCGGTTTTATTGTTTTCATGATTTTAATTGTTATCAATTTCATCGTAATCACTAAAGGTTCGGGTCGAGTGGCTGAAGTTGCAGCTCGTTTCACTTTAGATGCAATGCCTGGTAAACAGATGTCGATCGACGCCGAGCTTAACGCCGGTGTAATTAATGAAGTCGAAGCACGTAAGCGCCGAAAAGAAATCGAAAAAGAAGCCGATTTCTACGGATCTATGGATGGTGCTAGCAAGTTCGTACGTGGTGATGCGATCGCCGGTATCGTAATCATGGTGATTAACGTAGTAGGTGGTTTATTAATCGGTGTAATCCAAAAGGATTTGGATTTTGCAACGGCTGCTAAATACTACACAATGTTAACAATCGGTGATGGGCTATTAGCTCAGATTCCGGCACTTATCATTTCAACTGCGGCTGGTATGATCGTGACTCGTTCTTCAAGTAACGATGAAAACATGGGTCAAGAAGTTGCGTCTCAGTTATTCATCAGTACGCGCGCTGTTTATATTTCAGCGACGGTACTAGTACTTTTAGGTATCGTTCCGGGGCTGCCAACAATCCCATTTTTTGCGATTGGTAGTTTCTTGGCGATAGTTGCTTGGACAATCGATAAATATAAAGCAGAAAGTGCGTTAGAAGAGAAAAAGAAAAGCGAAGCCGCAATTGCTGCTCCCAAAAAGGAAAACGTCGAGACCCTTTTACCATTGGATTTGGTGGAATTGGAAGTTGGCTACGGACTTATTCAAGTTGTAGAGTCAAATAAGAGTGGGGATTTGCTGGAACGAATCGTTTCCATCCGTAAACAGTTCGCTTTAGATCTGGGTATAATTGTTCCAAGTGTTCATATACGTGATAACTTGCAACTGGGCCCTGGCGACTATCAATTAATGATAAAAGGTAACCGCGTGGGTGGGGGTACTCTGAAGTCGGATTACTTATTGGCGATGGATCCAGGAAATGTTTCTGATCCAATTGAAGGTATTCCAACAAAAGAGCCCGCGTTTGGACTGGATGCACTTTGGATTCATCCAAGTCGCAAAGAGCAAGCAGAGATGGCGGGTTACACGGTTGTGGATTTACCAACTGTTATGGCGACTCACTTAACAGAAATCCTGCGTACTCATGCTCATGAATTATTAGGTCGCCAAGAAGCAAGTCAATTGATTGAAAACTTTAAGAAAATTAACCCTAAAGTGGTGGAAGAACTTATTCCTGATATGTTGCCATTGGGATCAGTTGTTCGAGTTATGCAGAATTTGCTTAAGGAACAGGTTTCAATCCGCGATCTATTAACGGTGTTTGAAACATTAGCAGATGAAGCTCCAAAACAAAAAGATGTCGAAATTTTAACTGAGGCGGTTCGTAAAGGTCTATCGCGCGCGATCACTAGAAAGTACACGAACGATCAAGGCCGTATCCCGGTGATGACTTTGCATCCAAATATCGAAGAAAGTATTGCGAATTCATTGCTACAAACAGAGCAAGGCGTGCAACTTGTCATGGATCCACAAACGGCGCACCAGTTGATTAATCAAATTGCGATGGCAGTTGAGCAAAACCCTGAAATTGCGGGTCAACCGATCTTGTTAGCGTCGCCAATGTCGCGTAGACATTTGTTTAAGCTAACCCACAGATTTATTCCTCAATTAATCGTTTTATCACATAACGAGCTCAGCAATGATGCTCACATTCAATCCGTAGCCACTGTGGAGATGACACATGCAAGTTAGGAAATTTGAAGCACGCACAATGAAAGACGCTTTAGAGATGGTCAAGAAGCAACTTGGCCCTGATGCGATCATTTTGGCGGCGAAAGATAACAGCAATAAATACGGATTAGTTGGGGAAAGCAGTTTTGAAATTACGGCTGCCGTCAGCGAAGAAACATTACATAAAAAGAAATTCGTTGAATCGCGTATGGCGGAAAATGATAAACAACAATTTCAAAATAGTTCGGCGCGGACTCAAAAAGAAATTATTTCCAAATTTGTAACTCGTCACACGACACCTGTGACAAAGCCCGTAACAACGCAGAAATACATCGATATCAATGACGAAAAAAATGCTGCTGAAGAAAGAATTAAGAATGCGGTTCAACGTGCATTTGATGCTGGGACACTATTAAATGACCGCCAGGTGCAACGACAAACAGCAAAGCCTACTGAGACACGCAATCAGCAAGTCGAAGGTCGTCAGCAGTACATTGAGGTTCAAAACGATAGCGAAATGAACTCTTTAAGGTCGGAAATTGCGTCACTAAAAGCGATGATTAAAAATATGCAGACTCCGACCGAGAGCCGTCCGCAATCTCACTATCCAGGTGAGAATTATGGAATTCATTATGAGTTATCGTCGCAGTTTCAAGGCCTTGTAAAAGAAGGAGTTTTAGAGGATCTAGCGGCAGAAATGATCCTTGATCTTCAAAATCAAGTTCCGGTAACTCGTTTGAAGAACAAACCTTTAGTAGAAGGTTTTTTAGCTAAACGTATTTTGGAAGACATCGTTGTATCCAGCGGTGAAAACAAAAAATTTCATTTTTTTGTCGGGCCAAGTGGTGGGGGTAAGACGTCATCAATTATCAAAATGGCGTCACAGTTAATCGTTAGAGAAAACAAAAAAGTAGCACTATTGACTCTAGATACTCAAAAAGTTGGGGCAGTAGAGCAACTTAGAATTTATTCACAAATTTTAAATGTACCTTTTGCAGTTATTCGCGAGCGTAATGACTGGAAAGAGATTTTAAAATTCATTAATTCAATTGATTACATCTTGATTGATACACCGGGATCGAATTTAAAAACTCAAGAAGAAGTGTCTTACTTCGAAAGAATGATATTAAAAGAAATTCCTTCTAAATCAGTTCATTTAGTTTTGTCGGCGCGTAATAAATACGAAGATCTACAAGGAGTTTTGAATAACTTCGCCACCCTGAACGTAACGGATGTTATCTTTAATCACCTAGATGAAACCGTTCAGAACGGAAATGTATATAGCTTTAATAAAATTAACAAATTGCCATTATTCGCATTTGGCATTGGCCAGCGCATTCCAGAGGATTTTGAATATGCGACCAAAGAGCGACTGGTTGATTTGATTTTTCATATTACACAAAAGAATAACACTACGAGTGAGGCATCATTATGAGTTTTCGATATCCGACTAAAACCATCAGCGTGACATCAGGAAAAGGCGGAGTGGGAAAAACAACGCTGGCTTGTAACTTGGCTTACAAGATCTCACGTTACGATAAGAAAGTTCTTATTTTCGATGCGGATTTGGGTATGTCGAATGTAGACATTTTTTTCGGAACACGCGCTGAAACTACGATTTATGACGTTCTTTCTGGTAAAAAATCGATTGAAGATGCGCTAATACGGCTTGATTCAAATTTGTATTTGATCTCGGGCGGTCATGGTATTGATCAAATGCAAAATCTTGATGCATTTGGAAGGAAGGCAGTACTCGATTCATTAAAAGATCTACCCGTAAACTTTGATTACATGATGATTGATACGTCACCGGGTATTTCTCAGAACGTACTTCACATGAATGCGGCCGCCAAGAATAACATCGTTATAATTACTGCCGATCCTTCAAGCTTTGCCGATTCGTATGCGTTAATTAAAGTTTTGAATCAAAAATATAAGGTGAATCGCTTTTCGATTGTTTCAAACTGCGTACGAAACCAGGAAGACGGTTTTTACTTGTTTAAACGATTTCAAGATGTCGTTCAAAAGTTTCTATTCGTTAGTCTAGATTACCTCGGGGCGATTCCTCAGGACTCTCAGCTGAAGTCGGCTAACATTAACAAGCGTATCATACTGAAACAGGACCCTACTTCAGATGCGGCTATTGCGATTTCCCAAATTTCCTCAGAAATTTTAAAATCCCAATATAAAATCAATTCTAGCGGTGGTCTTGAAATGTTCTGGGATAATTTAGCGAGAGCGACGTCGTAACACGAGTAACGTCCTAATTGTGAAAGTTGGACTTTTCCGAACACCGACATTTGTTACACTGAATAAGACACACGACAATCCATGGAAAGGGTACTGAGTGAAGAATTTAGCTTTGCTGAAGAAGTATAAAGAAGATCCTAAGCGTTTAACTCAGCAACAAAAGGACAGTTTAATTAAGGAGTACGCTCCGCTAATTAAATTCATTGCTCAGAAAATCGCAGCTCGTCTACCTTCAAATATTGAACTAGATGATTTAATATCTTCGGGCGTAATTGGTTTGATGGATGCGATTGATAAGTATGATCCGTCTCGTGATAATAAATTTAAAACCTATGCGGAATTCCGTGTTCGGGGTGCGATCTTAGATGAATTACGTTCACAGGACTGGGTTCCACGTTCTATTCGTGATAAATCAAAGGTATTAGATCGTACAATTGCTCAATTAGAGCAAGATTTGGGTCGTTCACCAACAGATGAAGAAATTGCTAAAACGTTAAATATTTCGCAAGATGAATTCCATGATTTAGTAAATCAAGTTCGTCCGGTGAGCTTGTTATCAATTGATGATTCGCAAACATTCAGTAATACGGATAAAAAATCTATCTTGAATTTACTGGAAGGTTCGAAACTAGCAAATCCTTACAATCAGCTTAACTTGAAGAAAGTTAAGGACATCGTGGCTAAGGCGATTGAAGATTTGCCTGAAAGACAGCGTTTAGTTCTATCGCTATACTACTATGAAGATTTAAATCTAAAAGAGATCGGCCAAGTTCTAAAGGTTACCGAAAGTCGTGTATCACAACTACATGCTCAAGCCGTAACTCGTCTGCGCGCTAAATTAGCGGCAACAATTGGATCCGGCGAGATCGAACTAGTGTAAAGAGGATATGTAATGATGAAATGTCTGCCGGCTTTAGTATTTTCCGTAGCTTTATCTAGTTCGGTAAGCTCAAAAGCCGCAGATGAAAAAGTTTCCGGTCCAGCCGATTTGAATTCTGATAAAAAGAAAGTAACATTGTCGCTGCAAGAACGCTGCATTCAGTAACTAGAAAAAGGTAACAAAGATTACACTTATAAATTCATAAAATCTGGTTCTGAACTAGAATACGAAATCGTAGAAATTCCAAAAGAAAAGAAATCAGATTCCTATATTCGATACTATTCTGCTAGTGGCTTTGCAGAAGTAAATGTACGTACGGCCACGTGCAATCACACGGGCCAAAAGAAAGATGTTAAATCAAAATTTCTAGACATTTTTAAAAGCAGTGATGATGCTGCCGTTAAGTTGCAGAAAGATACCGACGCTGCAATTAGAAATTTCAACGGCAACAAAAGTACCTACATTTCAGGTTTAGCGACCTTCAGAGACGTTTGTGCACGAGCGTTTCCATTGGTTAAAGATTATTTAGTGTCTAAAGGACAGCTGCCAAAAGATTTGAAAACAACCGGTTCAGGGGGCTGTACGGATCCAAATTCAACAGCGCCATGCCCAGCGGGCCAAGCAAAATAACAAAATTTTAGTGAGTTGATGGGGTTTTCAGACTAGCAAATCCGCCCGTAACATAGAATACGTTAATGTAGCCTTCGGCTTCCAGTTCGTGGGAAATTTTCAAAGAGTCATTACCTGAATCACAAATTACAACAACAGGGGCGTCTTTAGGCAGAGCTCGAAATTTTTCTGTCGATTTATATTCAGTGGGTGTTGTTTTTAGAATCTGAGCTTTCAAGAAATTTAAATAGTACGGATTCAAATGTTCGAAAGGCACTATCAAATTAGAATCTTTGGTAAGGTCAAGTAACGTAAATGGAACTCGCTGCAAAACTAAGTTTTCAATTTGATAAATTCCAATTTGATTAATGGCTTCCATTTGATTTTCCTTTGTTTGGAATCTGCTGGTTTAGCACCATAACAATAAGAAACGCAACAAATCCCAATATACCTGCTAAAATAAACGGACTTTGGATAAAAAGGTGATGAAAAATAAACCCACCGAGTGCTGGTCCCAAAATACGTCCTAATGACGACAGGCTTTGTGTTACACCTAGAGTACTGCCTTGCTCGGTGCTTTCTGTCAGATTGCTGATTGAACCAAGGATTGAAGGATTGGATAGACCATTACCTAAAGCAACTAATGTCATAGCGATGGCCATTACTGTAATATTGGGAGCCATTGCGATAAGGATCATTCCTAGAAAAAATACTAGCGTTCCACTTTTCAGAACTAAGCGTTCGCCCCATTTAGGTAAAAACTTACGGATTAAATATCCTTGAGTGATGATGATGATGACCCCAATATAAGCAAATCCGTAGCTGACTTCCTTGATTCCCCAAGAAAAAACTTCACCCATATATAGAACTAGCGTGGCTTCCATGGCTGACATCGAAAATGACAATAAAAAGAACGCGATCGTGAGGTGACTGACCACTGGAATTTTTAGCTTTTCAAAAATAATAAGAAAGCGGCTTTTGTTCGAACGGGCAGGGGCTTTTGTGGTTAAGCTTTCCTTCAAGAAAACTAGGCCAAAAAGGAATGTAAAAAAGCAAAGACCGGATACAACATAGGATGCAAACGAAGTATTAAAGAACGGTTCAGTAGAAATATGCTTAGAGTATTCCGTTAAGAAACCGCCGATAGCTGGCCCAAATACAAAACCTAATCCAAATGCCGCCCCAATAAGCGCCATACCTTTTGAACGTTGATCGCTGGGAGTAATGTCAGAAATGTAAGCCGATGCCGTCGAGATACTGCCACCAAAGAAGCCGGCCAGCATTCGAGCGATAAATAACATTTTTAAGTCACGACTTATGGCAAACAGGATGTATGAGGCGGCCTCACCCAAAAGGCAGTACAGCAAGATGGGTTTGCGACCAAAACGATCGCTTAGACGCCCCCAAAATGGAGAAAAAATAAATTGCATTAGGGAATACACCGACATCAAGAGCCCTGTTTCCGTAGCGGTAGCGCCGAAATCTCGACTTAAGATTGGGAGGATGGGAATGATAATCCCAAAGCCCAAAAGATAAATAAATACCGTTAAGAAAATCAGAATGAGTTGAGTTTTTCTTTTTGAAGAGGACATTTGCTTTACCTCTTCCATGTTGTTGGTCATACTATCCTTAATGAACCATTCAAGTTTTGTTTTTAAAAATCTGGCACTGCCTTTAGGGCTACTACTGCTTTTAATAGCTCAGAACGGGTATAGTTTCAATAAACTTAAAACGTATGAACCCAGAACGTTTGAAATATCGGGCGGCGCCACGTATTTTGAAACGTCGGCGAACTTTAATGATGTCGGCACTAATGTAAACTTAGTCAGCTCGAATAAATACACTTTGCTCGATATGTTCCTAGAGTCACGTTACGTATTTAAAGACTTCTGGTCAGTTCGAGCAAAAGCCCATATTAGTAATGCAGAAAGTAAAAGTACCGATTTTAACCGGGCCAATTCAACTTTGAATTCGATTGAGGCCGGTGCGGACTGGATGGTTTATCGTGGGTTTATGGATGTGGTTCCCGAGCTAACCATACGTTATTCATTGGACGAGATTTCTTCGACTCAAGATTCTGTCGTCACAAACGAAGGTATTATGGAAGTTACGGCTATGCTTAAGGCGCAGAACAATTATCAATGGTTCTCGTACTATGCGGGCGCGGGCTATGATTTCCGTAGTGGCCGTTCAGGTATAATGCCTTGGTATTTAGGTGGTGGATTGCAATGGAAACATTCATTCTTGGGGCTTGAGCTTAATGGATTTCAGACAGTAACAGACGATCCAGATAGAGGTTCAAACGAAGCGGCACGTAACACGCTTAACCAAAGAGTCAATGCTGGTAGTTATAAGTTCTATTCTGTTAATCCGTCTCACATTCAAGTACAAGCCAACTTAGATATCGGTTTTTCAAGCGGCTTTATTATGAAATCGTACGTCGCAAATTCGATTTCAGGTCAGAACTATGCAAATGGTTTGACAGTCGGAGTAATGGTAAATCTATTGTTCGATACATTTTCAAACAACCCTCACAAAGAGGTTCAGCCAGTTCGTGACGTCGAACCCATTAAACGTGAAGAGAATTATCAAATTCAAACTCAAGACGGCGTAGATCAAAGTCTGTTCAAAAAGGAAGTTGAGCCCGAGCCGGTTCCTGTTAAGAAATACAATAAAGTTCCTACCCAAGACGACATTCAAGACCAGCTGGATCAAGCAGAAATGTCGATCAAATTGAAATCCAAGAAAAAAAAGAAGAAGTAATCCTACTCAGGTACTAGGGTTCAAAAATCGGCACTATGTAAGTGATGAATAGTGGCTCATTGTCTAATTCTAATACAGCCCCACTGCATTGCCTGCGATTTCCAATGGAGCTGTAATTGCATTTTATATGGCAGATTATAAACGACTATTTATAATGTAGGAGAATGTTTTATGGTTTACCCAAAGGTATTATTTGGCATTTTAGCGTTAGCTATCTCTGTTCAGTCTTTTGGGTATACTGATTCGGTCGATGCCTATAGCCAGCTACAATCTAAAATCAATGAAACTATCGGTGAAGGTCGACAATTTTATTCGTGTGAGAGCGCTTTTGGTAAGCCATCTTTCTATTATCAAGGTAAACAAGTTAATAAATGGTATCTGATTAACGTCGCTGCTGTAACTACGCCATTAGGGAATATGAAGTTAGTAAACGAAATTACGACGTTCACTGCGGACAATGTACACTTCCAAGCAGTGTACGAAAAAGTACACTTTACGCCCGAAGGTAACTACCTATTTCCTAGCGTTTCAAGGGCTGGCACCGAGACGACTACGTATGTTTTCTCTGCACGTCTAGGAGGTGCTCCAAGTATTCAGCATTCCTATAAAAAAGGATCTCTGGGATATTATACATTTCTAGCGACAGGTAAATGTTCAGTGATTACGGCTGATCAATTTTCTGAAGTGATGACGAAACGTACTGGAAGATAGGTTTCAATTATGAAAAACCTATTCACGTACATTTTATCGTTAACGTTAATCGTTTCTAATTTTACCTTTGCGGCCGGTGACGAACAAGTAAACTATGTTCCTTATGATGAAGCCATTGCCAATCTAAATGATGGTCAAGATTTAGTGTTACCGCTTTTTTCACAACGTGAGTCCTATCAAGGCAGAATTGATTTGGCTATGCATCCTGATAATAGGCAGCTCGATGTTCTGACATTTACTTTAAATGAAGACTCTGTTGGTTTTACTCTCTTGGCCGCGGCTTTAGAAATTGTGAAACGAGGTGGAACACCCCGTATTGGTTATGATGCGTTTTCTTCAAAAGTAAGTCCGGAACTTCAGGCCTACATGCGCGAAAAGGGTGTCGACTTAAGGTCATTTCGTCCGATGACATCGCTAAAAAGAAATATTCTATCTTTCTTGGAATTAGGCCTTCTTAGATTTGCAAGTTTCTTAAATATGCGCACACATGATAAGGTCTTCACTACAAAGCACGGAACAATCGTCGGCTCCTCAAACTACTCAAAATACTACTATATATTGGGTAAACTTGATAACCCTAAGAGTGAACGAAATAGCATGTGGGCGTTTTTAGATCGTGAAATTCTAATTCAAGGTCCTGCCGAACAAACGGCACGTAATGAATTTGATAAAAAGTGGGCAGCGACAAAATTTTGGTCCACCGGCCCTAGCGTTGAATTAACCCCAGAAATCAGGGCTAAGTACGACGCGGCTATTGCTAAACAAACTGCGTTTATTGCAAGTGTTCAAAATTCTAAAAAGTTGGGTGATTTTGTTTCAGTTAAAAATCTGCGCTACGTTACGGACGTGATGAAAGCTTCAGAGAAAAAGAAGATGATTCATCATAATATCCTAAAAATGATTAAGAACGCGAAAACAGATATCATCATCGAAAATCCTTACGTTCTATTGCCGGATGATGTGATGGCAGCACTTCAGGCCGCTAAAGCCCGTGGGGTTCGTGTTCGCATTTATACTAACAAAGCCGAAGGATCTGATGAAGGTGACGTTTCTAAACAGTTTAAAGTAGATATGCGTATTCTTGAAAACAAAGGATTCGAAGTATTCTTAAATGACTACTTTTATATATTTCACGGTAAAGTGGTCGTAGTTGACCAAAAGGAAATCTATTGGGGATCTTATAATTTTGATCCTCGTTCAAAAAATTTCAATTCAGAAAACGGGGTGTTTTTCGAAAGTAAGGACATCGCCGCGCGAATCGATCGCCGGACTCAAACAGGTATCTTTGTTCCGATTGATATTCAAGGGCAGGGTCCAAAGTCCTACAACGTGAAATATTTAGCTAGGACTTGCGCCGAGGTCTATAAGAAGCAACGTGTGGAAACAGTTCATATGGAGACCAGCTTCTGGGGACGCCTGATGATGAGGATGAAAGCGCCACTACTTTAGTTGTATCGATAATTTCTGGATGTGTTTTTTAATAAGTTATTAAGCTAACATATAGTAACTATGAAAAAAAAATTATCCCTATTATTAGTCCCGATCTATTTGGTTTCGTGCGTTTCTAATCCGGTCGCTCAATCCCCGAAGGAAGCGCCGGTTGTAAATTTGATTACAGATGTTGATTATGAACTATTTCAACTCAGTGATTGTGTAGAAAAAACTTCCAGCCGAAGCCCTTCCTCGGAATCAAAATGTATAAAATTCTATGAAAAGTCATTAGTAGTTCCAGAGAGTGTTAAGGCTGAGCAAAAAGCAGACGTGATGTGGGCAATCGCTGGTAAAACCAAGGTGATTGAACAATTTGGTCAGACTGAAAATTTTGGATTGTGGGCGATGTATTTAGGATCTGAAAAAGTAAATCGCATGATTCGTGGCACGAATGCAAATGATCCAAAACCAGCGGATTTTATCCCAGTAAAAAAGATAAAGTCTATTTCCTTAGCGTGGAGAACAATTCGCGATATACCAGATAGTAAATTTTCTTTGAGCACAGATATGATGTTAGATCTTAATAAATTATTGAGAGGCGACATTGAAACATCTGTGATGCAAGATTTAAACTCTAGAGTTGGAAATACTCCGCAAGGAAGATCAGCCGTTCAAGAATTTGTGAAAAACTTGAAGAGTAGTTTAGTAAGCGAACCTGGATACCGTAAAAAAGCGATTCGCATTAACGGATTGTTTGAGTCAATCAGTGATGCCGAATTTGTTACAATTAAAGCTAATGTTGAAAGTATCGGCGGGAAAGTAACAGAAACGATCTTTTCGGAAGTGAACGCGAGATCTTTTGTTGTCGAGTTGCCCAAGGGCAAGCGAGTTTTAGATGAAACCGCAAAAATCTTGTCGGATGCTAACGCTAAGATGTCACAAATGGTGACGGCTTCGTACAAAGAGAAGATTGATTTTATCGCTGAACTTCATACGAAATTGGCTATTTTAACTCCGTTTTCGCAGATTAACGATTTAACGGTGCAAATGTTAGTTAATCGCGTTTTGATCCAAGTGGGTCTTGATCCGGCGGTTCAAATCAACATCGATATGAATATGACTCGTGATCAAGTCGCAGAATTGTATAGAAACGGGATCGCCGAGTACTTGCAATACACAAAAAATACGTTTGATATCAAAGCGACCAATGAAAAACAAGAAGCTGCTGGTTTAGGCGATATTATCGTAGGTAATGAAGCGGCAGCAATCACTTATCGTGGCGCTGCTCTTAGGGTTAAGATAACGGGAAAGTACGCTGAAAAATTCTCTAATGCTGCGGGGTCTATGCGACGCAAAGATCAAGTGACTCCTTTAGATGGTCGCATGGTACAAATCGGTCCTGATAAAAGAAATTTCGTATTAAAGGACGACGGATTCCTTTATGACAGCATTATTCCATATGTTGTTCGTGTAGAAAGTGGTAAAGCGAAACTGTATCCAATTTCTGATTATAGCTATCGTCTATTAGGTTTAGGCGGACAATACACGGGTGAAAAAGGAGTTCGCCGAGCAATAACTCCTCAACACCAAGAGCACCTTGGTGAAAACTTGGCAGCCGTTGAGAATTTATTAACGGGCAAATCCAAACCTGAAGATTTTGAAATTGTTTATAATCGAGATTTACTTGAGGCAAATAAAAAAGGCGCTCTGTATTTATACGAGTGGCAATACCCGACTTTAGTTAGAGCGTCTTCAATCAAAGAAGACCCTAAAACTAATCCATATGCGGTATTGGCGCCCGGGCGGGGTGATCCAATCGCTGAAAAATACGAAGGTAACTCTGCCTTTGAGGAAGCCTTCATGAGAGGCACTCGCGGTATCAAAATTGGCGACATTATTGGTCAGTACGAGCGTAAGGATTTAGATTATAATCAATTAGCACGAGAAGTTCGTGAATCCAATTTTCCTGATAAAACGAAGCAGGCAGTGTTAGCTAATATTACTGAATCTCGACGTAAGTTACATACGGCAGCTCGTGAAATCATGAGACCATTCTTTGTTCGCGTTTCAGAATTAACTCCGGCGGAACTAAATCAGCTTCGTGGGAATTCAAAATATTTTATTCTTGAAGACTACATTAAGAACTTTTCAAAACTAGGGCATGAGTCATTTGAGAAAGCCGTTGAAAAGATGGGCGATGATCATGTGTATGTGCATAGGATCCAATCGGGAAGACAGACTAATATGGTAGGATTTTTATCTCAGACTGAAACTAGAAATCATCCGTTAGCTAGGATCTTGTCGGTTAACGGAATGGTCATTCCTCAAGTCAGAGAAATCTACAGTCTAATGCGATCTCCGAAAGAACTAAACGCAGTGACTGAAGACGGCGCTGTTGGGCCTCTTGTAAAACAGAAAATTGCATCTATCGCCAAAGGTGTTCCACGCGTAGAAAAGACACTTGAGTGGCTTGTTCTCTATATCTACAGTAAAAAAGAAAAATTCGTTCAAAATAGTGAAGAATTTGAATCTCTGTTCATGAATCACTATCTACATGCAGTAAATCGCGCAAGTAAAGAAGGGGTTTCGACTACAGCAGATCCTACTTATTTATTGATGTTAAAAACATATGAAGACTATGCCGCATTCAAACCTGCCGATGGCTTAGTCCAATTATTTGAAAATTTCCGTGGCAGCAAACAGCCCGCTGCCGATGCTAAAGCTTGGCTTCAAGGACTAGCTGAACGAGAAACTAAAGAAAAGTTGCCTCGTGACTACTATGAAAAAGGTTGGATTGGTGCATTCTCGAAAGAGTTTAATGTTCCTGCTGAGAAAATTATTGAATTAATTGGCGAATCGTCGTCTGACAAGTTTACGAAAGAAAAAGACGGTACTTTGTATGTATTACGAGTTCCTGTAAAAGATATCGATAGTAATTATGCAACAGGTTATGATGGTCAGTACGAAAATACCACTCGTGGTGGATTCGGTGTTGTGAAATCAAAACTTGGTATATTCTCGCGTCCAATCGTTGATAAATCGTATGCTGGAGCCGCAAAATATGGAGTTAATCTAGTTGGTCTTTCTAAAAATGCTCGAGACGTTTATGATCTAGCGACGTCCCATTTAGAAAGTAAAGCGGACTTCACGCCATATTTAGTTTATTCGCCAGCAACAGCTAACCGGCATAAAAGCATTTTGCCAGGATTAGCAAGCACACGAAAAGGAACATACGCGCAAGCAGTAACGGCATTAAGAGGACTAAAGTTTGACATGAAATCTATCAAAACCGAAGCCGACGCGACGGGTTTTAAGCAAATTATGGAAGACGTGCTTAATGAAACTGTGAAAGCAATTGAATCAAAGACTGGGAGCGAAGAGAGGAAAGAGTTAATTGAGACTCTAAGTTTATTCTTCCGGGAACACGGTACAAATAACACGGCTGTAGCAGCATGGGCTCTAGAAGCTTGGGAATCTATGCTTCCTGTAAAAGGACAGCCTGCAAAAGTAGGTAAAGAAATGTCTACACGCGCTCGTACCGAAGCTAAATTTTATCGAACGTTATTAGGAATGGATGCTCAATCATCAGCTACAGCGCAAACGGGTACTTAGTCCATAAAGAAGCTTTGAAGGTCCTCTATTCTGAGGGCCCTATCAAAAGACAATTGAATTCTTTTTTTGCGGGCTAAATGCCCGCTTATTATTTCTACCTGATTCTTTCTCAGCGAGAATAAGTCGGATAGATAACGAATGATCTCTTCATTTGCTTTGCCGTCTTCCGGCGGCGCATGGACTTTTAATTTTAATTGATCGTCGTGGATCTTTTCAAATTCGGTACGCCGAGCATTGGGCTGAGCATAGATCGCTAGAGTTACGATCTTGTCCTTGATTAAAATTCCAGTTTTAAGTTCGGATAAATCAATCACTGCTTACAGTGATTGATTTTTATCGTGAGCAAAATGAACAGATGGCATAAATTTTTCGCCTTGTTCAAGAATCGACATGTGAGCCTGGACTAACGCTTTTAAATTCGCTTCAAACTGCAAACGAGCACGTTTTAAATCATTGATATCTTGATATGTTTTTCTTAAAGACTCTTTAGAGTCTCGTAGTATCATTTCCGCTTTTTGCTGGGCATCTGTAATAATTAGCTTAGCTTCGCGTTCCGCATCTACTTTTAATTTTTCGGACATTTGTGATGCTGCTGACATTGTTTCTTTCAACATTTTGTCTTTTTCTTTGTATTCTAAAATCGTAAGTTCTTTTTCGCGTAGAATTTCTTTCAAATGGTTTCTTTCATAAATCAATGCTTCAAGTTGTGCAGAGATTTGCTGCATAAACTCAGAAACTTCTTGAGGGTCACAACCCATAATTTTCTTTGAGAATGATTTGTGTGCGATATCGATGGGTGTAACTTTCATTAGAGACCTCCGTGTCTACATAAAACAAGTGTATCAAAACTTTGACGGAATTTGGGAGGAAATGGTTGCCGCCTAAGCTTTGGTCTGGTCCAGGGTTCGAGAGAGGGTCTTTCCCTAAACGAAGACCGAGCTGGAATTGAAAGCAAAAGAAGTAAGCCTCCTCAACCTCCAGAAAATTACCCACACCGTAGCCGTTTTCTTTCAGAGGACTTCGTCCTGCGTTTGTAGGGATTTGTTTTGGCATTTTCTTGTTAAGAAGGAGTTAAATTGTTTTGGTTTGTAAATTTGGGGATGTGGATAATTTTTTCAAAGGTTGGGTTTTAAACGTTTAGTTCGCTTTGGTGGTTTTTGGGTGGGGGTTTCGAAATGAAACTATGGATGATTAATTTCATTTGCGGTTTTGTGGGGTTTACTTTGTGGTTGTTGGCGCTTATTCAGATCACGTTTTTAAAACAATAACCAAATACAACGGAGTACTTTTTATGAAAGCGATTTTAGCTTTAGTTCTTTTTTCGGCGTCTTTAGCATCGGCAGTGTCTATGAAACCTTATGACAAATGGAACTGTAATTTTGATTTTAAAACTACGGGTATGATTGAAGGCGTGTACGTTACGGTTGATTACAACATGCTAAAAGATCAAGGTTCGGCAGTGACGATTGCTAAATGTAAAGCGTGTCGTGTGATGCCTCAGGTAGTGTCTGTGTCACGTCGTTGGAATCAAAATGTTCTTTATTATACAAATGTGCAAAAGGGTTTTGACCTACAGATTTTCTGGTCTCCAGTGGCTCGTCCTGCGCAGCCATTGGTGGCTAAATTCAACGGTCAAAACGGAACATGCGCCGCAGTTAACTAGTTAATTCGCTATTTCTAAGGAAGGTGCCGATCTTTATATCAAGATCGGCATTTTTTTTTACTTTAAAAGCTTTGCCATTTCTTGATTGCGTAAACCCGCTTTTTCAAACGCCACACGTAGTGATCTTTCGATTTCGGAATCACGCATAGATTGTAATCCCGCTTCGGTGACGCCTTTTTTTGAAGCGACTCGATTTTGTAATTCTTCGAGTGTTAGATTTCCACTGGCTCTAGCCAGTTGACTGGCGCCTAAGAACGTTTCCAGTGTGAGGTTTTGGGCCACGTCTTCGTCAAAACCGTATTCGATCATCCAGTCTTGCCAGTAAATCATCATTTCGTATACGAAGCCAACTCCGCTTGAACAGGCAACCATGAACGATTCGAATTGATCTTCATCTTTCAATTTTGTTGTTTGTCCAAGTGGTTTAAATAAATCCTCAACTAACGTATCTAAATACGAATCCGCTTGATCCGTGAAATAGCCGACTAAACCTTTTCCAATCAAAGTTGGTGTATTGGGCATCATTCGAATCCAACGTAGTAGTGGCAAATGTTTTTTTAGAGTGTTTAACGTTATTCCCGCTGCCAAGCTGATTACGATTTGTTTTTCAGAGAAAATACCACCTAAGGGATCGATAGCTGCTAATAAATCTTGCGGCTTCATGGCAAGCACAACGACTTGGGCTTGTTCAACTAATTCTTCATTACTATTAGCGATGTTGATTCCGTATTGGTCTCGTAATTTAATGGGTTTTCCAGGAGATCGATTGCTGACATAAATTTTCTGTGCGGGAATAACTTTGTTTTCAATTAGACCTTTAATGATCGCTTGAGCCATATTTCCGCAGCCCATAAAGCCGATTGAGTTTGTTCCAGAGAATACCATTTAAACCCTTTCACCAAATAATAATGTGCCGATTCGGATAACCGTGGCGCCTTCTTGCAAAGCGATCGGGTAATCCTGACTTGTGCCCATTGATAGATTATCTAATGGGTGCAGACTTGTATCTGTTTTTTTTCGAAGATCGTGTTGTAACTGGGATAAATTTCTAAAATATCCACGTGTGATCAATTCATTTTCACTGGCAGGTGGCAACGCCATCAATCCCACTATTTGGATAGAGTCGATTTGTATTAATTTTGACCATGCGGCAATCAAAGTTTCTGTTGCAAACCCGGTCTTAGTTTCTTCATTCCCTAAATTGACTTCGATAAATACTTTTTGAATGACACCAAGTGCTTTTGACTTTTGGCCTATAAGTTCTGCGATTTTTATTGAATCGACAGAATGAATATAAGCAAACTTGCCTATTATAGTGTTCACCTTTTTTGATTGCAGATGGCCAATTAAATGCCATTCGATATTTTGGGGAAGACTCACTATTTTTTCTAATGCTTCTTGAACATAATTTTCGCCAAACGCCGTTTGGTGTTGCGAAACGAGTTCTCGAATTTTATCTATGGATTGCTTTTTAGAAACAGCAAGTAATTTTACTTTTTCCGGATGGGGGCTAAATTTTTTTATCTCTGCGTGAATATCTGCAATAGTTTTTGTGGTGCTCATAATTCAGTACTCGCGGTGAATTGAAATTCAGTTTTTAAAATAGGAGCGATAACTTCAATCGGGAAACCTATAATGTTGGTCATCGAGCCACGTTGGAAAGCGACAAGTTTTTGACCTAGACCCTGAATGCCATAAGCTCCGGCTTTATCCATACCTTCGCCTGTACGCACATAGTCGTCGATTTCGACTTCCGTGAGCGCGCGAAACTGAACTAGGGATGACTCAATATGAGACACTTCCTTCTGTGTTTTCAGATTTTTTATGATGACCGCCGTTTTTACAAAGTGAGCATTTCCAGACAAACGTCTAATTATTTCCCGGGAGTGCTCCGTATTTTGAGGCTTACCTAGATGATGACCTTGGAACAAAACTTCAGTATCGGCAACAATAACGGTAGACGCCTCTTTAGACAGGTCTATTAGCCACTTTTCAGCCGCCTCTAACTTTTGTCGTGTTATACTTAAAATCTGGGTGTCGGGGTGTAATTTTTCGTCAATTAATTCCGATGTAGATATGGGTATGGAAGTAAATGAAAAGCCTGCTTTTTCAAGTAATTGGATTCGGCGGGGAGATTGTGATGCTAACACTAAATAGCTCATTTTCTAATTGCACTGAAACACGAAAGGGTTCAAATGGGAAGTGATAACATATTGCTTTTTTTAGCTGTCTTTTTAGGCGCTATCTCTGTTTACTTTTTTGTTTCTGCGTTCATTCAAAGTAACAAAGATAAAGCTCAGTTAAGCTGGGCGAATAACGACGAGCCGGTTAAATCAAAAAATCCTATCATCAACATGTCTCGCCCATTGGTGCATCAGTTCACTTTACAACATGCTTTAAAAATCAAGAGTCCCGATTACCGAAAGAAAGTTTCTAGGTACATCATGGTGGGCGGCCTAACAGCAGAGCTTAATGAAGATGAATTTATTGGCATGCAAATACTTTGGGGTGTCATGTTTCCGGTGTTTATTGCATTGATGGATTTTGCCCTGCAACTTGAGTTTCCGTTTCCGGTTCTGTTGGGACTCGTACCTCTGGGTGTTTATTTGCCGATAATGCATGCGATGGGTGAGAAAGCGAAACGTGAATCCAGTGTTCGCGCGGACTTGCCATTCTTTATCGACCTTTTAGCCTTGTCGGTGGAAGCCGGTCTTGAGTTTTTCTCGGCGGTTCAAAAATTAATCGATAAATCTAAAGGCACGGACAGTGTACTAGCGGCAGAGCTGGCAATCGTAATTCATGAAACTCAGATGGGCTCTTCACGTGAAGATGCATTAAGAAAAATGGTAGGTCGTCTAGAGATGAGCGAGATCACGTCATTTGTAGCTGTTATCCTGGATGCGCAAGCATCGGGTGCTCCTATTGCACGAGTGTTAAAAGAGCAATCAGAACAAATCAGACTTGAACGATTTGTAAGAGCGGAAAAAGCCGGTGAAAAAGCAACGCAAACAATCATGATCCCAATTATGGTGTGTATTGTGCCTGCGGTTTTCATCATGGTATTGGGACCAGTCGCTTTGGGAATGATGTACGGTGGGTAAATGAAGAAACTTTGGAATAAAACTCAGAATACATTGCTTGTTGACCACCTTTCGGTGGCAACGACGTTTGTAGATCGCGGTATCGGTTTACTGAGTAAATCCAGTTTAGGTGACGGTGAGGGACTATGGATTCATCACTGTAACAGTATTCATACCTTTTTTATGAAGTTTTCTATTGATTGCATATTTGTAAACAAGGACTTGATTGTGGATGATCTGGTTGAAAATGTAAAACCCTGGAAATTGGTTTTGCCAAGATGGAGATCGCGTTCGGTGTTTGAGGTACCGTCAGGTTTCATTAGCAAAAATAAGGTTAAGAAAGGAGATCAGCTCGATGTGGTCTCTTAGAGTATTAAATGGCCCTCAAGCGGGGCAAATATTTAATCTTAAAAATGGTAAAAACACCGTTGGCCGTGCGTCTCAGTGTGATATCAAAATCATGGTCCAAGGGGTTTCTAAAATCCATTGTGAAATCCAGGTTGCTCAAGATGGAATAAAAGTTATTGATAACAATTCCAGTAATGGAACCTATGTCAACGGAACAAAAATACAATCAACGACACTAAGGCTCGGCGACAAATTCAGTATTCATAATGTTTTCTTGGATGTTGTGCCAACTCCACAGATGAAAGCGAATACTCAATTGATACGTCAAGGACAGCCTCAAGTACCTCAAGGCTTTGTCCCTCAGCCACATTCGGCATTAGCTCATCAACAGCAGCCGATGGGGATGAACTCTATTTATCAACAACAAATGAGTCAGGCTCATTTGTCTCTTGCGAAAGAGCCAAAGCAATATAAACCGGCAAACAAAGACTTTAAAGAAAAGTTTGAAGAGTATCTAAATAAAGTCGTGCTACCTGGAGTTTATAAACTCGCTCAAATATTTGAAATGAAATTGGTACTTGCTGGCTTTGTGGGCCTTTTTATATTTGCCGTGACGTTGTTTTCGTTATTCCCAATGATTACAGTAAGTCGTGACAGCATCCAAAGTGAAGCCAGAAAACGTGCCGGTTCATTAGCGCGTGCTTTAGCCGAGACCAATCGTCGTGGTATTTCTGAAAATAACTTTGGTACATTAAGTACATTCTCGATTGAACGTGAAGACGGTGTAAAAGAAGCGCTTATCATTAGTCGAGCCGATGGGTCCATAATTGCGCCTGCTGCTAAAGCTGGTCGTACAGTGGATATTCCGTTCCTAAATGAGGTACAACGGTCGAATCGTGATATCGTTAAATCGATTGATTCAACAACTATCGGCGCATCGTTTCCTATCGAAAAATATGATATCGAAAAACAAGAGGCTGTACCAGTGGCCTTTGCCGTTGTCATCTATGATATCAGCATATTAGCGATGGATGACGGTATTATCGTTAGCTTATTTATGCAGAACTTAATTATCGCCAGTATCTTTGGTGCGATTTTATTCTTCTTTTTATATAAGTTAATTGAGTTTCCAATTTCCAGTATCAATAGACAATTAGATATCGCGCTTCGTGAAAAGACAGATACGATTGAAAATACTTTCTTGTTTCCGCCGCTTCAAGCGCTGGCTGGAAATATATCGAGTCTATTAACTCGTTACATTAGTGGAGAAGGGCAAGGTCAGACGTCACAAAGTAAAGACTTTGAAGCGTCAATGTTAATTCAACATTTCCGCGACCCCGCATTTGCCGTTACCGCAGAGAAAAAGATTTTAAATTTAAACAGTAATTTTGAATCCGTGGCGCAAAACTCGCTGGAAAATTTGATGGCTCAGGGGGTTGACGCCATTGTGGATCAATCCCTGAAATTGAATATTTACGAATTGATTCAAGAATCAGCACAGGTTCCAAATCAAATTCACCAGCGTGAATTAGATATGGGGCGTGGGACCATCGTAATCCGCTGTCATCCAGTGATGAATGGTGCGAACCCAGACTATTTTTTATTCTCGATTGTGCCAAAGAAGGATGATAATTAATGAACGCAGTCGCTAAAGCAAAACTTTTACCTTTCGAATTGGAAGTTGTTTCAGGTCCACACCTGGGACAGAGGTTTTCTTTTGTCGATACATCTTCAGTCACTATTGGTCGTGGCACTGAAAATCAAATAAGTTTGCAGCATGATCCACGCGTAAGTCGCGTTCATGCGGAAATTAAACAAGAAAACGAAGTATTTTACATTTTTAATAGAACAGATAAAAATTCGATGTTGGTAAACGGCTTGAAAGAAACCCAGTTTAAAATTACCCAGTCATGTGTAATTACGATTGGCGAGACAGAATTTAAATTTATTTATCCTCAAGCGGCTCCGAAGACTTTCAAAAATCCGTTGCAACCGCTGTCATCCAATCCAGTACCGGTAGGCCTAGTTCAACATCAAGGCCAGGCTCAAACCCCTGGTCCAGTATTAAAACATCAAGTTCCGATGACGCCCCATCAGGGTCCCATGATTGCAAATTCAATGGCAAAGAGTGGGCCGGCCCAGCAGCCAAAACGTCGTCGTCCAGCGCCAAAAAAAGAAGGCGGATTCAATCCGATGATTCTAGTTGGTCTCGTGGGGATTGTTATTGTTGCATTTTTCATATTACCAAGTAAGCCGGAAGAAAACGTTGCGCCTGAACGTGGGCCAGATATTGTGACTCCAGTATTCCAAGATGAACGTCGCTATCAAGAGTCATTAGAACAAGCCAAACAAGCGCTATTAAAGTTAGAGAATCAAAATTCCCGTCAGGCAATGGCTCAACAGTTCTTCATTAGTGGAATGCGTGAATTTTTGAATGGTAATTACCATCGAGCGGTGAGCCTTTTAAACTCGGCCTATCAAAGTGATCCGACTCTGGTCGATGCCGAAAAGTTTGCTAGAGAAGCACAAAGAAAGCTAGACCGCCTTATTGATTTCTACTTCGCGGAAGGCATAAAATATAGAGAAAACAATAATTATAGAATGTGCAAATCATCATTTCAAACTGTTCAGCTTTATATTCGCAACAATGCAAAACATCCAAAATTTGTGGAAGCAAAGCAATTTTTTGACGAGTGTACTAACTTAGATAGAGTGAGGAGATTCTAATGTCGTCCTTACGGGTTAAACAAAGTGGAAAAGTAATTAAGGAAATCATCCTCGACGAAACCAAAAGCTACTTGGCCGGCCGTAAAGAAGGGGCCGATATTTTTTTAGAGGCCGCAAAAGCCATTTCTCGTGAACATTTTATTTTGAAGTTTGATCAATTCTGGACAGTCGAAGTTCTTTCCCGTTTTGGAGATATTCAATTCAATAACGATCGTGTACGACAGTTTACATTACAAGAAGATTCAGTTTTTAGTATTTTTCCTTACGATTTTGAATTTATAAAAGAGGACCCAAAAGTTATCGGATCGCCTCAATCTTCAGACGTGGGAATGGTTCAAAGCGCTTATGAACACCAACTCGCTGTTGGGGATGCTGATGAGTTTGAAAAAACAAGTGTAGGCGGTATCGCATTTGTTCCCCACATTCAATTTCTTGATGAAAATCAGTTTATGCAGAACTTGGTCACACTTCATGACCAGAATGAATGGACCGCAGGTCGCGAGGCTTCTAATGAAATAGTCATCAACGACAATCGCGTTAGCCGTAAACAGTTCAAAATCACCAAAGAGGGTAATAGTTATTTCATTTTAGATTTGGGAAGTGTAAACGGAACTTCACTAAATTCAAAAATTATCGTGCCGAATGAGCCTACACCCATTAGAAGTGGTGACCGCATTCAAGTACTCGATACGGTGATGATGTTTGAGCTTAAAAATAAGGATTTCGATAACGAGCTTAAAAAAATACAAGAAGCGAATTTGCACAATCCAGAAAATACAAATTTACCGGCTCTGCACACGGGTATGAGTATGGCTCATACTCAAGCGACTCAAAACTCGTTGGTGCACTATACATCCGAACAGGCACCGTTGCCATCACTATACCAAAATCAGAATCAAGGTATGGCTCCGTATGACCCAAATGCGATGAACTATAACTATGAACAAGCGCCAATGCCAGAAGGCGAATTCGAAGAATACGAAGATACCGGAGCCGCAGACAAGAAAAAACAAATCCGTATGTTGCTAGTTGGTGCAGTGGTTTTGGTGTTTATCTTTGTGGGTTACAGCGAATTCCTGGCTCCCAAAAAACCAACTAAAGGGAAAGTTAGTTCATCGGATCCCTATTCAAAGTTGAACGCGAACGAACTTTCATTGATGAAACAAAGCTACGAAATTGCGACCGACTACTATTTTAAAAAATCGTATCAATTGGCATATGACGAAACTCAGAAAATTATTAAGAAGCTTGAAGAAGCCGGTATCGCTTACAAGAAAACTAAGTTTGGTATCGAAGTAGATGACTTGTCAAATAAGGCAAGTTTAGCGATCGAGGCCGAAAAAGAACTAATGAGGCATGCAAAAGAGATTGAAGACAAGCAAAAACAAGATCAAATTGTTTCTACTGTTTACAATGAGTGCGAAAAGCGACTGAACTCTAATCCTGAAATGACGCTGACTGAATATGACGAGTGCGCACGTGAAGCCGTACAGCTTAACCCCGAGCATCCGCAACGCCAATCAGCGGTACTTAAGATTCAATCGCGTATTGAAGAAAAAAATAGAAAAGCCGCTGAACAAAAGTTTTATCGTGAACGAGTAGCAAAATTAAAAGCGATATACGCGCGCGCGAGTGCTACAGAAAAAAGCGGTAACCTGTTACAAGCTATCGACGATTATAAAGTCGTGTTAAGGCAAGATCTTCCGGACCCAGAAGAATTGAAGGATATTTCGCAGCGTAAAATCGCATCCATTCAAAAAATGATTTCGACCAAGTCTTCAAAATACGTAGACGACGGCGAGAAGTTTGCTTCACAAAAAAAATATAAAGATGCCATTGATCAATTCCGTAAAGCTCAGAAGGTGAATCCATTAGATAACAGTTTTGAAGATCGCATTGCTGGTTTGAAGCGTGATCTAGCAAAAGAAATTAAGCCCATTTGGGATGAAGCTGTAATAGAAGAACAGTACAATCAAGTCGAGTGTATGGAAAACAAAAGCTGTGCTATCGAGAAATGGAAAAAGGTTATCGAGATGGACGTTCGCGATGGTGAATACTACTCTAAAGCCATGGCCAAACTTAAAAAATACGGGGCCCATTAGTGAAACTTGAAGAGCGTAACTATAGCACTAAAGTTATCCGTCCCAAACCCACCGTATTTCACAGTCAAGATTTAAACATGATTGTTGTGATGACATGTTGGGGTGAGAGTGGATTCAAAGACCGTATCTTTGAAGAGATCCAAAAGTTTGTATTCGCTGCGGAAGGCGACGTGGAAGTTACATCTCCATTTGAAATGAATACCTATCTTTCTAGGAATTGTAATTTTCTAAGAATGAGTACTTTGCTTATTAATGATTTAATTTATCGTGGTGAAAATCGGGATGCGTATAAATCATGTTACGAGCTAACAATCCTATATAAGAAAGATAATAAATTTAGTTGGGTTCAAGTCGGTGCGCCTAATCTGTATTTGTTTAAAAACAGATTACTGCCGTTGAGTGTTTCCCTTCCGTTAAGCTATTCGGTAACTCCCGGGGCGTTACCATTACCACAGCAATATTTAGGAACTGAAATGCATTGCCATTTTCAATTGGGTGAAATCGTAGTCGAACCTGATCAAAAGTTGCTTCTGTTCAGTGAAACTAGTCTGTATAAAGATATTTGGGGTTTGGATTCAGCTGATTTTAATTTAGATAAGCTGGTTAAAAATCAAATTCAGTTAGATCCAGAGTCGCCATTCTGGATGGCAATGATCGATTTCAAAGATTGATATAGAAAGTTTTCAATTGATGCGATCTTCAGATTTTGCCTAGGAATAAAATCTAACCCTAGTTTTGCGTTTTCAATATGAATACGTCTTAGGACATTATAAATAGCAATGTTCTTTTGAAAGTATAAGCGTAGTTCCTTGTCGGATGGTTGCTTTAGAATATATTGATTAAAAAGAAACTGGGCTTTCTTACTTTTGCATTTTTTTTGAAAATCGTTTTTCAAAGCTTTACTAAAATAAGCAAAGCAGGGATTTTCTTGCAAATGATATTTTGAGATAAGCAATTTGGTTTCGTTTGCAGAAAGCTCTAAATTGCGACCTAAAATGTAGTGGTAATCGAAAAATTCACTCGATTTTTCGTTCATGACCTGTTTTGTGGATAAGGTATCAATGTCAGAAATTAGTTTAATTAGTTCCGGAGTTTCTATGAAGGGACTAAAGTTTTTGGATTCCAAAATCTGCAAATACAAAGCTACTTGATTCCGAGTCGAGCCATTGATCGGTTGCGGTGATTTTTCTAAATTGTCCGTAAGCTTGTTGAAAAGCTTTGGTTCTTTGTCGTTTATAAACAGATATGCGTTGTCTAGTATGGCGGAACGAATGTTTCCCACTTGCTGCCATTTTGGCCAACCGGACTCAATCACAATGAGTTCTGGGTTTAGTTTTTTTTGTTCTTCGATTTCTGCTTCACTAAAATTAGAAAAATTAGTTTCATGGCCTTCTGGGCCTTTGAAAGAGTTAAATAGCATTTGCCCTATATCTTTCAGCGAAAGGACAATGCTAATAGAGTTTGGCTTTGAATTAATTTTGTTATTTTTGTGGTCCTTAAAAAACATCGCTACTTGAGAGTTGTTGCTATTAAGATTAATTGCGATGTCATCGTCTTCGGGAGTGTTCGGTAAATGCCCGTTTAGACCTACAAGTATGATTTTGGTATTATCCCAAAGGTCCGCTTTCTTTAGCTCTTGAAAGAAGTTAAATAATTTTTCATCAAAAGCCTCGAGCTGGCTTTCGTATGATAGACTTCTAACTTCGCCTAAATCTGATTGCGTTTCTTTGAATGTGTATTTCAGGTCGCCCAGTTGAACAACGGCTAAAAACGGCTTGGTGTCAGTGTCCTTGATGTAGTCCGTTACCAAATTCAATGTGTCTTGGAAATTTCGGCTGCCAAAATCAGGATTAATGTTGTCCTCAAAAACTTCGAACCCTTGCGAAATGCCCGCTTTGCGAAAAAATGGCGGTGAGCTGGAAACGAAAATAGTTCGGTAGCCAAGATTCAATGCAAGCTCGGGAAATGTTTTAAATTCTGGTGTTAGCGTGTTGTGGGAATTGAAACGAACATTGTGGCTGTACGGATATAGTCCCGTAAGTAGTGATGCAAAGGCCGGCAATGCTTGCACTGAAGGTGTGTAGGTTTGGGTGAAACGATAAAATTCAGAACATAGAATTTCGAATCCTGATCTTTTGGAAAAAGTATCAGACTCGTGACAATTTATAGCTTTACTATTTAATTTTTCAGTCGCGATAACGATATAATTTGGCTGCTGCGACTTCTTGCAAGCCACCAAAAATACCGCCGTGATTAGGACCAGAATCACCTTGACCATAAACATTGACCTCGACACAATAAAATAACTTTATCTAATTTGTCTTTCCGAAGGAAGGTAAACAGTGCTAACCGAAAAAATTTTTGCAGTAGCCCACGTCATTGATCAAGTCCTTTTGTGGATCCTCGTATTTTTAAGCTTTTTAAGTCTAGGTATGATCTTAGAGCGACTTTTTAATTTGCGTAAAGTTTCAAAAGAGTCATCTCGTGTTCGCGAACAAATCAAAGCATCATTGCAAAATCATCAGACAGAATTTTTTGAAGACTTAGCCCGTGACCCATTGTCATTTGAAGGACGCATGGCTAATTATGCTCTTAAGCACATTAAAGAGAGCGGTACCAAAGGTTTAGAAGAATTTTTCAATACAAATATATTAACGATGAAACCAGAACTTGAAAGGTTCTTAGGCTTTCTCGCAACCGTAGGTTCAAATGCGCCATACTTAGGATTGTTAGGAACCGTACTTGGTATCATGAAGGCATTTAATGATTTGGCTCAGTCCCCGGAAGCAGGTCAGCAAACAGTCATGGCGGGGATTTCATTAGCCCTTGTTGCTACGGCGGCTGGTCTATTTGTGGCGATACCCGCAGTTATCGGATACAACTACTTTGGTAAACAAGTTAAATCAATTATTCAAAGTTTAGAATCAGTGAAAGAACTTGGTCTTAGTTACGCTAAGAAAAAAGGATTATAATGGCTGTTAAGTTTAGTGACGACGATGGACCATTATCAGAAATTAATGTCGTCCCTCTAGTCGATATCATTCTAGTGGTTTTGATTATCTTCATGGTGACTGCACCGATGTTCATGAAGCCGTCAATTAATGTGAATTTACCGAAGGCAGCTTCCGGTGACCAAACTCAGCCGGGGCAGTTGAATATTTCTATTACGGCGGATGGCCGTTTAAATTTAAATGGCTCATTCGCGAGTGAAGAGGTTGTCGGTCAGAAAGCTAAAGAGCTTTTTGATGCGAATCCAGACGTTCAAGCGGTGATTTCTGCCGATAAAGAGGTAGCCCATGGTCGAGTCGTGGGTGTGATGGACATAGTTAAATCTGCGGGTGTTAAAAAATTCGCGATCTCTATCGATAAAAAGTAGAAGACGATCGTCCTGATCGTCTATGTTTTGACGCAATTGTCGTCGATTTTCCGAATCTAGTTCTGCAATTAAGCTCTAAATCCTGTCAAAAAACCGCCGATCTTAAGATATGCGATTTATATTGGCGAATGCCGTTTTGTTTTTAGCGATTTCAGGAATATTGTATTTTCAGTACTTTTTCCAATCGCCGATTTCATCGATGTCCATGGCATCGACGGCGTCGCGCAGAACACCAGCAGCCACATCAGGAGATTTGCCTTCGGCTATCGAACCTAGGACTTTGAAAGAAAAGCAACCGGTCGACCTAGACTGGAAAGTCAGCTTGGCCTGCAAAAACTCTGAAAAAGAAATGTCCCAACTAAGTGATTCGGTTATTTTGAGTTTAAAGAAATGCGAGAAAGAATTTCCGAAAGACATTGTCATTGAAAATCAAACCAATGGTTTTACGGCCTCTGTTTTTGCTTTGAATGCGTCCCATGCCAAAACGGATTCGATTCCCTTAAAAAAGGGTAAGAACGTCGTTATCATCAAGTACATCCTTTCAAAATCCAAAGCCGAAATAGTCGAAAAACTCAGCATTCAGCACTAGTTACCGAGCGTAACGCTATCAGTTAAAAGTCGGGACTTATAGATTGAGAAAACGAGTCGAATCTCTTATGTTGGGCACATGCAAGGTACGTCTAAAGAGGATTCTGTTTCTAAAATTGTTGCGCAAGAAAGTTTCAAGAAAAGATCCGACGTGCATCTGGCTCGAAAAATCTGGCATGTTAGCGGCGTCATGCTGCTATTCATTGGCTACGAGATAGCCCCCGAATCTGTGTCTAAGATAGGAATTTTACTCCTGTTTTGTCTTTTTGTAGGGATGGATCTTTACCGCTTAAGAAATCGCAATTTCAACGTTTTAATCACTCATTATTTGCGCCCAATCATGCGCCAAAGCGAAATCGATCATTTGGCCGGAACCACGTACTTGATGGCCGGCGTGGCTATCTTGGTTCATTTTTTTGATCCTATGATTGTGAAACTAAGCCTTATCTTTTTAGCTTTGGCTGATCCTATCGCCAGCTATTTTGGCATCCGTTACGGGAAAGACAAAATCTGGGGGGAAAAAACCCTTCAGGGTTTCCTTGCGGGTTTTTTTGTATGTTCGGCTTGTAGTTTCTTGTTCTTATATTTGCATGACTATAATTTATGGCGAGCGGTGGTGGTCAGTTTCATCGGGGGATTAATTGGTTCCCTGGCCGAGCTAATTCCTATTGCTAAGCTTGATGATAACTTAACGATTCCCGTAGCCAGTGGGTTAGGTTTATCTTTGGTGTTTTACATTTTCGGCTTTTTATAAAAATTGAGGACAAAGTAGATGGAACAATCGGACGCTTCAGACAAACCACTTAGAATGTATATTTATATTCTTCCGAACTTGGTAACGACATGTAATATCTTTTGCGGTTTCTTCGCGATGATTTATACGCTTAAGCAGAGTTATTTATATGCGGCCTATGCGATTGTTGCGGCAGCCATTTTTGATACGTTAGATGGTCGTTTGGCGCGGTTGACTCGTTCAACTAGTAAGTTTGGCGCTGAGTATGACTCTCTTTGTGATGTGGTCAGTTTCGGTGTGGCGCCGGCTTTATTAATGTTCAATTGGGCACTTCAACCATTTGGTCGTTTGGGCTGGATGGCGTGTTTTCTGTTTGTGGCGTGCGGGGCGATTCGTTTAGCGCGATTCAACGTTCAAGTTAATATCGTTGAAAAAAACTACTTCCAAGGTTTGCCGATTCCGATGGCGGCCGGTATTGTGGCTTCGGCCGTATTGGCATTCCATGAGTTGGACTTAGATGCTTGGGGTAACATTCTACTTTTATGTATGACGATCTTATTAGCCTTCGTGATGGTAAGTAATTTCCGATATCGCAGCTTCAAAGACTTAGATTTAAAAGAACGTATGCCGTTCCACTATTTAATCGTTGGTGTAAGTATTCTATTTGTAGTTTTACTCCACCCAGAAGTGATGTTGTTTATTCTATTCTTGGCGTACGCGACACTAGGAGCGGTTTTCGGGATTTTTAAATTGGGTAAAAACGTTCGAAAAATTAAATCATCCGTGTATGCTCCAAACAAAGTTGACGACCCAGATCTGGTAGCGGACGACGAAGAGGAAACTAAATAGATACTAAGTCTGCTATACAAAGTTTGACAGACGCTTAAGAAATAGGAATTATAACCCCGGTTGAAATGGCGAGTTCCATTTTATAAATCGGGGTTTTTTTATGAGAAAATTAAAAGTTGGTGTTGTAGGCGCAACGGGTATGGTTGGCCAAGTGTTCATGAATTTACTTGAGGAACGAAAGTTTCCGCTGTCTGAGCTTCGTCCGTTTGCGAGTGAAGCGTCTTTAGGAAAAAAAATAAAATGCCAAGGGCAAGATTGGACATGTGAAGTATTAAAACCAAAATGTTTTGATGGATTAGATATAGTATTTTTCTCATCAGGTGATGATATTTCTAAAGAGTGGGCACCTGAAGCTGTTAAGTCAGGAGCCTACGCAATCGATAACTCAGCTGCATTTAGAATGAGTCCGGAACATGCTTTAATAGTTCCAGAAGTGAATGGCGATTTAGTTGAAAAAATGGATCGTCCGCAAGTGATTGCAAATCCAAACTGTTCGACAATTCAATTGGTGGTGGCGATGAAACCACTCCAAGAAAAATTCGGAATCGAAGAAGTGCGCGTAAGTAGTTATCAAGCGGCAAGTGGTGCTGGGCTGCCAGCGTATAATGAATTACTTTCACAAGCTGAGGATTATAAAAATCCAAACCCTAAGCCAGTTAATTTTGTTCATCCACTTTTGTTTAACGTAATTCCTCAAATTGGTTCTTTTGATGATGAAGGCTTCACAAGCGAAGAAAAGAAAATCCAAAATGAAACTAAGAAAATTCTTCGTCAACCGACTATGAAAGTATCGGCCTTTGCCGTTCGCGTTCCTGTTTTAAATGGTCACAGCGAAAGCGTGTGGGTGACTTTAAACAAAGAAGTAAGCCGTGATGAAATCGTTAAATCGATGTCGTCGATGGAAGGCCTAGTTGTTCAGGACGAGCCAAAGAAAAGTGTTTATCCAATGCCTCGAGACGTTTCGGGTAAGGATCCAGTTTATGTAGGTCGTATCCACAGAGATCCAGAAAACAAGAAAATGTGGTTGATGTGGGTTGTTTCAGATAACATAAAAAAAGGTGCCGCATTAAATGGAATTCAGATCGCTGATTTGTTAATGAAAAACGCATTAAAAGGTTGAAAACAAGGGTCAATAATGTTGCCATATTAATATGGCTCAACGATTACTGATTATTTGCGTTTTACTGACCCAAGCATTCCTTGCATATGGGTTTTCCTTATCTGTAACAGGAGCAAGTTCTTCGGGGGTGTTGGATACTGCATCTCCGTCGGTTCTGACTATCAATGGCGGTTATGCCATTCCATCTCAGTGTGCGAGTAAAGACGGCGTGAATCCGTGTAATTCGTGTACGGGTAACAATATCGAGCTCGCTACCTCAACGAACGGTCCAGCTCCGTGTAATGAAAATAGTATTTATGAAGAGTTGCCGCTTACGGTTGGTGTCACCTCTGATAATACTACAATTGGTACATTATCGGTCGGTGTGGCAACTGCTTCGGAATATTCTGGTAATTCAGTTAGTGGTTTTTCACTAGCTGCGGTAAACGGACAAAACTATACCTTTAGTGCAACGTGGTCGCAAATTGCGACGGCTCTGAGTTTTACGTTTACATGTACGACATCTCCATGTGGAGGATCTAAAACTTTATATTTTGGTCCGATCAAGGACGACAAGTTTATAGAGCACGTTACTTTAAAAATTAATTACAGTGTTGTAAATTACTCCGCGCTTGCGACTCCGTATAATGGGATTACAAAAGGCCAAGCTCACTGGTGTCCACCTGTTACGACGAATCCTTTAACTTCAAACGTGGCATCTAAAGGTCTTTGCTATTTCCAAATGTATCCTGGTGACGAAAAGGCTTATATCACGGATTTTATTACGGGTT
Organism: Bdellovibrionaceae bacterium UBA2316; assembly: GCA_002345205.1. Classification (GTDB taxonomy): domain Bacteria; phylum Bdellovibrionota; class Bdellovibrionia; order Bdellovibrionales; family Bdellovibrionaceae; genus UBA2316. The sequence goes on along the minus strand of DDVI01000086.1, from coordinate 12,451 downwards.
GGGGATCATCGCCCGTGGATCCAGATACATCGTTAACGTACAACAACTTGGTTATGTTTTACGCTGAAAAAGCGTCGGGTAGTTCGGTATTGGATACATTGAGATCCATTACAAACGCATCACCTAAAGCTTTCATAGGTTTAACAACTACATCTGGTGATCCGCTTTCGAGCTATAAAGTAAATGGTTTGGAAAACAGCACGACAGATGCGACAAAAACGTATTGTTTCTTGCCCGCTTTGCAGGACGCAACCGGAACTTATCAATATTTCTTAGATGTTCAGAAAATAGTTTCAACGGATCAGCCAACGGCAGAACAATTTGAAAAAATGTGTGCAAGTCCGTCTGAAGTCGTGGGTGTCTTGAGTGATAAAGACTGTTTCATCGCGACAGTGGCGTTCGGTTCACGTAATCATGTGTTGTTGGATGTGCTTCGTGAATTCAGAAATAGATATTTACATCCGTACTCGTTAGGTAAGGACTTTATTAAGTTCTACTACAAGAATGGGCCTGGTTGGGCGAAACGTATTTCTGAAAATGAGTTAGCGAAAGCGGTCGTTAAAGTGTCATTGCTTCCAATTATTGCGTTCGCCTATTTGGTTTTGAATCCTTTGTGGTTGTGCATATTGGGCGGCGCTGGATTTTTGGGGTATCGCAGCCTGAAACGTAGAGGGCGTTCATGAAAATGAGAATTATTTTATCGCTCGTATTTATGTTTGCCAACGTTTGGGCTCAGGATGATGTATTCTTGGAAGTGAATCCCAACACGCCAAAGAGTGAAGCTCCAGTTGAAGATTTACCACCGAATGAACCTCCGTATACAAAGACTCAAGACGAAATGGATGCTCAGCAACTACTTAATCAAGAACAGCCTCCAGCGGACGATCAAATTGCTGAAGAAGAAAAGCCTAAAGAACAGCCCTTAACCCAACCGGTCCATACGGAAACCTCTTCGGATAGTGGTAGAAAGAAAATCGCGCATCCTGATGCTAAAAAGGGTTTATATTTAATCGATCAAAATACAGGTCGATACTATTATAAAACTCAAAAATTATCGTCTAAGAATCAAGCGACTTCGATTCGTGTTGGCAGTATTACGCCACCAAACATTACGATGGAAACGGGTGGTAACACGTATTCATTTGTCGATATTTACAGCGACAATAATTTGCCATATCTGATGCTTGATTATGAATGGCAGCCCTTTCGATCATTTGGAAAACTGGGTGTTGTGATGGGCGTCGGCTTTTTCACGGCCAGCGGTAATGGACGATTCGCAAACCCTGCGATCGAAAATGGGGAATCTGCTAAAGAGCAGTTTACGTTTATCGGGTTGCCGATTTCAGCAGGTGGTATCTATCGGCTAGAGTTTTCGGATCGTCAGTGGTTCGCACCGTTTGTGGTCGGTGGAATGAGTTATTATGTGCTAGGCGAAATTCGTGACGACGGAAAGGCCCCTAAAGTTGTAGGTACGCCTGCGGGTTACGCGGGTGGTGGTGTGTTGTTTAATATTACCCGCTGGAGCCGTGAAATCGATTTTATTATGGACCGCGAGTACGGTATTAATAATATGTGGCTGGCGGCTGAGTTTCGTACCGTGCAAAGTTTAAATGAAGATCTAGATGTCAGCGCCGATGTCTTTAATATTGGTATTTCTGTCGACTATTAAGTCAGTAATCTTTTCATGCCTTGCTAAAATTTTCTGAATAAAAACATGACAGCGCTTTCGGTGATCAAGTGATTTATAAAGGGGTGTGGCGTTGTTAAAACTTTTTATTTTTTCACTGGTAATTGTCGTGGGCCTAGGCTGTCAGAAGCGTAAGGCAGCTCCCGTTTTGCGATCAAGTCAACCTGAAGTACTTCAAGAGCACGCCAATATTGTGGAAGATGCGAATGGGCTGTCACCCGCGCTGTATTTCATTCCGATCTTGGATGTCAAACAAGTTGATACGGATTGCCGAGAAAACGAAAAGCAACCGATCAAAAATATTCAAGGGCAAACAATCACACACGTATGTGAGTTGGATTACCGATTATGTGTAAAGCAGGGGACCTGTTTGTTGAATGAGCCGCGCGGGATACGTATCATTAACTTTACTACTCGTCGTGGAAAGATTCCGTTGTTTTCGGATAAGATTAAAAAAGAATGCCCGTATGGTTTAGGGTTTAAAGATGCGTGTTTAGATCCCTACTATACAGTGGCGGCTGATTTAAAGTTCCATAAACTGGGCGACGTTATTTTCGTGCCGACGGTGCGTGGAATGAAATTACCTAATGGTGATACTCATGATGGCTATTTCGTAGTTCGTGATTCAGGATCAAATTTGAAATCAGAAAAGCGTTTTGATTTCTTCACAGGTTTTGATCGTGACACGGAAGATTTGAATGTCTTTAAAAAGTTGGGTTTAGATAACAAAGAAAATCGTTTCAAATACGAAAAGGCTCCCGAGGCTATCGCTACTAAAGTCAGAGCAAAGCGAAACTATCCCAAACTCAATCGTAAACAAATCGCAGAAGCAAACGTCTTTATCAAAAAGACAATGGGCAAGTAGCGGATGGCATCTGTCTAGAATTTTGACATTCATGATACTTTAAAACTAATTTAGGCCCACCCGCTGGGCACCTAAATCGCATTTGACCTGCCTGTGACTTAACCCAACCGAGGAGAAAAAATGAAGCGTTTTGTATTGGCATCTTTATTAGTGATAGCAGCGGCTCAAGTAACGTACGCAAAATCAGGTGTAGAGTGTAAGGCAGAGCTTACGCGAGACGCATCGGCCTATTCGAATGGAAGATATCTTTTAGAGCAAAAAGATGGCGTTCCTGAAATCGCTGATTGCAAAAATATTGATTTGCCTGCTGAGGGTGTTGATAACAAAGCATTCATTACGGCCGATAAGTCGGCTTTAATTATTCAAAACAATAAAACACGTTCCATTTCGTTTTCGATTATCCCGGGTAAAATTACAGATTATGCCGTTATGGCGGGTCGTTTGATAATTTCGACTGCGGACAATAAAGTATTAGTAGTGGGCCGCAACGGTAATATTTTCGAAATGTTGACGGCATCTGGTAAATCGTATGCTGATGTTAAATCAATCGCTATCAAGAATAACAAACTAGTTATGGAGCAAAACCAAAATCAAGCTATTGAACTGGATGTTGAACAGGTTACTAAACGTGTAAACGAAGCGGGAAAGTTCCGCGCTATTTCTTTCTAATTTTAACTGAATGTAGTTTAATTGGACCGCTATCTTTCACTCAGATAGCGGTTTTTTTATGTCGAGCTGGATCGTCTTGTTTTGAGATAACTAAGCCTCTAAAATCTCTAACCAATCTCATCTAATTCTTAAAAAAACTCATAAATATTGATATTTAACGTAATGCGTCTAGACTTATAGTTGAGACTGCGTTTAGAGGTTATTGGGCTTTGGAGCCTCGGCTGTGACTGGCCAGGCTCCAGTTTTGGGTGTACCTCCTACATTTCCGCCACGCGCCGCGTGGCGGAAATGTAGGAGGTACACTGTGTGTGGGCGCCATGAGAGGAGCTCAGCGTGAGGATTTTTAGTCAGGCTGCTTTATTGTCCACCCAGCGGGTGATGCAGCAGAATCAGAATGATTTAGAGATAGCAATGAAGCAATTGGCTAGTGGAAATCGTTTTGCCAATAGCTCTGTGGATTCGGCCGGTCAGGCCATATCGGAAAATATAAAATCACAAGTGCGAGGAATGGCGGCTGCCACGGCGAATGCAGAAAATGCTATGAGTTTAGTTCAGCATGCGGAAGGTGCGTTGAACGAGCAGAATAATATTCTTATACGAATGCGTGAACTAGCTGTGCAAGCCGCTAGTGACACGTTCTCTGAAGTCGAGCGTGAGTTTATAAATTATGAGTTTGAACAGATTAATGGTGAGTTAGATCGTATTGCTAGAACCACTAGCTTTGGTTCGCAAAACCTACTCGATGGAAGTGAGCGTACGTATGAGTTTCAGGTCGGTTCTAGCAGAGATGCCTCGTCTAGAATAGTTTACGAACAAGATACAAATACTACCGGCGCACAGCTTGGAGTCGAAGGACTTTCCGTCGACAGTCAATCATCTGCATTAGACTCGTTGGATTCAATCGACGAAGCTCTCGAAACAATTAGCGGTGCCCGAGCAAAAATGGGTGCGGTTCAGAGTCGATTAGAATTCGCTATCAACAATAACGAAAGCCAAAAAGAAAATCTATCTTCCGCGTACTCAAAAATCGCCGACACCGATGTAGCCAAAGCCGTAACCGAAATGCGAAAGGCTCAAATCCTCCAACAATATCAAGTTGCCGTCCTGGCCAACGCCAACGAAACCCAATCCCACGCCCTAAAACTCATAGCCTAAAAGGTACCTCCTACATTTCTGCCACGCAGAGCGTGGCGAAAATGTAGGAGGTACGCCTGAGGGCTGGACTTTTGGCCCTGCTGGACTGGACCTTTAGGTTGCTTCTTAGAATATTTTTTTTGAGGTAAATTCTAGTAGTTACGAGCACTAGACGCGTTGCGATGTAAAATGGGCTAGACCAAGGGCTAAAGTTTCCTAGACCAAAGCCGAAGTAATCTGTGAACACGTTGGAGCAACCTTGCGATCCGGACCTCGATTCGCAGTCGAACATCCCTTCACAAGGCTTCTTAGGAAGATACTTAAGAGACCAGTCACCTCGAGAGTATTTTTCCTGAGTAGCTCCCCAAAAAAATAAAGTCAGTGGGTTTGTGCTTAGGCACGGACTCTGAGCCAACAAGTTAATTGCTTTGTCCACGTATTGGGACGAGCGAAACCCTTGTGGTCAAGCAGTATGCTTTTGGTTTTACCGCCTTAAGCTGGTGATCTTCCGTGATCCTATTTATTAAATAGGCGTCCCAGAAGAAAAGGCACTGCTACGCTCTGAATACTTCAGCAATGAAGTTCTGATTTTAATTGTATCTCTATTTTTAAAACTGAGTTTGGTTTTGGAACCTCAAGTGTGAGCGAAGATTCCAAAGTTAACCCCCAAACTCTTTAATATCCATAGGAGGATATAATGGGCTTAAGAATACAGACAAACATGGCGGCAATCTCTGCGCAGAAAGTACTCGGAGTACAGCAAAAGAGACAAGAACACGCATCCCAAGCATTAGCGAGCGGTACTCGTATCGTTAAAGCTGGTGACGATGCCGCCGGCCTTGCGATTTCGCAAGGTATGAATGCGCAAGTAAAAGGTATGCAAATGGCGCGTATGAATTCGTTCAACGCGGTCAGTGCGATCCAAGTATCAGAAGGTGGTCTTAACGAAATCAGTAACATCTTGGTTCGTTTAAGAGAACTAGGTATCCAAGCCGCATCTGATAATATTGGTGATAAAGAGAGAGAATTCCTTGATCTAGAAGCACAGAACATCATCCAAGAAGCTGATCGTATTGCTAAAACAACAACATTTGGTAATAAAGTATTGTTAGACGGCTCGGGTGGTAGTCAAACGTTCCATGTCGGCGCTTTCGGTGGAGAAGAAAATACGATTACGTATGACTTATCTTCAGATGCGACCTCTGGATCGATAGGAATCGATGGCCTTTCAGTAGCCGACAAAGGCAGTGCGCGCGATCTACTAGAAACAGTAGACGAAGCTATGCAAAACGTAGGTGCGATGCGAGCGAACTTTGGTGCGATCCAAAATCGTCTTGAAATCACTACCAACAACTTAGATACACAAATTGAAAACTTATCAGCAGCGAAGTCACGTATTGCTGACACTGATATCGCGCGCGAGTCATCAGAACTAGCTTCAGCACAAGTTTTACAAAGTGCTGCAGTATCGGTCCTTGCGCAAGCAAATCAGTCGCAAGGCGTAGCTTTGAAATTGGTAGGATAAAAAATAAAGTTAATTATAAAATTTAAAGTTCAACAAAAGAGTAGTCGCCCACACATCTTCTACTCTTAAGCCCAACCCCGGAGGGCCACTTACGGTTCTCCGGGGACATTTATGGGTTTAATCGTGGGTGACGGATTTGGAGAGCGTAGAAGTGAGCAAATCATTTCTATCAGTTTTGATAGTTCTAAATGTGACCATGACTTCTTTCGGGCAAGGTAAGTCGAAAGAAAAACTTCAAGTTACATCTTGGAAAGCAAAACTAGCCAACTACCTATTGGATCTCCCGAATACCTCTGATTTACAGAGAAGCCTGCCTATGGCCGTTTTTTGCATACGGTAAATTTTCCCCTACGACCATCGCGAAAAACAACAGGTATAAAATATACTGTTAATTTTGCGTACAGTTGGTCGATTCAAGCAATCGGGGTATTGTTGCGCACCTATGAAGAACGCAGCCCTCCTTGCACTCATCTTTGGATTCATATTTTCAGCGCCTATGCTTGCATCCACGGACGCAGAGGGAGAACCTCAAATTGGCCAGCGTCCTAATTTAATTAAGTTCATATGGGAAACATCCAAATTCTATCTTTCTAATAGGTGGAAACAGAAAGAAGTGTATGAGGCCGTTCCTGATTTGAAATCCCATTATGAGTTCTTGGCAGAAAAGCGGTCTCAGAATAACAGCGGCAAAATGACTTCCTATTTTGATACTGAATTACAAACCAGAATATACTATGCTGCGACGGCGAAACCGGATCGACTAGGTAATATTCCTGTTATGGATCCATTGTCCAAAGGTTTAGTGATTTACTTTCATGGCTCTGGCACCGAGAACGGAAGTGGCGCTAATTTTAATTATAAAGGAAACAAACTCAGCACCCTAGGATATTCTAGTGTGAGTATGGATTATCCTTTTCACAGAGACGGCCCCATCAATTCAAAGTACGGCGAAGTAAAGTTATATTCTGAGTATATTCTGCAATTGATTCAGAAATTTAGAATTGAAGGTAAGCCTGTTGTTTTAGTCGGACATTCGTTCGGAGTAAATATCATTGCCGAGTTTATCACCCGCTATCCGTTTGCTGCGGATGCAGCCGTATTGCTGTCACCAGCTGGTTTTAATGAGGACCTGGCAACATGGGCGAAAGAAAAAACCTCACTAATGTTAAAATCGTTTCCTCACTTTTCTTATAATGAGTTAGGTGCTCGTTGGGCGGGTTTTATCAATCGTCAATTCACGTGGAGTAAGGAAAGCCGTAGGAAATTTAAAGATCCAACTTTGGTTAACCCTAAGCTACACGTGCGAGTGGTTTCTGGCGAATGGGAAGAATTCGTTCCGGGCCCGCTTGATGAAAATGGTCTTCCGGCGAAACAGCCAAGAACCTACGACATCTTGGGCGAAATGAAGAAGTTTTTTAGTCGTGCCACTACCGTTATGGAGCCAGGCGTGGGGCATCTGATTCATAGTCATACGGATGTAAATGGCCAAGATTTAATCCTACGCGAAATACTGGCAGCAAATGGTGAACAAATCGCTGACGCCAAAGAGATCGCAGATTCGGTCAATAAAGAGCGAAAAAAAATCTTAACAGAGATCGATCAAGGTATTCATAAACAAAAGCTAGAACCATTTTTTAGAGAATGGCTAGCGGGTACATATGGTTCAGATTATATTAAAACTTTGATGACTATGAGTGAGTCGGACGGAACCGCATTAGTTCGGCGTGTGTTAGGTGATTTTAAAAAGTTTGAGGACTGGAGAGCCACGGTCATTCTAGCAAACTTAAAAGAGTCTCGACATCCGTTCTATATCGATAACCAAGAACAAATGGATTCAACGATCAGTAGCAAAAACTTAAATGAACGAACCAAATTCGTTAACGCTTATTACATTTATTTAACAGAGCATCCCGAAGCTCAGAAAGTGGACCGCCTTAACATCGACCCTGTAAACCAATGGGTTCTAGAGACAGCCTGGGACCTTAAGAGTCGCACACAGATCAATGTTCAGTCTGAAGCTGCCGCTGCTCACAAGAAAACGAATCAACAAAAGAGTTCTCGTAGCATATGCATTTCCTTCTATCAACGTGCAAGCTAGACTAGCCTAGACGAATAGTCCAAAGACCTAGACACGTTCTACGTCTAGGTTGTTCAGGCTTCATTCTTTAGTCCTGAAAGTTTCAAAATTTCATCCAGCAAAGGTCCGGGTTTCTTGATCTTCCAGATCAAGGTCCAGGTGTTTTTCAAAAATTTCCAAGATCAACGTCTAGTTTGCTGGGGACCTAGGTCTAGTTTTCATCGACAGGACTAAAGCCTTCCCAGACCTAGCCGAATGGTTTGTCAGATGGCTCAACACGACTGAAGTGTTAAGACCAAAGGATAGAGAAAGGGTTCCGGAGTGACTGCCAGATCCTGATCGATGAAGTCTTTTGGTCCCACCAAAGTATAGTGTACCAACGTGTTCAACTGGTCCAGTCTTTAAGTAGGTTTTGAAGCTGGACCTTTAACCGCACCCACAAATTAATGTGAGTGCTTATACAGGGGGTCCCTCATGGGAATGAGAATTTCAACAAACATGGCATCTTTAAGCGCTCAGAAGTCTTTAGCTGGGTCACAAAGAGAAATTCAGAAATCGTTTACGCAATTAGCTTCAGGATCGCGAATCACAAAGTCATCAGATGATGCTGCGGGATTAGCAATCAGTGAAAACTTAAAATCAGGTATGAGAAGTATTACTCAAGCCGGAAGAAATGCGAACGATGGTATCTCACTCATTCAAACTGCAGAAGGCGGCCTCGGTGAAATTTCAAATATTTTAACTCGTATGCGTGAACTTGGAATCCAATCAGCATCAGACACAGTATCTGATAAAGAACGTGGTTTCCTAGATAAAGAGGTTCAACAACTAAAGGCAGAGGTTGATCGTATTTCGGCTACGACTAAATTCGGTAATCAAGAATTAATTAATGGTAATGGTAAGGTTTACGATTTCCAAGTAGGTATCAATAATAATCCAGAGGCCGATAGAATTTCGTTCGACTCTGGTGAATCAGATGCAACAGCATCAAATTTAGGTATTTCTAGCTTTGATTTTTCAAGTAAAGATGGCGCGCAAGATGCGCTTGAAGTTCTAGATGAAGCGCAAAGTACAGTGAATGGATTCCGCGCTAATCTGGGTGCTTTACAAAATCGTTTACAAGTTACATATGATAACTCGTCAACAATGTTCGAAAATATTTCAGCTGCAAACTCTCGTATCCGTGACACAGACGTTGCGCAAGCGAGCAGTGAGTTAGCGAAAAATAGTATCCTGTTACAAGCTTCGACAGCGACTTTGGCTCAAGCGAACCAAATCACTGGTACAGCAATGAAACTTATTGGCTAGGTACCGCCGGCTAGCAAGAGTTAAGCGTGACAACGGTACGTGTATTGGGGCGGTCCTTCGTGACCGCAAATTTTAAGGTATAATTTTTTAAATATGATGAAGCAGATTCAGCCCTCCGTCTGAGTCTGTGGACCAACCTACCTGGAAAGTTTGAAGTCAGACTTTCCAGGGTCTTTGGATCTAAAGTAGGAAAACAAAAAACAAGGAGGCAATATGAAGTTTGCACTGAGGGGTGTAGAGGTTGAGATTTAGCCTTTACACTTTTTTTGTTGAAGAACTTGGTATTAAGTCCTGTAAAAATAGTTGTCGTTTCAGAACGAGACGCTGTCGTAAAGATAGCCAGCCTCTAAGGCGGCATAGTTTATTTCAAAAAATCCGTATCAAAAACTCAGTTTTTTCCATAACTTTACGATAAAATAAAAGAGTAACCCGGGGGAATTCATGGCTTTTTTAAAAGCGCCTATTTTATTCTTAGCATTTTGCTTGATAATGATTTTACCTGAATCGTCACAGGCTCAATGTTCTGCTGCAGCCGGAAAAATTTACGGATGCCGCAGTGGAATCGCATGTAATGAGCCAAATAAACGCACTGGAGAAGTCCTTTGGGTGTGTCAAGCAGGCCCTCCGCCAGCATCAAGTTCCCCATCATCTTCGTCGTCCACAACGGGAACGGCATCGACTTCTGGTAATTCAAGCGCTTCTAGTAAAAGAACAACAACTAAAAAAAGTTCAAGTGGCTCTCAAGCTGCATCTAAAGAAAAGCAATGCGAAAACGACCCTCAGTGCTCTAAAGGCAACGCCAGCGCAGAGGAGGCTCCCGCCTCCAGTTCGGATGCGGAACCTGTTAGTCGATGGGGATCTGGTCCATGTGATTCTGGTTACAGTTTGGTACATGCAGCGGATGATAGCTTTTATCTTCAAGAGCTAGGTGATACTGGACCCGCTAGTGTTAAAGGTGGAATTCGATTTTGCCGTAGAAACGATGTTACCAGTGAACAGGTAGCTGAAGTAATGGCACGAAAAAATGGCCAAGGGGTTTCTGCAAGTTGCAGAAACCATAACGGGACCGAGTACACTGAAAATGGAAATCGATTTTGTCGATATATGAAAAATGGCGGGGCGGGTGAATACAGTGGCCCAATGATCTGTCAAATTAATGCCAGCGGCGAAATGCACACATGTAACCAAGAGGGTGGTTCCCAAGTAGCTGATGGTGGCGAGTGTGAAACCATGTTCAATCAAGTGAAACAAGCCTGCTTCATACAAGCCGAAAAAGCGAGCACGGATTGTAGTCAGGAAAATGATGGCATTCAGGCGGCGATGGATGCAACTAAAGCTGTTGGTGCTGGTTCTACAGTGAGTATGCAAATGGCCTGTTCAAAGTTGGGTGAAATTAGTAAAATTGCTAACGTTTCATTAACGGGATGGCAATCGTTCTGTGCATTTACTCAAAGCAACTGCGAAACAGAGTGTGGGCGCGCTAAATCTTTGTATGAACAACAAGGGTGTATTTCAGAAGCGTCAAAACCTAGTTACTCAGCTGAATATAAAACAATAAGAGACAATGTCGCTGTTTGTATTTCCTATAAAAAACGTATTGCCGAAGCCGCTCTGCATGCAACGGCGGCTCTTATGCAGTTACAAGCTGCTAAGAAGTGCGAACAAGATATTGGTAATGGTTTGACGACGGCCAGTGTAGACGAGTGTAAGAAAAATCCGAACAACCCTTTATGTACAGACGCGCAGAAATGTTCGAACCCAACGTTCGCTGCTTCGAATGCAGTCTGTAAATGTTTGAATAATCCAAACACGAAAGAGTGCGTCGCAGCTACGGGTGCAGCAGGTTCGCGAGGTGTGGCTGGTGGCGGTATGACTATTCCAGGATCAGGTGGCTCGAATACTGATCCGGCAGCAGCATTTATTCCACCATCCTCGTCTGGAGAAAATCCATTTGCTACCGATTTAAAAAATGGAGCAAAAACCAACGAACTAAATCTTAGTGGAGCCAAAGGCAATGCCGGATTAGGTGGTAGCGGCGGTGGTGCTGGCGGCGGAATGGGGTCTAACTCCTATGGCGGCGGCGGCGCAGCCGGTGCTGACGGTGCTGACGGTGATAAATCCAAAATCAATTCTGGATTTTATGGTGGGGCAAATGGCGCCACAGGTGGTTACTTCGGTAAAACAACAGGCGCCGGTGGTGCGGGTGCCAGAGTCAGTGCCGGTGGAGTTAATTATAAAAAGATGGCGGGTGGTGCGCAGTTTGATCCACGACGTTATATCGCGGGAATGAATGGCAAAGGCGGAGAGTATATCAATGGTCCTAACTTAGATATATTCAAAATTGTTAAGAACCGAATCGAGGCTAAAAAGCCTACGATGTTAGATCCCGATTTTAAAAAATAATCGCTAAAAATAGGTTTGCCTTAACCTAGAGTTTCTTTTATCACCTCTGTGTAGCTTAATAATTCTACACAGGGGGAATCATGAATTTACTATGGCGTTTAATCTTGGCAGCGGCTCTTGCATTTTCTATTTCGTGCTCAAGCGGCGGTGGCGGCGGAGACGGAACGGGAACAGGTGCTGACGGTACCACTGACAACACAGCATTTAAAAATGTGGCGGGTTCGATCTTGGGCCAATGGAAAAGTGGTGATGCGATTACGTTATTCGTTTCAGACTCACGCCTTAAGCTAGTGTTAAAATGTGAAAACAATCAAACAGTACAAGCTGAAATTGGTATCAAGCTAACTCAATCTACAATTACATTCTTAGAAAGCAAAATTGCGGGTTCTGGAAACTGTTCAATTGATTTCAAAAAAGATACAGTAACTAACTACACTTTAAATGGTGATGAATTGTTTATCCAAGGTGGCGAAGATCAACAGCCAATGGCGTTTACTCGCGTAGGTGGTGCAACACCAGCTCCAGGAAGCGGTGGTGGAAACAATGGTGGGGGTGCTGCCGGCGGCGGACAGGGCGTGACTCTGGAGTTTTACACTGGCCAAAACTGCACGGGGCAAAAAATGATTTACACGCAAGGTATTACCAAGACTGCAGCATAGATTGACTGTTTAAGCTGCGTACTTGACTTTTTCCGCTTGGAAAAAATTCTTTATTTTCTCTGGATTTTTCTGATTCTTTTTTAAATAAGATCGAAGCTCTATAACCATTTCATCTTGATCCTGC
>DDVI01000128.1 GCA_002345205.1 Bdellovibrionaceae bacterium UBA2316 | reverse complement strand
GTTGGTGGGCTTGCTACCCAGAAGTCGACGGGTTCATTTTTGTTGTTCAGCTCATAGCAGCCATCGACAAAGAGTTAATGGAAGTGGATGTTCAGGTTCAGACTTCCACCGAATCGCTGGATCAGCGTGACGGCTCCTGATTTGGAGTTCTTAGCAGTAAGTGCTGCTTTTTTGCGGTAGTACTGGCCGATCACCAGGTGCGCTATCTCGGTAACACGAATTGCCGGGCAATTCGTGTATAAGAATTTCTTATGGGAGCTTTTTAAAGCTCCCAATCGCCCTCAGCCTCTGGCTGGTACTTAATTCCCGTTACCTGCAACTGACGCGGCTGCCCGTTTGGCATTGGCCAATCGATACTCTGACCCACTTTTAATCCAATCAATGCAATTCCCACTGGGGCCAAAACCGAAACATGACCTTTTGTCACGTCCGCGTCTTTAGGGTACACCAATTTGATCTCAGTTTCTTTCCCAGTTTCTTTTGAAACAAAGGTAACAACTGAATTCATAGTAACGACGTTATTTGGAATTTCTTTCTGATTCACGACTTCAGCGCAAGCCAGCTCTTCTTCCAACACAGACACGTTTGGTCCATTAGAATGCATGATCAGCAATGCCAATCGTTCATAGTCCTGTTCAGTAATAAGAATGGATTCACCATTAGCCATAAAAACCTCCAATTTAAAAAATAAATTTTGTAAAAATGAGAAAACAATATGTCAGCGAAGAGACGCCGACTTACGAAATAGCGACCGTCACCCGGTCTAAAAGACGAGTGTGAGAAAGGTATAATTTTGTAAACTTCAGTTCAAAATTCATGAGCAAAGTATAGCACATATTCTAACTGGGTACACCGATATTTAGAGATGCCCTCTGATGGACTATAGCATCAATAAACACCCCCCTCTTTTGAAGTTCTGGTTCAACATTTAAGAGCCTTTTGTCTCAATCTGGAACGATAGCGAATTGCCCGGCAATTCGTCCTCGTCTCAATATCGAACAGTAAAGTTATTTTGATTCTGCCTTAAGAAAACCATGCACCCCGATAAGCTTAGTCCCTGGACTTTAGCCCTTAAGCTGAGCTCATTTTCTACCGAAACAACTACAAGTCAATCGCTAGGGGAAAATAAATGAAATTCAAAAATATTCGAGTCTTGGGCATACTGGGGACAGCACTTGGAACAGTAGCTTTGGTTTTTTTATTCCAAAACTTTACCACAACGAATAGCTACATTAAACCTGTAGGCTCTTCCTATGTATTTGATAACTTTGAAAATCGCACGAGAACTAATTCGATTTGGAATTTGACGGGGACCTCATGCCGTCAAGTGCCGCACAAAAGCACCGATGGAAAATATCCAACGCTGGGCCAGACCTCGCGGCCCGGGTATTGCGACCTTCAATATGATAACACCACCAACAACTCTTTTTTACGATTTATTACGCACCCATTTGACCGTCGCGACGCTTTGAAGGTGGACCTTATAAAAACGGTTGATTTAGGAAAAGGTGGCTCTGAGACTCGCGCAAAGACAAGCTTTAAATTCAATACGCCCCTGCCAGGCAAGTCGTTGCTTGAAGGATGGGATCTAGCGGGCGACTACTATCAAAATCCAAATAATACGCTTCGCTACTCATTCGATTTTCGCCTGTTTGACTTATCAATTCTTGAGGAGAATCTGGCGAAATCAGCGACAATTGCACAGTTTCATCAGGGTGGTCAGATAGGACAAAAAATCTGTGGTGCCTATTATGCTGGAAGTGCGCCATCGCCAGGTTTGCATGTACAACTAAATCCAGCAGACCCCCAAAAAGTCGATTTTATTCTTGGCCTGAAGCTATTTGAAGAAGATGTGCCTCAGGGATTCCCAAAAGATCGGTGCAAGATGGAGTCACCGAGATCAGGAACCGCACCATCCCGAAGCATCTGCCTGGTCGATGTGTGGAAGCAGACTGTTGATAAATCTGAGGTCTTGAGAAAGTGGTACTCCGTAAGCTTTATAATCAAATTTGCACAAAAAGGACGACTTGAATTCTTTTTTGGCGCAAAAGACTCTAGCGATACAGAGGTTGCATACAAAAGACGTATTTTTTCTAATAAGTTAGCAAGATTAAATGTTCCAACAACATTTAACGATTGCCCCGCTCAAATTTACTTAGGTAATTACGTTTTAGGCTATAGCGAACTTGACACCACAATTAAAACAGAACGAACGCCACTCCTGGGTTTTCATAAAGCATCTTGGCTAGGCCTTCCAGACACTGCAACGCGAGAGCAAATGATCGCAGCTTGTACCACTAAACCTCCCGCTTACAAGGACCCAAAAACAGGAAAGGTCCGACCATGGGAACCTGAAAAACACCGCCTATGCAAAGGCGACCAATGGGTTTCGCCACGAATGGAAAACCTCTATGGACGATTCATGAGTGGCAGCGGTGCCGTCAATGAAGTTCTTCCACAGCTAATCACTGACTATGACAATTTTAGAATTGTGCAAAGTAATTAGTGGGACAACGAAGGCCAGCCGCCTCTTATTTCCAACGGGTTTAGGCTGGTCCCTTTAAAAAATAGAGCAGCAGCAAGAACAGCAATATCACAACCAACACTGTCTCGGAACTGGGTTCTGTGAAGCGCGAACGTTCTTTTTTTCGGTAAAGCTGTCCCATCAAAGCAATTCCAGTAGCAGTGACAACACTAAAAGCAGTCACTGCATGAACGCTCTTAACAGAGGTAAATAAGGGCCCTGCAAAAAGGTAATCTAAAGGAACAAACAATACCATATTAAAGGCATTGCTTCCAAAGATTGTAGGCGGTGGAGTGAAAAGGGGCCATTTTTGGTAAGTTAGTGGTCCCATGGGGACCACCTAATATTGTGTTTATTTCTTAGTTTCTTGCAAAATCTTAAATTTTCAAAGAGCCGCTTTGCTTGAGTCGAGCAAAAAAAAATCGCGATTAAATTCTTAAAATCTCATTTTTGAAAAACTAAATTATTTTTCCTTTAATTTATTCTTCATCGTCTTTTGATGCTTTCTATAACTATCTCCTTCTAGATAAAATATCTCTGCTTCATTTACCATTCTATCAACAACAACCGTCGCAACGGCTTCGTTCGCAAAGATTTGATTGAACTGAC
This sequence comes from Bdellovibrionaceae bacterium UBA2316, assembly GCA_002345205.1. Classification (GTDB taxonomy): domain Bacteria; phylum Bdellovibrionota; class Bdellovibrionia; order Bdellovibrionales; family Bdellovibrionaceae; genus UBA2316. The sequence continues at coordinate 887 of DDVI01000128.1, read as the reverse complement.
TAAAATTTAAATTTGTTGTGACTACTAATCCAAGTCTTGCATCATGACGTGCCGATATTACTTGAAAAAATAATTGACTTGCTTGTGTATCAAAATCAACATAACCAAGCTCATCTATGATTAACACCTGTGGTTTTTTTAATCTTAATATTTCTTTTTCAAGTAAGGCTAACTTCTGTGCCTGCAATAACTGTGTTGCCATATCTGCCGCTGTTATAAACAGAAGTCATACCGAGATGACAGGTTTATAGAGAAAAAAATAAAATGCGCTCAGTTTAAAAGAAATGCATTTTTAGAAGAGTTTGATATGTCAGTTAAGCGAGGTGTAACTAAAGCTGTACTACAAGAATTAATGAGTCTACGCTGGCTTGAGAATGCAAAGCCAGTTGTATTTGTTGGTCAAACTGGGATGGGAAAAAGTTATTTAGCAGAAGCGCTTGGAAGATATGTTTGTTCACATCGAAAAACAGTGTTTTTTAAAGAATCTACAGAGTTATTTTTAATGATCAATGAGGGTCGTAGACTGAATCGATATTTAACAACTAGAAAAAGATTAGCTTCATATGATGTGTTGATAATCGATGATTTTGGAATGCGAAAATTAAACTCAACAGAAGCCCAAGACTTGAAAGAATTACTTGAATTAAGATCAATCAATAAGTCGACTTTTTTTACAACACAGTTGCCAATAAATCACTGGAATGAAGTTATAGAAGATATAGTCATATTAGAGGCAATAGTTGATTTAGTTCAACACTCTGCGATTAAAATAGAAATGAAAGGTGAAATAACTTATCGAGAAATTAAAGCAAAAAAGATTGACCAAAAATCAATATCTCACTAAAAGAATTTAAGTTTTTAAAGGAGATATTAAAAATTGTTGTGGA
>DDVI01000097.1 GCA_002345205.1 Bdellovibrionaceae bacterium UBA2316 | reverse complement strand
TTCAACTAACCCTGGGACATCCTCAGATGGTCGTATTTATGGTTTGTCGCAAGATGGTTCATACACATCTCACTCAGTATCTCCATACTCTAAATTTTTTTTAGATAATATTGAAGAAAGAATTAAGCCGCTAATTATCGCGCTAAAGGAAAAAGGCTACCTATCGCTGAGTAGTTGTGAAGGGCATTCGATCTATTTTAAGCGCTATGTAACTCTAATTTTTCCAAGTAAGGAAACTGCTGTCGAGTTTCAATCACTGTTTCCGTTTACTAAACTTAAATTTGAGCTTAGGCACTGCACTGAGGTTCTTAATACAAGCATTGAGTCAGATGCTTTTGGAAACATCCTCAACAGTAAGAAAGTCTTTATCGGTGTTCAGCATGAGGGGGCTGTTCGATACATTAATAGTATCGCAAACAGAAGATATCGGGATGCGTGGTTACTAGAAATGATTATATCTGATAAAATTCATTACTCTGATGGGTGGGGTAAGTATCTAAAAAACTGGAAAGAGATAGTTTTTAGGGCTTTTTTTATTGACGCTTATACTCGTAGGCTGACCAACCACATTAGGAAACATTTAAAAAACAATATTTATTAGAGCTTAAATAAAAAACCCACAATCCTTTCGAAGTGTGGGTTTTTTATATTCTATTTGAATAACTTAAGAATTACTTCTTTTGCTCAGCTTCACGCTTAGCTTGGTATTTCTTCACTAGTTCTTCCTGGATGTTACGAGGAGCTGGTGAGTACTTAGCAAATTCCATAGAGAATTCGCCCTTACCTTTTGTTGCTGAACGTAAATCAGTTGAATAACCGAACATTTCCGTTAACGGAACTTCCGCTTCGATTACACAGCTTCCTTCGAAGCTAGTGGTTCCAACGATAACACCACGACGTTGGTTAATTTGACCAACAGCCGCACCTTGATATTCATCAGGTACTGTCGTTTCAAGTTTCATAATAGGCTCAAGAACTGTCGGCTTAGCTTTTTGGTACGCTTCACGCATAGCTGCCATCGCACAGATTTTGAACGCCATATAGCTGGAATCGACATCATGGTAAGAGCCGTCTTCAAGGCTAACGTTAACACCAACGATAGGGAAACCTATCAAAGGACCTTTAGCGCATTGTTCTTGGAAACCTTCTTCAACCGCAGGGATGAATTCTTTAGGAATACGTCCACCGACAACGTCATTAGAGAATGCAAACGTTGCTTTCGGATTTTCTGGATCTGGAACAAGAGGAGAAATCTTACCAACCACTTTAGCGAACTGACCAGAACCACCCGTTTGCTTTTTGTGAGTGTAGTCATATGGACCGTCTTGCATAATCGTTTCACGGTAAGCAACCTGTGGTTGACCGACAACAACTTCGCAATTGAATTCACGCTTCATACGCTCGACATAGATTTCTAAGTGTAGTTCGCCCATACCAGAAATGATTGTCTCTGCAGATTCTTCATCACGGTGTACGCGGAATGTTGGATCTTCTTTTCTGAACTTTTGTAATGCTTTAGAAAAGTTGTTTGAGCTTTGCTTATCTTTAGGCGCGACTGCCAAAGAGATAACGGCATCTGGAACGTGCATAGATTGCATAGATACATTGATTGTTCCATCAGTGAACGTGTCACCAGAGGCACAGTCAACACCGAAGAATGCTACGATGTCACCAGAATAAGCTGTTTGGATTTCGTCCATTTTGTCAGAGTTCATACGTACCAAACGAGGAACTTTAACTTTCTTTTTATCAGTCGTGTTAGTGATGAAATCACCTACTGAAACTTTACCTTGGTAAATACGCATGTACGTCAACTGACCGAATTGAGTTTGTTGAAGTTTAAACGCAAGTGCCACAAGAGGTTTGTCTGAATCGGGGAATAAAGGAATTTTTTCTTCGTTTTTATCCAAATCAAGAGCATGTTCACGTTTTTCTTCTGGGGTTGGTAAGTACATGTTAACGCCATCAAGAAGTAATTGAACGCCTTTGTTTTTAAACGCAGAACCGCAGAATACGGGAACTAGTTTCAAGCTGATAACGCCATTACGGATTGCTTTACGGATTTCTTCAACAGTTGGCTCTTCTTCCATAAGGAATTTTTCGCCGATGCTGTCGTCGATGTCTGCAAGTTTACCGATCATTTGTTGACGATAGTCTTTAGCTTGTTCAACTAATTCAGCCGGGATAGGGATTTCAGTTACTTTTTCGCCAGATGAACCTTCGTTCACGTACGCTTTCATAGTTACTAAATCTACTGCACCTTTGTGGTTTTCTTCTAAACCGATTGGGATTTGAACCATAACTGCATTCAAGCGTAGTTTTTCAACTAAAGCATCTTTAACGCGGAAAGGGTTTGCACCTTGACGATCTAATTTGTTTACGAATGCTAAACGGGGAACACCGTAACGCTTCATCTGTCTGTCAACCGTGATTGACTGAGACTGAACACCGGCAACGCCGCAAAGAACTAGGATCGCGCCATCAAGTACGCGTAGAGAACGTTCAACTTCGATTGTGAAATCCACGTGCCCCGGAGTATCGATCAAATTTACGGTGTGATCTTTCCAGTACACCTGAGTCGCTGCCGACTGGATAGTGATACCTTTTTCACGTTCTAGATCCATTGAATCCATGGTCGCGCCAACACCATCTTTACCTTTTACTTCGTGGATCGCATGGATTTTACCGCCGTAGAAAAGGATACGCTCAGAAAGAGTAGTCTTTCCCGAGTCGATGTGGGCTGAAATACCAATGTTTCTGACAGTGTTTATGTCCCATTTTTTTGACATTTTTAGTCCTCTTTCTTATTCCTTAATTGGTTTTTAACTTTGATTGTTTTTAAAGGATAACGGGTATCATTTTTTTTTATAGAGAGCAAAAGGAGAATTGGGCGGAATCTTCTGCGGCGCGAAATTGAAGCTCGCCTAAGAGGGTGTTTAAGAAGTATT
>DDVI01000027.1:16297-70867 GCA_002345205.1 Bdellovibrionaceae bacterium UBA2316 | reverse complement strand
GTCTTTAAATAAAGCTACGAAGAGTTTAATTTAAGAAATTTTATTTAGCTGTTGATCATTAAAATTTATATTCTCTTTTTTCATGAAGAACAGTATGATTTCTTATATAAAAATCATCCGATAGATTGATTTCTAGAAAAATATCCAAAGTCTTCAGCAAGTATAACATTCCAGTAATTAAAATTTTGTTAGTTATTCTATCTTCACACCAATGTGAATTTTCATATTTCATATGCCTATCAATATCCCTCTGAAAAACCGCAACCGAAGATTCATTTCTATATGTGCCAAGCGAGCTTAGCCAATACAGATTTTTATCCCCAATAAATTTAAAATAGTACGGGATATCACCGCGCCTAATTTGTTCAATTTCAGACAGCAAAGCATTGCCTGGAGGGCTTTCTAAAAAATACTTATACTCAGATGTATTACGAATAATCATTCGAGAAGGATTTCTTGAAAAATCTTGTTTCGATAAAATTTCCCCAATTTCGCTCTTTTTCCTTAGGACTAAATCAAACAAATCCCAATAACCATGAATTAATTGCTTCTTATTTTCTTCAATCAACTCTTCTTGAGAGTTTACTAAAGCTCCAATACCAGCAAATTCATACCCAATACCTTTAAAGGGAAGCAGTAGAGTTTCATGAGGAAGTAATAGAGAAGTAAAAACAACCTCCACATCAACGACTTGGAAATGAGTTTTGGTCATAATTAAATTTTGCTTATGTAAATCACGGATACCAAAAATATAACAATAAGCAATTAAAGCGCCATAAGCATAAAAATGCTCATTAGAAATTGTTACCTTTTCACTTGAATATTCTCTTGCATAACCGCACCAAGTGGATTCAATTTCAATATCCAGATTGAAAAAATATTCTGATAAAGGCTTAGTCCCAAGACTACCAACTTCATCAAACAAATTTTTAAGTGGACTTGTCTTTCCAAAGAAAAACCATTCCCAATAAACGGTGCGAGGCTTCCAATACCATGTATCAGAACCCCGCTGCACTTTCTCAACTTGCTGACCAAAATTATGCTTATCCGCTAGGAACATCTAACCTCCAGAACTAGCGCCAGCTTCATAAGACTCAGCTTCAATTTCTAAAGCCTCTAGGTCAATAAATACTGTTTCCATTTGTGACTCCTTTTTTATGTTACTTCCAAAAGATGAGTATCATTTGGTGAGAAATCATTCTCTACCAAACTAATTTTTAAATTTGCTAGCTCATCTTTTGGAATTATTTTAACTTTTAATTTTTTTACTTCTTCAATAATTTTATTTTCTTTAGCCATTCCGGTAACTAGAACACTTTCAAACATCAATTGATGATGTGCAATTAAATCTAACCCTGACATAGACCCTTTCAGGTCATAGTCAAATATAAATAATCTTGATGAAAAAGTGCTTTTATTGTTTTTTAAAAACCATTTTTCAAATTCATCCACAGAGTATATATGGATAACTTTAATCTTATTAGCTAGGCTAGCTAGTTTGATATCCCAAGCTTGATGAATCAGTTTATCATCATCAACTATAATAAATTCTTGATTATTGAATAAAACAATATCTTCTTTTTTTGACTGATTTTTCTTAACGGGAACTTTAAAGTTAACTCTCGTTCCTTGGCCAGGTAAAGAAGCAATCCTAAGTTTTCCACTGAATTCCTCTTCAATTATAAGTTTTGTGTGATATAAACCAAGTCCATTACCATTTTCTTTACCAAAAGTAGCCCCCTCATTCATTAATTGAGGTAAAATTTCTTCAGGAATACCACAACCCGTATCTCTTACAGTAACTGTAGCAAATCCATCTTTTTCAAAAATTATAACATCAATAATGCCTTTGCCGCTTATGGCTTCAATTGAATTTGTAATTAGATTAATAAGGGCTCTTTCAAACTTAGCTTTTGAAGCTGTAACTATTAAATTATCTTCAATACTATCAAAAAGATGCAAAGTAATTTCTTTATGTGAATATCTTTGAAGTTCTTGAGTTTTTTGTTCAACTATATTTTTAAGTGAATCTTTAAGATTAAATTCTTCTTTTGAAAGTTCAGAAGTAATTTTATTTTTTGATCCCATTAAATCACTTGATACCGACTTAATTTGTTCAGATATACTTTTTAAAAACTTTTTATCCATAGTATCCATTGATTTAGCTTGGTCTATGTATAAAGATAATGAACTCATAGCTCCACTTAGGGCATGAGTCACTTGCCTTGCCATTTGAAATTGTCCTTCAGAGTATTTTTTCTCTGAAATTTCACTTTCAAGTAAACTAATTCTAGTAAACAGTGTATAAAGTGATTGATCTAGCTTTTGTAATTCTAGAATGTGAGAATCATTAGTTAAAAATCCATTTTTAGCGTGATTTGATAAATTTTCAGAAGCCACACTTAAATTTGAAATTCTTTCCTCTAAAGGTTTTGAAATTTCTTCAATGGCTGTTGAAAGTCCTTTTTTTAAGCTAAAATAAACTGCCACAAAAAAGCCGATAAAAATTGAAAGTACTATAAAAAAACGAAATATAGGACCAGAAAGGTCCATGCTTATATCAAATGCTAGTTTTTGCCCAGAGGACAAAGATTCCAAGTGGCTTTCACTAGCGTAAAGTACTCCAAAAGCTTTCATTGGGCCGCCATGAGCCCAATGCTTTCCATCTAGATAGACATCAACACGTAAAGGAAACTCTTGGGTCTTAGACCATGAATTTACAATGCGATTAAGTTCACCGTCTATATTAAAAGTATTTTGACTATTCACTTGAGCAATAATGACTTCATTTAGGTGTGAAAGAATAAACTCTTTTGATCTTTCACGTGTGTGAAGATTCCAAACTATTCCATAGACAGCAAGTCCAATGACTGCCGTGCTTAAACTAAGCAAGAGAATCTTTTTAAGTCTTTGTTCAAGTAGTATTGAGAATTTCACATAGACCTCATTAAAATAGTTTCATAAGGCATTGTATGAAATCCTAGTGGATGAGCTGGGATTGTTTCAACTTTATCACTCCAAAGTCCTGATGCTGTTGAACCAAAAAATAAGGGAACACAAGTGTAATGCTTAATAATTTCCACTTGAATCTGCTTGTATAGATCAGCTCGTTTATTTTGACTAAATTCTTGAGCTGCTTTAGCAATCATTTGATCAATTTTAGGATCATCCACATGAAAATAATTAGCTTCATATTTTCCTTTAAAATATGTCAAAACTGAGTACCCATCAGGATAATCAGTTCCCTTTTTCCCAATAGTAGCTTCAGCAGTTTTTGAAAACATCCGAGTTAATTTTTCACCACGATTAATCTCATTTAGAACAACTTCAATATTGTCTGTAGTCCATTTTTCTTTAAGATACTGAGCTAACTTTTTATCAAACTCAGATCCGGTTAGGAAATCAAGCTTGAAGGAAATTTTCTTTCCTTTGTATGGTTTGTGATTTTTTTCAAAAACTGGTTTCTTGTCCACAACACCATAGAATCCATTGGGGATTAATCCATAAGCAGGAATTAAATTTGGTTCACCTAAGAATTTTACCAACTGGGCAGGATCAATTTTATTATAAAGTTCTTCTCTTACGTCGATAGGCACATATTTAGGGTTAAAGATAACAAACCATTCATAAGTAAGTTCCGTAGGTCTCGAAGACCAGCCTAATTTCCTTAGTTCTCTTTCATCTTCTGATGTTACTTTGTCAGTATCTAAAGAATCTGTTTTCCCAGATTTAGCTAAAGCACTAGGATTTTCTTTCGTAGTATAAAAATTAATTATTTGTGGAGGTCTTTCGCTATCAAATTTATCCTTACGCCATTTTTCAAGAGTAAATTTCATGCCTTCTTGGTTTTTAATTTTATAGGGACCTGAAAAGCCACCATTAACGGTTAAATCTAAATCTTGCTTAAAGTCTTCAATGTCTAAGATAGAGCAGTCAACAACGGCTATTTGTTTTAAAAATAAGCTAGAGGGGTGACTTAAATGAATTTCAACTTCCTTATCATTAATAACTTTAACTCCAAACTTTGAAATATCCCAAGTTTTCTTAAACTCCTCAACACCTGATATATAATCAATATCTGCGGCCATTGAAGATCCAAGATAAAAAAGTCTAGCCAATGTCATTTGCACGTGTTTAGCCGTTACAGGTTTTCCATTAGAAAAAGTCATAGGTTTTAATTTAAACGTGTATTTTAAATGATCTTTTGATTCCGTCCAAGATTCTGCAAGATCTGCCATGACATCACCATTTTGATCATATCTTAAAAGACCACGAAAAAGTTGAAGGACAATCATCATAGAAAAAGCATCTTCCATTTTTTGTGGATCTATTTGAAGTTTTACATCTGGAAGATGAATGTTAAGTTCCATATTACCACCTGACTTTTGAGTACAGCTTAGTACTGCGAAAATAATTATGATTAAGAAAATTTTAAAGTGCTGGGCGGTCACTTTCAACTCCAACTTTTTTCTTTGCCATCATTATACCTAGTCCAGTTGCAAGTGCTACTAAGGCCCTTAAAGTACTTTCTACCTCTAACGGCACAACGCTTGACCAAGCTCCAACTAAAATTTCACCCACTGATAAAATGACAACCATAATAGCAAATCTAGCACTGGAAACAGCCCCTATAGAATGAGCAGGGGTATCATTTTGAATGTGGCCTGAAATTCTATGAAGGATCACCCAATAGGAAATATCTTTAATAAACATCAAAATAAGTGACTCCACATTGGGACCACCAAATTTTCCAAGTAAAACAAAGGAAACGCTCATGACTATCCAAAAAGGAGTGCTACTAAATTTTTTTGCAGCAGATCTTTCTAAAAACCCCGCAATCCACACAGATAGTCCATAACTTGTTAAAAATAAAGCATTCCAAATATGATCAGCTCCAGAAACTCTAGCAAAGAAGGAAATCAAACCACCTATGGAAATTGCTAGAGCGATATCTAGGATGGCAGCTTGTTTGTTATATTTAAAATGATCTGAAAACTTTTGTTTCCATGAAATATTTTGAGAAGTATTTTTTTCCTCTTCTTTATGGCTTGGAATAAATAAAATAATCAGGCCATTAGCTAAAAAACTAATAAAGTCTAAAATAATGGCTGTCTTTAAAGAAAGAAACTTAATCAGTACAAGCCCCATGAGGCCAGCAAATAAGGTGGCTCCTTGAGTAGCTTTCATCTGCCAAATAGCGTGTTTAGCATTTGATTGATAACTACCATCACTTAATAATTTAGATAATTTAATCCTGCTTCCAGTTTGAAAATTCACCAATATGGCTCTTAAAACGCAGACTGATAAAAATGCGATATAATTTGTATGTGATTCATTCCAAATAAGTAGTAATGACATAGATAATAAACCAGCTAGAATTTCTAAAACAACCACTGTAGTTTTAGGATTTAAAGTATCAGTTAAATGTCCCCAAACTCCCATAATAAACACAGGAATAAATCTTTGCAGACCAAGAATAAGACTGATCTGAGCTAAATCAAAACCTGCTTGGGGCATAAAGGCCACAAGACAAAGATTAAAAGTAAGACTTCCCATAGAGGAAAGAAATTGTCCCAGATAAAACAAAAAAGTGCCTAGATTATTCAAAATAACCTCTCATATCCTTGACCCTCAATAAGTCCTAAATCTTTTTTCTTTTCATAGTACCTGGTTTTTCCAATACCTAGAAGCTGAATTAATTTTTGATTATCGTTTTTTAGTAAATCAAGACAGCGTTTTAGATATTTCTTTTCAACCCAATTAAGAGTTAATCTGTAAGACTGCTCGGAGATTTCCTCTGGTGTTACGGGTAGTAAATCAGGAGGTAGTCCCATTTGTTCAGAATTTGAAATACGTTGGTTTAAAGCTAAATGTCTGGGCTCAATTCTGTAAGTAGAATCCCCTTTAGCTAAAATACAAGCGCGCTCAATAGTATTGCTAAGCTCCCTAATATTACCGTTCCACCAATGCTCTTCTAGTAATTTTTTTGTTTCCTTGGCAAAAATTGCTGAAGGCATTTGTTTTTTAGCGAAGATTTCAGCTAAAAGAAGAATATCTTCCTGTTTCTCTCTTAACGGAGTTGTAAAAAGCATGACTTTATTTAAACGAAAATAAAGATCTTCTCTAAAAGTTCCAGCCGATACCATTTTTTCTAAATTCTTGTTTGTAGCCGCAATAACTCTAACATCCACAGGAATTTCTTTTTCAGAACCAACTGGCGTAATGACTTTTTCTTGAAGAACACGCAAAAGTTTTACTTGAGCTGTTAATGAAAGTTCACCGATTTCATCTAAAAATAAATCACCTCGATGAGCTGCCATAAATTTACCAGTACGATTATCAATAGCACCCGTGAAAGATCCTTTCTTGTGACCAAAGAGTTCACTTTCAATTAAGTTTTCAGGAATAGATCCACAGTTTACTGCGATAAACGGCCTATTTGGATTTCCTTCTTGAAGATTTAAAGTTCTAGCAATTAATTCTTTCCCAGTCCCAGCTTCTCCTTGAATTAAAACATTGGCATTCGTTCCTTTATATTTAGCAATTTCAGCCTTAAGCTTCAGTGTTGAAAGTGAATTGCCAAGTATTTGATAGTGAGCTGATTCTTTAGCTATAGAAGTTTTTACTAATTCACTATTTTCTTTTTTGATAGAGATAACTTTAAAACAATTGGAAATTCTAAATTTTAGATTTTGAACAAGGTCTTCTGTGTTTTTCACAACATAATCATCAGCTCCAGCTTTCATAGCATCAACGATGGTAGAAGCTTCTTTTTCTCCTGTAAGCATGACCACTGGAAAATTACGATCACGTTGTTTTACTACTCTTAAAACATCAAGCCCTGTGACTTCAGGCATATTTAAATCAACAACAAGAAGATCAGCTCCACTTTGTCCCAAGAGTCTAAAAGCCATACTAGCTTGAATCGTTGTAATAACGTTGAAGTCACTACTTAAAGCTGACTTCAGTTGGCTTAAATGAATTTCATCGTCATCAAGTAGTAATATTGTTTTCACAAAAATATTTCCTTTATACTTATTTATAGAGCGAAGATTGTGCCAGAATGAAGGACTTGACCCTAAGTGTGTGATTACTGGTAGTAAGTTGTTATTTCTAAAGTAGAGCAATTAGCTTTATTCTAACTGTTTAGACCGCTATAGCGAACTCACAGTGAATTTTTTACAGGAATGAATACAAGTTTGAGGCTGTTTTTTTTTAAGGCAGGAGTATATTTTATTGAAATTGTTAAAGAATTTTTAACAAATTTTCGCAGTTAAGTAGGATTAAACATGCTGAGTTTTGTTGTTATGAATTAATGGGTGATGATTTTCGAAAATTTTCTATGGGAAAATAAAAAAGGCTAGTCAGCGCATATCGAATGCGTTGACTAGCCTCTGGTTGTTATCTTGTAAGTTTTTTCGAATAGTCGGATAAGGGGGGAAATCCTTTTTGAATTTGCTTGATGGTCATTTGCTTAACGTAATTATGTACTTTTTCAGTGGCGTAACCTCCACCTAAAAGAATCATAAGAGCTACAAAAATTTCTTTTACTGACTCCATAAATTTACCTCCTGGAATTTCTAATTCCTAAATTAATCAGATTATTTTTTGTTCAAGACAGGGGTTGAAATGGTTACGTCAGCGCTAAGTTCAGCAGTTGTTTTTTTGAAATTTCAAGTAGCCACGAGGTAGCCAAAAAGTAGCCAACTCCCGTGATGAGTCGTGATTTTCTGTGATGAATCGAAAAATTTATTTTTCTTCGTGATGCCTAAGTTATTGTTTTTATTGTTCTCTTATTTCGGGGGCTTAGACTATTTTTATCTCTTGAATTCCACTCTCCTTATCAGAAAGTGGCGGAGCGAGAGAGATTCGAACTCTCGAGCCCCGCGAAGGGCTGCCAGTTTTCAAGACTGGTGTATTCAACCGCTCTACCATCGCTCCGGGGTCAGTTCTATTGGAAACGTGAAACCGGATCAACGGATTTTTAAAATTACTCTTTGCGTTAGTGCGCGGGATTGCCTAAGGATTTCTCAGTTCCGTCACGCCACTCATGAATTTTTGTAAGGCTTTAGGTACACGAACCGAACCATCTTCGTTCTGATAGTTTTCCAAAACAGCAATCAACGTCCGCCCAACAGCCAGGCCAGAGCCATTAAGTGTGTGAACAAACTGAGGTTTTCCATTCGCTGCTTTATAACGGATATTCGCGCGACGAGCTTGGAAGTCTTCAAAATTACTGCATGAGCTGATTTCACGGTATTCGTTCTGACCAGGCAACCACACCTCAAGATCGTACGTCTTCGCCGATCCAAAACCCATATCTCCTGTGCACAGAAGCATGCGACGGAATGGCAGCTCCAGTTCAGTTAGAATTTTTTCAGCATCGCTAGTCAGTTTTTCGTGCAATTCATGAGAACGCGTTGGCGGAGCAAAGATCATAAGCTCCACTTTATTGAACTGATGCTGACGGATTAAACCTTTTGTGTCACGTCCATGGCTACCAGCCTCTGAACGGAAACAAGGTGAGTACGCGCAAAACATTTTCGGCAAATCAGATTCGTTTAAAGTTTCGTTATTAAAGTAGTTCGTTACAGGAACTTCCGCGGTCGGAATCAAGAAATAATCCTGGCCAGATAGATGAAACAAATCATCTTTGAATTTTGGTAAATTTCCAGTGCCGATCAAGCTATTTGTATTTACAATAAATGGTGGAATCATTTCAGTATAGCCGTGAACTTCGCTATGCATATCCATCATGAATTGGATCAACGCACGTTCTAGGCGCGCACCATGACCTTTTAGAAAGGCAAAACGGGCACCGGTTACTTTACCTGCGCGCTCGAAATCAATAATACCAAGCTTTTCACCCAGTTCCCAGTGTTCTTTGGCTTTGAAAGAAAACGAAGGCTTACTACCGACCGTTTTAACGATTTGATTTCCTTCAGCTGAATTTCCAACCGGAACCGAGCTGTGATGCATGTTTGGAATAGTTAAAAGAAGATTGTAAACTTCAGCGTCTACTTCGCCAGCTTTTTTTTCCATCTCTTTAACTTCAGCAGAAATTTTTCCAAGCTCAGCTTGCAACGTCGAAGTGTCTTTACCTTCGCGTTTTAATTTCCCTAATTCTTGGCTGGCTTTGTTTTGTTTTGATTTTTCTGATTCTGCTGAAAAAATTAATTCTTTTCTTTTTTTGTTTAATTCTAAAATTTTATCCAGAACGCTAGTGTCCGCGCTGCGATTAACTAAATTAGCGCGGTATGTATCTAAATATGAAGGTTCGTTATTTTCAGGCTTTTTTTCTAACAATTTTATATCAATCATGACGGTAACCCCTAAGGTGCGATCAATATATACATTTTCAGGATTTGAATGACAAGAAGACAAACCAAATCAAAAACTAAAATTTTAATCATGTTCCAGTTTTGCGATAAGCGGAAGAATAAACCCAACACAACTAGGTTTAAAAAGATCAAAGAAAATGAACCATAACCCGTCAGTTCCTGGCCTATCAGAGCCAAAGTTAAACCTAAAAAGAAGCCGGTAACCAAGCGAAATGAAATCTGCATAAACGACTGGGCCGACGTTTTTGCTTTAGCTTGCGCCCCATGAGCCATTGATGAGACTTGATCTTTAATCCCCACATTCGCCTCCTAGTGATTGAATCAGTGATTTGATTTCGAGTTTATCTTTTGAGTTTGGTGATAATTCGGCATATTTGCAATAAGATCTTAACGCAGAAACCGTGTCGCCACGACTTTCAAAAAGGGCACCTTGTTCTTTGTAAATTTCTTCGTATCCGCTTTCTCTTTCGGCAGCAATATCAATAAAACCTTGGGCCATATCTAACTGCCCGGATAAACGATAGCACTTTGCGGCTTGAACGTAAACCGCGGCCGGCTGTGAGCCAAAGTTGGTGGCTCTAGCATATTCAGCTGCACACTCACTATAATTTTTGCTCATGTATTTAATTTCAGCGATCAACAGATAAGGATCGGTTAAAAGCGGGTACATTTTCTTTTCAATTTCCGCAAATTTTTCTGCTTCTGAATAGTTACCTTTAATTATCATTAGTCGACCAATATAGAAGTTTGCCTTCGGATACTTGGCATTTAAACCCAGAACCCGTTGAAACTGAATCAGGGCTTGATCGATTTTTCCTCGCTCCATATATATTTTTGCGACTTCAAAAATGGGTTCAGCGTCTGAAGGATCCAGATTACTCGCAGTTAAATAGGATGTTGTCGCCTTATCTAGTTCCCCAACCTGGAAATAGGACTTAGCAATCGCCATTAACGCTTTTTTATCTTTTGCATTAAATGAAAGAACACGTTGAAGTTCTTCAATAGCTTGCTTGTATCGTTCTTCTTCAATATAAATCTCGGCCAGAGCTACCCTGTATTCATACAAAGATGGGTAGAGTTTAATCATTTCAATTAAATAGTCTCCGCCAATTTCAACTCCTTGTCGAGTCGCGATGACTTTTGCGTAATTAATCTGTGCTTGAATACTGGTTGAGTCCAACTCAATGGCCTTAAGAGCATAGGTGTAGGCATCTTGAGCCAACTTTTGACGTTGTTCTTGATCTTTCTGTGAGTTGACTCGAAATCCCAATGCTAGATTGCGAGCCGCTGACGAGTACAAAATGATGCTTTCAAGATCTGCATCGTAGGTCTTCAATGCTTTTTCTGCTAACTTTAGCGTCGTGGCATAATCTCGCTTTTTGAAGGCGAGATATGCAAAACCGCGTTGGACTTCGAAACTCGATTTACCACTGACATAATCAGCTTGAAGCAAAACTTTTTCTGCCTCAAGGAAGTCAAATCTATCTGATAAAAATTCGGCCTTTTTTAGATAGGCTTTTACGTTTCTGGGATCGGCTTTGATAGCTTTTTCAATCCATGAAATGGCCTCGATACTTTGGCCCAAGAACCAAAGGGATTCACCAGCGGTAAGGGCAGCCGCACCGTTTTTCTGGTTCATTTCAAACGCCGATTTACATTCTGCTTGTGACTGCAAGTATTCTTTTTGCCGATACAGGGCCTGGCAGCTAAAGAATAGCTCTTCACCTGGCTTCGCGTTTTTCACGACTGATTTATCACAGCCCCCGAGTCGATCACACAAATGTAGCGCTGATTTTTTACTTGGATTTTTAGCCAAATTTAAATTCGCTAACTCAATCGCTTTCTTTTTGTCGCCTTTAATTAAGTATATTTCTACCAATGACTCTATACCTTGCGATTCGATGTTTTTATCCATCTTGCCTTCTAAATCTAAGCCTTTGGTTAAAAAGGAAATCGCCTTTTCTTGCTGACCACGACTAGCTTCCAGAATCCCAACGCCAAAGATCGAATTTTTATGCTGCCTATTAATTTTCAATGCATCAGCGAATAATTGATACGCCTTATTCGCATCATTAAGTTTCGCATTTATCATAGCTTGCGAAAAAATTGGCTTCACCCATTGGCCCGAGAGTTCTTTCGCTTTTTGATAGAATGATTCGGCTACTAATTTCTGATTGTCGTGCTCCAGAATTTCGCCTTTTATCTGATAAAGGAAAAAATTTGTATAATCCTTTTCTAGTGCCTTATCGACCACACTCTGCGCTTCGGAATATCGACCTTCTGTCCACAGCTTAACTGATTCGCACAGCATGCCTGCTGGATCAATTTTATTCATAGACTTAGTTTGTTTGGAAACTTGGCCAATGGCTTTTATATCATTTGCATTTTGTCGAGAATAGGGCCAAAGCTCTTTATAGACGGCACATAAAATCATCCGTGCTTTAATATTTTTGATAGAGTTTTCAATAGTAGCGACTAGAATATTTTGTGCCTCTTCATATTTTTCAGTCGTGTCCATGCTAACTAATTGAAGCGATTTTCCGATTCGCGCTTCGATCTCATTCGGTTTAAGCACGTCTTTACTTGGGCCAGGGGCAACTAAAGAAACTTTATCTGTAACTTCGTGGCCTCCGTCATCAAACAAACCAAAATATATAAGTGTGATCGCCGCAACCAGAATTACACCGAATATTGGCCAGCGTAGCGTATCTAATTTGTCCTTTTTAACTTCGCTATCGATGTTTTTTAATTCGATGACTTCAGATTTTTGCTGATCGATAAATTGCCTGATTTCCTGTGGCGAAGTTTTCGTTGTTGGCGCTTTTGTTTGCTGCTGAGGTGGCAATACGGATGGCTTAATTACCGCTCGTTGTTCGGGGGGAACGGCAACCGTTTCTTCGAAGTTAGCTGCATTCGGAGTCGTTTTATTAATTTTCTTAGTTTCGTTTTTATTCTCTTTCGGTGAGGGGCTCGGATCTTTAAGCTGATTTTCTAACGTTTCTAAAATTTTCTCGTAAAATTCGGGCTCTTTGGAAATCGTTGTCCATTCACCCCCGGGATACTTTGTAATTTGTTCTTCACCCGAAAATGTTCCATTTGAAATGAAATTCAAAACTTCAATAGTGGTATAAGGGCCCTTGATATGCCCACGTTGATTTTTGATAATCCAAGTTATTGAAATTTTTGCCATATTTGAACTCTTTCTTATCTTAGAAGAAGCACGGCCCAACCACCAAAAGAAGACTGATTTAAGTTCCAAATTAGAACCTAGGTCCAAACTAGAACTCAATATTAAGAGGCTTTTGGAACTCGAAGCTGTCCTAGTTGCATTATATCCGCTTTGAGCCCATTCACGATTGGCTTCGTGATTGCTTTTACAAATTAAGTGCGATTGAAAATCTTAGTGTTGTTGTATGTGGTGTGTGTTTTGTTGTTGGCCGTAAACGTAAAAGCCGTTTCTGCTGTAGTAAAAGCTCTAGAGTCAACACAAAACAAGTAAATATTCGAAAAAAATAGTTGCCAGCTAAGAATTTCTTATACATAGTATGGATAAATCTTATAAATACAGTCCCTTGGACCCCTCCAGGATTGTCTTTCAAAGCCTCTTGGTCCCCTCCACAGAGGCTTTTTTTTTGCTTTTTATTTTCCGCATCCCTGCTAGTCTTTTTATTTCATGACGGTAAAATTTTGTTGGAAAAAATTTCTAATTCTAATCTCTTTCGCTTCTTCAATTCACTGCTCAACAAAAGGAACTTCTGTGTCTGATCATTTTGACGGCGAAAAATTTTTTAATCCTGTAGATCAAAAGAGTAAAACATTTTCTGATTTGCTTAAGTGGCAGTGGAACCGAAATGCTGTTAAGTGGGACGAACAAACGAATGAAAAAATTCCCGAGCCTGTAACTGAACTTAAGATTGGCGAATTTGCGTTAACATTTATTAATCACTCGACGTTTTTAATTCAAATTCAAACATCTAAAAAATTAGTCAACATTATAACTGATCCCATGTTTTCAATGAGAACAAGCCCATTATCTTTTATTGGACCTAAACGCGTACGCCCTCCGGGAATGGAAATAGATAAACTACCTACCATCGATATCGCTCTTGTTTCCCATAATCATTATGATCACATGGATTACAAATCCTTAGAGACTATTAACGAGAAATTTTCCCCTCTATTCGTTCTTCCTTTAAAAAATTCTCAGTATTTGAATTTTTCTAAAAAGCCTCGTATTCAAGAAAAAGACTGGAACGAATCCGTTGATATTCCCGAGCTAGGAATTAAAATTCACGTTCTACGGGCCCACCACTGGTCACGCAGGTCTTTTAACGATACCAATGAGGCCCTCTGGTGTGCATTTATGATCGAAACTGACCATGCGACTATATATTTCGCGGGCGATACCGGCTATAAAGATCACTTCAAACAGACAAAGAAAATGTTTCCAAACATCAGTCTTGCATTGCTTCCCATCGGGGCATACGAGCCGCGCTGGTTTATGGAAGATGCCCACATGAATCCCGAAGATGCGGTGAAAGCTCATCAAGATTTAGCGCCAAAACGTTCTATCGGAATACACTTTGGCACTTTTCCTTTGACCGACGAAGGCATCGGTCAGCCCGTCCTAGATTTAGAAAAAGCAAAAAAAGCAGCCAACGTTAACAATTTCGAAGTTTTAAAAGAAGGCGAGACCAAAATTTTCACTGACTAGTGTTAAGTAGCCTCATAAACTAAACGATACGTTTTACTTTAGCGCCTAACGACGTTAACTTGTCTTCCATTCTTTCGTAACCACGATCTAAATGGTAAATACGGTTAACGATCGTTTCGCCTTTAGCGACTAACCCCGCTAAAACTAGACAGGCACTAGCGCGTAAATCGGTTGCCATCACTGGCGCCGCGGTTAATCCATTAGGAACGCCACGAACAACCGCAACACGTGTTTTCGGTGTGATGTCCGCACCTAAACGCATTAATTCCTGAACATGCATGAAGCGATTTTCAAAAACAGTTTCAGAAATAATACTTGTACCATTTGCGATCGTCATCAAGGCCATGAACTGCGCCTGAAGATCTGTAGGAAACTGAGGATAAGGCGAAGTTGTAATGTCTACTGCTTCCCATGATTTTGTACGCTCTACAGTCATTGTTGTGTCTGTCTGACTTACCTTAAATCCCGCTTCTTTTAATTTAAATAATAATGCATCCAAGTGAGCTGGTACGCATTTTTCAACTGTAACTTCACCGCCAGTAATAGCACCCGCGATAAGTAAAGTTCCCGCTTCAATACGATCCGGCATTACAGAATGAACGGCTGGTTTTAATTTTTCAACACCCTCAATTTTCATGATTGAGGTTCCGTGACCTGTAATCTTTGCGCCCATCTTGATCATGTAGTCTGCTAGGTCAACTATTTCTGGTTCTTTCGCTGCGTTTTCAAGAATAGTCACGCCTTCGGCCAAAGCTGCAGCCATCATCATATTTTCCGTTCCACCAACGGTAACGTTTTCAAATAAAAACGTAGCGCCTTTTAAACGCTTGGCCTTAGCGTGAACAAAACCTTCTTTTAATTCAATTTCAGCGCCCAATGCGCGCATACCGTCTAAATGTAGATCGATAGGTCGCGATCCAATAGCACAACCACCTGGCAACGACACTACTGCCTCACCGTACTTCGTTAAAATTGGACCTAAACACAAAATACTTGCGCGCATTTTTCTGACTAATTCGTAGCTAGCCTGAAGACTGTTCAATTTTTTTGAATGAACAAAAAAATCTTCACCCCTTCGTTCACACTGAATACCTAAGCTTTCTAGTAGCGCCGCCGTTGATTCAATGTCTTTCAATTCCGGAACGTTTTTAAATTGATGAGTTCCTTCTGCTAAAATTGTAGAAAATAATAATTTAAGCGCCGAGTTCTTTGCGCCACTTGCTTTCACATGACCATTTAAAACGTGTCCACCAGAGACCGCCATTCTGTCCATACGTCACCTATTTAGCCATTTCAATGAAACGATCCATTGAAGCTAAGTCCTTTTTGATTTTTACAGATTTAAAAATATTCAGCTTTGTTAAATGTTCTAAAATAGAATTGCCTTGCGTGTAACCCATTTCAAAAATCATCATTCCGTTTTCATTTAATAAAGTGGAATATTTGTTCGCCCAATTTTTTAAAAATATATATCCTTTATCCTCAGCGAACAAAGCATCTTGAGGTTCAAACTTTCTAACGTTCTCTTCCACTTCTTTATCTTCAACATCGATATATGGCGGATTCGAAACGATCAAATCAAATGCGGGATGACCATCGGCATAAGCTTCAACGAAGCCTTCAATATCATCCGCGTCTAAATTGTAAACCGTTACGTTGCTGACTTGATTTAACACCATGTTTTCCCTGATTACGTCCGCAGCTTCGCTAGATTTTTCGATGATAGTGATTTTGATTTCAGGAAATTCTTTCGCTAAAGAAATACCGATGCACCCGGAACCACCACCAATATCCAAAACTTGAAATGAATCTAGAGATTTTTTGCTTCCAATAAAATCCGCGGCCATTTCAACCAATGTTTCGGTCTCAGGGCGGGGAATTAAAACGGCTTTGTTAACAACGAAGCTGTTTTTGTAGAATTCTTTTTTACCTAATATGTACGCAATAGGTTCACCTGTTGTACGACGTTTAACCAATTCACGTAATTTTTCTAGTTCCGGGTCTTTTAATGGTTGATCAAATTTTAAATATAATTGCAATCGCTCTAAACCAAGCCCATGCGAAATAATTAATTCCGCGTCTAAACGGGCAGAATGAAATCCCTTGGCTTTAAAAAAAGTTATGGTTTTATCCAAAACTTCTTTGATGGTCATAGTTTAACTCGTTTGTTTTTTAAGTGCTTCTGCTTGGTAATGAGCAACCAGTGAGTCCACTAGAATGCTGATATCCCCAGCCATGATTTCATTCAGGGCATGAGTGGTCAAACCAATTCTATGATCTGTTACCCGAGTTTGTGGGAAGTTGTACGTGCGAATACGTTCTGAACGATCACCAGTTCCGATTTGCTCTAGTCGCGCATCGCTGGCTTCCTTAAGAACTTTTTGATCTTCTAACATTTGCAATTTTGAATATAGAATCTTGAAGGCTTTTTCTTTATTTGAAGTCTGCGATTTGCCTTCTTGGCAGTGCACGATAATACCAGAAGGTTCGTGGTGTAGACGTACAGCAGATTCAGTTCTATTTACCGACTGACCGCCGGCACCCGACGCACGCATTACGTCGATACGGATATCTTTCATATCAATTTTAACTTCGACTTCTTCTACTTCGGGAATCACCGCTACGGTAATTGTTGACGTGTGAACTCTGCCGGCACCTTCAGTTTCCGGTACGCGCTGAACGCGATGAACGCCGCTTTCATATTTTAGTTTACTATATACGCTATCACCTGAAATAGATGCGATAATCTCTTTAGCGCCACCAACGTTACCTGGTGAGTACGACATCATTTCAGCTTTCCATCCTTGTTTTCCCGCATAGTGGGCATACGCACGGAAAAGTTCATCCGCAAATAAAGAAGCTTCGTCACCGCCAGCACCCGCACGGATCTCTAGAATAATATTTTTATCATCATTTGGGTCTTTAGGAATCAGCGCTAATTTCAATTTAGCTTCTAAATCAGGAATAGCGGCTTCAAGCTCACGAATCTCTTCACGAAACATTTCTTTCATTTCGCTGTCAGATTCTGCCGTTAGTAATTCTTTGTTATCTTTAAGCGCGGCCGTTTTCTTTTTGTAATCACGATATAGAACTACGACTTTTTCTAAGTCCGCTAGTTCTTTCATAAGGCCACGATATTTTTTTTGATCGCTAGCAACATCAGGACGCTGTAGTGAAAGATTTACTTGTTCATATCTTGATTCAACTTCATCTAATTTTGAAAACATAAATTCCTGCCGATGGAAATAGAGTATAAAATAAAAAAAAATGCGACTAGATGAACTAATCGCATTCTTAAAATATGAAATTGGAAAAAGCTACTTAGCAGATGTAGCGTATTTTTTCTTGAACTTATCAACGCGGCCTTCAGTATCAAGTAAACGTTGTTTACCAGTGAAGAACGGGTGAGAAGCAGAAGAAATCTCAACTTTGATTAACGGATACTCTTTACCATCTTCCCATTTAACTGTTTCTTTAGAAGTTAGTGTTGAGTTGCCCAAGAACTGGAAATCACAAGAAATGTCTTTGAACACAACTGTGTTTACTTTTGGGTGTAAGTCTTTTTTCATTAGGAACCTCTTGGTTTTATTACTAAATCGGTACTATGGACTATCATAGGCGACTCAGTCTGTCGAGACCCTTTTTTTAAAAAAAAGAAGTTTTGAAAATATTTGAAAATCTGGTTAAAACCAGCAGCTTATATGATCCATTTATCTTCTATTACCAAGCAGTACGGGAACAAAGTCCTTTATAAGAACGGTTCCTTCCAGATTAACCCCGGCGAAAAAATCGGTTTAGTCGGTCCCAACGGGGCCGGTAAAAGTACTATTTTCCGTATTATAGTCGGCGAAGAGGGTGTTGATGGCGGCACAATCAGTAAATCTGATAAAACCGTAATCGGCTACTTTTCCCAAAATATCGAGGAAATGGGTGGCAAAACAGCCCTTCAAGAAGTTATCTCGTCAGCGGGTAAAATTAGTGAATTACAAAAAGAAATCGCACGTTTAGAGGCTCGTTTGTCTGACCCTGATTTGGGCGAAGATGAAATGGTTAAGGTTTTAGAACAGTATGGCGATATGCAAGCCGACTTTGAACGTCTTGGTGGATATGACCTTGAATCCCGCGCGCAGGAAATCCTGACGGGATTAGGTATTGGACCCGAAGATTACAATCGTCCGACCGAGAGCTTCAGCGGTGGTTGGAAAATGCGTATCGCCCTTGCCAAGATCCTACTCTTAAATCCCGATGTTTTATTAATGGACGAGCCGACGAATCATTTAGATTTGGAATCTATCGTTTGGTTAGAAGAATGGTTACGTCAGTTTAAAGGCTCTATTTTAATGACGAGCCATGATCGTGAATTCATGAATCGCCTGGTTCACAAAATCGTTGAAGTCGCGTTCCAAACGATCACGGTATATTCTGGCAACTACGACTACTACGAAAAAGAAAAAGCCATCCGCATGGAACAATTAATTGCGGCAGCTAAACGCCAAGAAGACATGCTTGCCAAAGAAGAGGAATTCATTGCTCGTTTTGCGGCTCGCGCGTCTCATGCGGCTCAAGTTCAATCACGAGTTAAAAAATTAGAAAAAATTGATCGCATCGAAATTCCCACGGAGGAAAAAGCAATCCAGTTCGAATGGCCTGTGCCTCCGCGTGGTGGTGATGAAGTCGTTAAGTTTGAGAACTTAACGAAAATTTGGAAAACCGATGAAGGTAAAGAAAAACTCGTTTTCTCTAAGGCTAATGGCCTTATTAAGCGTCTAGATCGCGTGGCGGTGGTCGGTGTGAATGGTGCGGGTAAGTCGACTTTACTCAAAATCATTTCTGGCCAAACACAAGCGTCTGAAGGAAACATGCAACTGGGCGCCAGCATCGAACTTGGTTATTTCAGTCAGAACTCATTAGATGTCCTTGATCCCAATAGCACAATCGTTGAAGAAGTTCATAGCCATTTGCCAACTGCGGGAATGGGACAAATTAGAACCCTTCTGGGTGCTTTTAAATTTTCAGGTGAAGAAGCCGACAAAAAAATATCTGTCCTATCGGGCGGTGAAAAGAGTCGGGTAGTTCTAGCGTGTATCCTGGCTCGCCCTGTGAATTTGTTGGTTCTTGACGAGCCGACAAATCACCTGGACATCGTTTCACGTGAAGTTTTACTAGATGCCGTTAAGAATTTCCCAGGCACAGTTATTATCGTAAGCCATGATCGCTATTTCCTGCGTGAAATTACGACTCGTGTATTTGAAGTCGATAAAAATAAAGTCAGCATTTATGATGGATCTTGGGACTATTACCTCGACAAATCAGAGCGACTGAAAAAACAAGCTAGTACCTAAAAAAAGCCCACCATGGAGTGGGCTTTTTAATTTCTAAAGTTCGTTACAACGTGATTCGTTGAATTGCTCTTGGCGTTTTTCACGTGCACAGTTTTGATTTAAATCATCATTCAACAAAGCATCACAATACGCTTTTTGCCCACTACGCGAATTTGATGAAGCGAAATAGTGGAAGCCCGTGTTACACGAATTTACCCGATAGCTGTAGGATTGTGAGCTATTTGATTTATAACCTGAGCCAGAGGAGTGCGGCCATACGCCTTCACACTGCATAGACTTGAACGCTTCTTCACGTTGATAAGACGCGCAGTTACCGTTAGCCGTATTGTCTTTCAACTTTTCGCAGAACGCCTTTTTTAATTCGGCTTCGTTCGCCGCATTTACTTTTTGAACACCGGTAGAACAGCCTTCGCTGATTTCATATGTCGCGTACGTTATTTGTGAACCAGCGTCTCCGCCGCCTTCGTTAGAATCGCTTGAATTGCTACAAGCACCTAAAAATAAAATAGACGATATTAAAATCAATACCGATTTCATACAACCACCCCAGTTGAATATTGTGTTAACTGACTGTGATGTTTTATTTTAGAAAGTAGTTTTTCACAATAGGGTCGCAAGATTTTTGTACAAAATCCGTCACATTGATTTGAAACACGACGGAAATTCCGCGAACTAAACTATATATGCTTTAGTTCGATTTTCACTCTATGAAAATTGTGCTGTACAAAGTTTTGACACTAACCAAATTCTAAAAATTCGCTACCTTCTATACTGGATAAAACTATATGAATACGACGGCAATCAAACGATCTGCACAGATAGATGATTTATTGTTACTTGTAGGGCAAACGCTCTCACAAGTGTCGGATCGTATGGTTCAGCTTGGTTTAATTTGGTTCATAACATCTAGTTTTGGTGAAGCATTTCTAATTTGGTATCTTGTGGTAGGTGGACTGCCGCACGCCCTTTTAGTGAAGCATTCAGGTTTTGCGATTATCCGTTTTGGCGCACTAAAGACAGTGCTGTTTTCTGATCTAATGCGGGGATTTATTTACCTATTAGCATTTGTTCTGGTTTTTCTATTTCCAAGTTTGTTAAGCACAGAATCTGGACAACGGGTGTTGTGGCTTCTATTTGTTTCTGTTTTTATCTCTAACATTTTTTCAGCATTTTTTAATCCAGCGATTTTATCACTAGCGGTTGAAATCAAAGAATCTGATGCTGTACAAAAACTCACGGCCAAGCTTTCTACTGTAACATCATTTGCAACAATTCTTGGCCCAGTGTTGGGATTATTCGCATTTAATAGATTTGGTTTGAGCGGGCTTTTTGCGATTACGGGTTTTAGCTACCTTGTTTCGGCTTACGCGTTATCGCTTGTTACAAAAAATAAAATGCCAACCTCTGTAGAAAACGAACAAAGCCAAACTCTGTCTATTGGCTTTCTGAAATCACAGACGATCATCGCCGTAATGCTGGGCGTATTCTTACTAATGAATCTTCTATTGAGTCCACTTCAAGTTCTGATGCCATCCATGGCAAAAGACTTATTTGGAAATTCATTTAATTCGCTCGCAATTTTAGAAACCGTTGTTGGCGCTGGCATCCTGCTGGGCGGGGCCGTGCTTAGCTTTATATCGGTGAAAACCAAACCACTTTTTTGGGCTTGGTTTTTTTTAGTCGTATTAAGTTTAGGCTTTTCAGTGTTTACATTCGCGGGCGCGGCAGGCGTCCATAACATTAGTTTCTTGGTCGCCTCATTTTCTTTGTTCTTGATGGGTTTCGCCCTGGGTGTAGCAAATGTTTTGATTATAAACATTTTGCAAACACAACCGAAAGCGAGCGATGTTCCTAAAGTGATGAGCTTAGTTAATCTAATCAGCACGGCGACGTTACCGTTTTCATTGGCACTACTTGGATTTTTGCAGCAGTCGTTTCCTATTGTTGATTTGGGACGCGTAAGCGGAATTGTGCTTGTTGTTTTTGCAGCTCTGTCTTTTTTTACTTTCCGTCGTCACGGTAAGGAGATTTTTGAATGAAGCATGGTGAAGTTATTAAGTTAGACAGTGGTTTAGTCATGCGTCGAGCAAAAGTTTCTGACATTCAGGACTTATTAACCTTGTATTTTACCATTTATGGCAGCAACTATCCGTTAGCGCTGGGAACTGATCGTACCGTCATGCAGAAAATTATTCTAGAAAAGGATAGTCTTTGGCTGGTGATTGTGGATCCAGATAAAAATGCCCTGTGCGCGTCTGCCGTTTTTGAAGTAGACGTATTTTTCAAGATCGCGCGCGCGGAAGGATTTGTTACTCATCCTTACTATCAAAGCAAAGGCTTAGCTTCTATTCTTCTAAACCACGCGTCTGATTATTTGATGAAAGATAACAAGATCGTAAATTCCATCTATGCTACTACTCGAACCCTGAGCGTTAGTCCGCAATTGGTTTTCATTAAAAATAAATTTAAGCCTCTGGGAATCTTCCCAAATGCACACCGCCTGGCCAGCTATGAAACTCTCACTTTGATGGCGAAGCATGATCCCGAAGTGTTAAAAAAACGGGCGCGCATCGAAGAAGTCCCCGAGGCGCTTGGTCCGATTTTCAAGGCAAGCGAGAAATATATCAAATCGCCCCATCCGATGCCACGGTTATTGAAAATGGTCCGTCCAAAGCCCAGCGGCGAACATTTAGAGTTTGAAATTATCTTAGCCCCTGATTTTGTTAAACGACGTTTCGCCCAAACATTTAAAGATCCGTTTGATGTGTTTTTTCCATTTCATGAGCCGAATTTACTTCTTACTTCAAAAAATGGCGAAGTTGATATCTACGGTTACTTAAGCAAATCCGACGGCTACTGCGCATTGATCACCGCCACAGCGCCATTTTATTCAATGGCGGGTCGTCTGCGTCCTCTACTTCAGCAGCTTCATGATTACGGAGTTTCGTATGTGGAAATCTTAATGGCGATGGATAGCATATTGTCGTTAGAAACATTGCTAGATGTTAATTTTTTACCGTCTGCTATCTACCCAGCAATGTTAGATTACAAAGGTAAATTTATGGACCTGGTACTGATGACACGTTCAATGGAGCCACTAAATTTCCGTGGAATGCAAATCGAAAAATCGTTCAAGCCTTATATTGATCAGTATGTGGATTTATGGAAGCAAATGCATCTTGATGTTCTAGGGGTATTCGATGACAAATAAAGAAATTTTTCCTCCTAATCGCGCACTTTTATCGGCCGTAGAAAAAATTTGCAAGATTTATGAACCCTATGCAAAGTCTGCGGAAACGGACTTATTGTTTATTCAGGCCATGAAAGAAATCATTCGCTGGCATCAGGAAAAATCGACCTTCTATCGCCAGCTATTAAGAGATTCTAATTTTGATATTAACACATGGGATGGCGATTTAACAAAAATCCCTAGTATTCCCGCCGAGTTTTTTAAATACCACGCCGTCAAGTCTGTTTCCGATGACAATGTTCATATCAACTTAACGTCGTCTGGTACGTCCGGACAAAAATCACAAATGTTTTTTGATGAATGGAGTCTGGGTTCCGCCCAAAAGATGGTTGATTTGATATACGACTACTTCGGCTGGATCACACCCAATTCAAAAGCAAACTATTTACTGTATACCTACCAAACTGAACCCGATTCAAAATTAGGTACGGCGTTTACCGATAATTATCTAACTAAATACGCTCCCGTAAATAGGGCTGAATATTGCCTAAAATTTACGGGCAAGGGAACTCACGATTTCGATGTGTTCGGCGCTATGCGGACTCTGCAGGAATATGAAATCCAAGGGCTTCCGGTTCGCATTTTTGGCTTCCCATCATTTTTTTACTTCACTTTACAAAGAATGAAAGATTTAAAATACCCCAAATTAAAGCTATCTCCTGAATCGCTTGTCTTTTTAGGTGGTGGTTGGAAAGGGTATGCCAATCAAGAGATTAAAAAATCTGAACTATATGCCTTAGCAGAAGATCAGCTAGGAATTCCCAATAGTCGTTTGCGGGACGGTTTTGGATCGGTGGAACATTGCATTCCTTATATTGAATGCGCAAATCATCACTTCCATGCACCGATATATTCGAAAATTATTATTCGCAATTTGAAAACGTTAGAACCCGTAGGTTACGAACAACCTGGTTTTATTCAGTTTATCTCCCCGTACATAACATCGGCTCCCGCCCATTCTGTGACAATGGGTGACCTTGGAAAATTGCACACCGGTGAATCCTGCGGGTGTGGTTTAAATACAGACTGGTTCGAAGTTTTAGGACGCGCTGGAATTTCAAAAAATAAGAGCTGTGCAGTAGCTGCGGCGGAATTACTAAAGGATTTCGTATGAGAACGCACTTTTGGCAAGGTCAAACTATCGGCAATGATGAACTGATCACTAAACTTGAAACGATTGAATCCTGCATTGAATCTGCGCTTGTAGAAAACTTCGATGTAGATTCGTTTGTGGAATCAAGTGATGCATTTTCTAAAGAATTAAAATCTGAATCGGAAATTAAGGCTCGGTTGGTGGCTACGCTTACGATGCAAGACGGCTTAACGTCCGAAGTGGCAAAAGAAATTATCTCATCTATTGCTGATTTTATTTCCAAGAAGCAGCTGAAATTTAAGATCAATAATGAACTTGGTAGTTTCACTCCATTTACAAGTAAACGAATTAATTCTGACGGTAATGTTTTTGAAAAATGGGAGCCACTTGGCCTAATCGTCCAAGTTCTATCTGGAAATGACTATGCTTTACCTGTTCTTAGCGCATTTGAAGGATTGATGACGGGCAACATTAACATTTTAAAACTAAGCCATAGTTCGAGTTCATTCACCCAAGATTTCTTTAATGAATTTACGCAGTATTCGCACGCGGCTCGATGGAAAAGCCGCATCTGTGTTGTGAATATTAGTTCCAAAGAAAAATCGCTGCTAGAACGTTTGTATTCCCATGCCGATGGCGTCGTCGCTTGGGGTGGCGAAGAGGCGATTAATGAAATTAGGAAAAGTGTCCCGTCATCGGCGCGTTTCATTGATTGGGGTCACAAGATTAGCTTTTCTTATCTTACAAAAAAAGAATGGCAAAACCCCGAGTCCGTGAAAACGCTTGTCCATGATATATTTGTTTTCAACCAACAGGCCTGTTCAAGTCCACAATGCGTGTACCTAGAAGATGCATGTTTTCAAGATTTAAAGTTATTCTCTGACTATCTTGGTAAGCAGATGAAGGCCGTTGTTGGTAACTATTCACCCAACGATACTTCAGATATGGAAAATGCTGAAATTACCAAGATGGGCTTAATTGTAAAAACCGAAAAGTCATTGATGGCAGAATATAGCGACGTTATTGAAGATAGTGATGGCCAGTGGCGTATCTGGATTGATTCCCGCACCTCATTGCGTGCGTCACCACTTTATAAAACTATTTGGGTTAAGCCTATACAGAGGAGCCAGGTACTTAAAACCTTTAGACCAATGAAACAGTATTTGCAAACAGTAGGTCTAGCCTGCGATATTACTGAATTATTTGAATTGAGTCGTTTGTTCTATTCATGTGGTGTGACTCGCATTCGTTCCAATGGAAAAATGCAAGACAGCTATATGGGTGAACCTCATGATGGGCATTTTGCTTTAAATCGCTACGTCCGTCGCGTGAGTTTAGAATCAAGTATACAATCATTATCTTCATTTTCGACTTTAGATGATCTCCATGAAAACAAAATTCATTTCACGCATTTTCCACAAAACTTGATGGACAAAGTGGACTTTCAAAACATACCGGATCAAGCAAGCTCACAGCTTTATTTCAAAAGTGGTGGTAGTTCAGGTGTTTCGAAAATCTCGCAGTTTACTTATGTTGATTATCACACTCAGATGCGTGCGGCGGCAAACGGTCTAATGGCGGCAGGATTAGATCCACAGAAAGACAGAACCATGAACTTGTTCTTTGGTGGTGGTTTATATGGCGGATTTCTAAGTTTCTTTACCATCATGGAAGAACTAAAAGCAGTGCAGTTTCCAATGTCTGCCTACATGGACTATGATTTTGTTGGGCAAATCATCAAAAAATACAAAGTTAATACTCTGATGGGAATGCCATCGTATTTAATGCAACTTCTTGAACACAACCGTCAGTGGTTATCACAAGAGCGAACTATTGAAAAAATATTCTATGGCGGCGAAGCATTCACTACTGCTCAAATTGAAAAACTAAAAAGCGAGTTTGGTGTTTTGGTTATTAAATCCGCAAGTTATGGCAGTGTGGATATGGGCCCATTAGGATATCAATGTCCGTATTCAGATAATAAGACATATCATTTACATCACAACATTCACCATCTTGAAATTTTAAAAGTAGATTCATTGCAATCGGTGGAAGGTGATGAACTTGGGCGTTTGATTTTCTCTACCCATTCCCGCGAAGATCAAAACCTACTTCGTTACGATGTCGGTGACCTCGGTCGCTGGGTTAAATCGGATTGCCCTTGTGGTCGAAAGTCTCCGCGTTTTGAATTACACGGCAGATATGGTGATATTTTTCGCGCGGCGGGAAGTTTTCTGAACTATAACCATATTGGTTCTCTACTGACTGAAAAACTTGGAGTATCGAGTGAGTTTCAAATTGTTATTCAAAAGCATGGGAACAGAGAACTCATGACGATCCGGATTTCTTCAGACGCAGATGAAACCAGCTTCCTAAGGTCCCTTAGTGTTCGTGGTTTAAGTTCAATGGATGATGTAACAAAGGCGTTCTTGGGAACTTATTATGACTTAGACGAGTTAGTAAATTACGAAAAAGTTCTGGAAGTTAAGATAGAAATTGTTCCGTCAGAAAAAATGTCGCGCAGTTCTGCTAGCGGAAAGCTTTTACATATTATTGATAACAGGGGTTTCACATGAAGATCTATTCATTGAAAGACTTAGTTGAAACGGCCCGCACACGGTCGCCATTTTACAAAAATCTCTACAAAGATGTCGGCGCGTTTTCTTCCATCGATCAATTGCCCATTTTAGATAGTGCGGCCTTTTGGAAAGCAAACTCAATTAACAACAACCAAGTTTTGACGGCTAGCCAGGCTGACGGCATCGTTTTTAAAAGCGGCGGCACAACAGGAAATCCCAAATTTTCTTTCTTTGCGCTAGACGAATGGGAACTATTCACCCGAGCCTTCGGCGAAGGTATGCGGAAAGGCGGATTGGAAACAGGTGAACGCATTGCTAATCTATTTTATGCAGGTGACTTGTATGCTTCGTTT
This sequence comes from Bdellovibrionaceae bacterium UBA2316, assembly GCA_002345205.1. GTDB lineage: Bacteria > Bdellovibrionota > Bdellovibrionia > Bdellovibrionales > Bdellovibrionaceae > UBA2316. The sequence goes on along the minus strand of DDVI01000027.1, from coordinate 44,195 downwards.
ATGTTTATTTCTAAATCTATTGAAAAATCGAACTCTAACGTCGTTCACTATCCTTTAAGTGGTGGTGCTGAATTTGATCATATTATTGAAACCATGAATTCGTTCAAAATTACGACTTGGGCTGGCGTTCCGACTACTATTATGAAGTTAACTGAATACGCTCAAGAAAATTCCTTGCACGCGCCACAGAAAATTCTGTTTGGCGGTGAAAGTATGTATGAAGATCAAATCCAGTTTATTAAAAGTGTCTTTCCAAATGTTCACATCCAGTCGATTGGCTACGCCAGCGTGGATGGGGGACTTCTTGGGTATTTAGATAAAACATGCAACATCCAAGAACACCGCGTGTTTTCGGAATACACAATTATGGAAATCCTAGATGAAGATACCCTCGAAGTAATCACGGTGCCAGGCCGCCCCGGGAAAATGTTTTTAACAAACTTAACTCGGTCCCTGATGCCCATTATTCGCTATCCTGTCGGAGATCGGGCGATGTGGGTTGATGATGTCACTGTAACTAATTATCGTAAATTTAAAATTTTGGGTCGATCGGAGGAAGGCGCTCGCGTAGGCCCCGCTACTATCTATTATGAAGATATGAGTCAGTTACTAAATAAGTTCCACGACTTTATCCACATTAAAGGTTTCCAATTACGTCTAGTGCACTTCGAAGGTCACGATCAACTTGTAATCCGCGTAGCTGCTAATAACCCAACAGATGCAATTCAACGTGAAATTGTGGAACATATCTATACAGAAAGAAGCATGATTAAAAAGCTAGTGGATGATAAACTAATCCACCCGCTGGTTTTAGAGTTTGTCCACATGACAGACTTAGATACGAATGCTCGGACAGGAAAATTAAAACGGATCATTGACGCTCGTAAAATGTAGGGTAAGTTTTAGAAATGAAACTTCTAAAATTATTCTTAATTTATACACTTGCTTGTTTTTTTCTGGGTCAGCTTTGCTACTGGATCATTCAGGTGACTGAAATCGATTTTTCAATTGCGGCATTCCCTTTTGTTTCCTTTAGCACATTTGGCAATCAACCTTATGGAAGTTTCTATAAAATGCCAAGTTATCACTGGGACAATCCAACAACCTATTGGTGGGTGATGAGTTCTAGTTTCGGCGCCATCGCCGCAGTTTGGAAACTTGTCTTCGCAGAGTCTAAAAGATGGTTGCATATACTCACTGGTATTCTGGTTGTTCCTGTTTCTGTCGTCTTGGCCTCTATCCCGAGCTCTATGTTATGGGCGTATCACGATATGCAGTCGGGAAGACTACAAGAAAACGTCGGTTCATTCCAATATATGATAGAGCAAGTCCCGTTGGGTTTACAGTTAGCGCTTCCATTATATATTATTTCTGTTCCATTTAATATTTTGGCAACGGCCACGGCTCTGTTTGTTTTGTTCGCAAAAAACCCTTTAAAAAAACTAAAGATTTGGTCGCGTAAAAATGTTTGAAATTAATGATAGAAAGCTAGATTACGGAAATACTGAAAAATTTTGGAATGAAATAGCGTCTGAAGTTAGAGGCATGATGGTGCCAGAATTAATTCCGAATTTAGCCAATATTTCGGCCGCTATTTATCATCAATTGCCTGATTTAAATTGGGCAGGCTTTTACCTGTACGACGGAAAACAATTAGTCTTGGGGCCATTCCAAGGAAAAACTGCCTGCATTTACATTCCACTTTCAAAAGGTGTCTGCGGTAAAGCCGCCACTGAAAAGAAGACCGTGATCGTTGAAGATGTAGAAAAATTCCCAGGTCACATAGCCTGCGATTCCGCCTCAAAATCCGAAATTGTACTTCCAATAATAGATAAAGAAGGAAACTTAGTTGGTGTCTTCGATTTAGATTCACCAAAACAAAATCGCTTCTCTGAATCCGACAAAACCGGCTTAGAGAAAATAGTAGAAATCTTAAAAGAAAAACGGCGTACTTTTAAGTACGCCGCTCAAGTAGGCCGACTACGACAACGAAGGATCACGCCCTTTTCGGGCAGCTCCCGCGCTTAACCGCCGCTCATGCTTGTCAGGAACGCGGCATTACTCTTCGTAGCCGAAACTTTGTCTAACAAGAATTCCATCGCATCGACTGGATTCATTGGAGAAAGAACTTTTCTTAAAATCCATAAACGCTGTAGATCTTTTTGGTCAATCAACAAGTCCTCTTTACGAGTACCTGATTTGTTGATGTCCATACATGGAAAAATACGTTTTTCCATAAGCTTACGATCAAGGTGAATTTCTGAATTACCCGTACCTTTAAATTCCTCGAAAATAACCTCATCCATTCTTGAACCAGTATCTACTAGCGCGGTTGCGATAATAGTTAATGATCCACCTTCTTCGATATTTCTAGCCGCACCGAAAAAACGTTTTGGTTTGTGAAGCGCATTTGAATCCACACCGCCAGATAAGATTTTTCCAGATGGCGGAACAACTGTATTGTATGCACGAGCTAGACGAGTGATAGAATCCAACAAGATAACAACGTCATGTTTGTGCTCTACTAAACGTTTTGCTTTTTCAAGAACCATGTCCGCAACTTGAACGTGACGAGTCGGTGGCTCATCGAATGTCGATGAAACAACTTCGCCTTTTACTGTACGTTGCATATCTGTAACTTCTTCAGGACGCTCATCGATCAATAAAACGATCAATTTTACTTCTGGATGGTTAGTCGTAATCGCGTTAGCGATATTTTGTAATAATACTGTTTTGCCCGTACGCGGTGGCGCAACGATCAAGGCGCGTTGACCTTTACCAAGTGGGCTCATCAAATCCACAACACGAGTTGTGTATTCAGCCGGGCCATGCTCAAGCTTAAGACGCTCTTGCGGGTAAAGTGGCGTTAAGTTATCGAATAAAATTTTATCTTTACCGTTTTCAGTATTCTCAAAATTTAAAGTGTCTACCTTAAGAAGTGCGAAATAACGTTCGCCTTCTTTTGGCGGACGTACGGTTCCAGTTACCGTGTCACCCGTTCTTAAACCAAAGCGACGAATTTGTGATGGAGATACGTAAATATCATCCGGTCCCGGTAGGTAATTGTAGTCCGGAGATCTTAAAAATCCATAACCATCTGGTAGAATTTCAAGAACCCCTGATCCGTAGATATCTACACCCAATTTAGCTGAGCGTTTAAGGATTTCGAAAATCATATCCTGACGGCGAAGACCCGCAGCATTTTCAATTTTCAATTTAAGCGCCAGGCCCGTTAATTCTTGGATATTTTTTGTTTTTAAGTCTTTAGATGATAACCAGCTTTTCTCTTCGTCAGTTAAGTTGATTCCAGTGATATCGACTTCAGTTCCGTCTAATCCTTGGTTTTTTAAATTAATATCATCTGGATTTGGATTCACGTCATCGCCGTGACCTTGATGTTTCTGTGCTTGTCTTTGCTGATACTGTTCTCTTTGATCTCTTAGATCTGCTCTTTCATTGTCATATCGATCGTTTCTATCATTGCGGTTGTTACGATCATAACGATCATAACGATCATTTCTATCACCGCGATCATTGCGGTTTCTATTGTTTTGATAATTTTGTTTGTGGTTACTACCGCCACCACCACTGTTATTTTTGTAGTAATTGTTGCGATTGTTGTCGTAACGTTGCTTGTTTTGGTTGTTGCTTCCGCCACCACGGTTATCTTGATTTTGTTGTGGACGAGATTCTTGGGGAGCGCTGCTTGTTTGAGTCGCTACAGCTTCTGTACTTGTTGGGATCGGTGTAGATTCTGGAGCTGATGATTCTTTTGGTGCTGAGGCTTCAGCGGCTTGAGGCGGGGGGGCCGTTTCCTGAACGCTAGCTTCTGGGGCCGCATCGTCTGCTTTGGCTTTTTTTCCCTCGTCGGCTGGTTTAGCGCGACCTCTTTTTTTAACGACCTCAACTGTTTTGTCACTGGTGTTTTTTGAATCCGACAAACACGACTCCTTATATATAATTGGCTGGCTATAAAACAACTGGCATGCAAAATTCTTTTAGGATTTTTTTAACTAAATTGATTTTTAAATTAATTTATCAATGAACCTTTAAAGAGAATTATTGTAGGGTTGTTTAAACCAAGGGTATTTAGAACAAATACTCCCTCAGTTTAGCGGAACCTCGACTTTTGTCAATGGAAAATTCCCAGAAAAGCTCTAGCTTACTGTCTCAAAACGGGAACCAGGCACAAAAAAAGGCAGCCTAAGTGGTAAATATGACTTAGGTTTTCTAAAAACCGCAAATCTCTAAAATTTTCTCATACGCTCTATCCGGCGCTAAAAGCCCTATCCACTAGATCTTCACTTCAATTATGACCATAGCGTCCTGAATTTCTAAAACTAAAGTCCTGGGATACACTGAAAAATCAATAAACAAACACAATTATCTTCCATGAGCGCCCTTATTTGCAGACGTTTCATGAATATTACATAAATCTTTTGTAAAGTTTTGTTCCAAAATTTCCGAGAATCTAAATGATAAATAAAGGAGCATTAAGTGGATTCAAATAACATTCCAGCACCCAGAACCCAGCTGTTACTTCCTGTTTCTTTTAAGAAAAATTATTCCCGCGAAAATTCAAAGGGGAATCTAAGAAACATCAGCTTAACGGGCGCGTTTTTAGAGCATGAAGAGTCTTCGTCTTTAAAACCAAATGATAAGTTGGTGGTATTTTTCGAAGTGGCCGGTCGTGAAAGAAAAATCCAGGCAACGGTGGTATGGGCAAATTCAGTCGGCTGTGGCTTAAAATTTATGCCCGTAAATAATCGAGACGTTCAAATCGTAGATGATTTGATTTATTTCGTTGAGGCACAACGTTCTGATCGCCGTGATGTCTTAGATAAGATTCTTAAAAAAGTCGGCTAGTTAGTGAACCACACTTTTTAATGAGGCAATAAAAAAAGCTTCTGTCTCCAGAAGCTTTTCTTTTTTCAATTCCAAATTTTCTAACCAAGAACAAGTAGGGATTAACCCACTTGTGTTTCGTTCATTGCTTGTTCGAACTCTTGTCTTTGTTTGTTTTTTCTCTTCACGATAAAGATGACTGCTAATAAAAGAGCCGCAGCACCGATACCAACGATCATGATTGTCTCTTGGTCCATTCCAGCGATTGTTGAATCGTCACCCGAAGTACTTGCAGGATCTTTCATCGAACCTTGACCACCCATATCTGGCGGTGGTGGAGGTGTTGATGCCATATCCGGTGGGGGCGGCGGAGCTGATCCCATGTCCGGCGGTGGTGGCGGAGTTCCGGCCATATCCGGTGGGGGCGGCGGAGCTGATCCCATGTCTGGCGGTGGTGGCGGCGGTAAACCTGCATCCGGAGCTGTTGTCGCGGCCATCGCTGGAGCGGTAGCCACATCATCTTTCCAATATTTAACTTCCGTGCCTGGATCTAATGTCTTTCTAGATTCAAATGAATTTGAACCGTAAAGCTCTTTCCAAGCACCAGTAGAACCTAAAAGTTCTTTTGCGACTGTTTTAACTTTGTCGCCTTCTTTTGCTACGTATATTTGAGGTTGAATTCCTTTGTCTTCGAAATAAGTAACAATTTTAGTACTATCATCTGGACGATTTGGAGAATTGTAATAAACTTTATCTCCTACTCTTACCGATCTGCTTTTCATGAAAGAATTGATTTTCTTAAGCTCTTTTTCTCTATCCGTGTTTCCATAGATTTTTTCTGCAATTGATTTTGACGTGTCACCTTCACGCGCAAAATATACCGTGTTCACAACCTTGCCGCTCACGGTCCAAGTTTCAGTTTTCATTTTTTGATATTCAGCAGGAGGAGCCTTAGGAACCTCTGCAACCACTGGAGCTGTTTCCGTTACTGCCGGTGTTTGAACCGTTTCAGTAGGAGCCGGTGTACTCGATAATGTGTCTGTCGCCGACGGCTGATTTTCAGTCGTTGACTGCGTTTGCAAGTTTGGATCCGCCGGTGCTGCATTAGGATCTAGTTGCTGATTTGGATCTGTAACTTGTGCCGTATTGTCAGTAGGGACTGCATTGGGATCAAGAGAAGGATCTGTTGCCACTCCAGGATCAGTTAAGTTCCCTTCTGATAGTGTTTCAGCTGAACCTACTTCTCCGCCAGTAGCATCGCCAACCGAAGCTTCACCGTTTTCAGAGATCGTTTCAGGGTTTTCGCCACCTTCAGAAGCGATTTGTTCACCAGTTTCTCCGCTCGTGTCACTTGATGTACATCTCACACTCGAGATAACAAGTGCTGTTGACGCTAAGAGAACCAACAATATTTTTTTCATATATTTCATCCTTGATCTATAGAAACCAACGTTTTCTTTAAAGTTTCACTTTTTATTTAAGCACATCGGCAGAGACAATCAATTCTTTTATAGGTACAGGACTCAAGAAAATTTTTTCTATCTAGACCTACAGCTTAGAATCAATTCTTCTGGCCAGGAAACCTGTGCTAAAGATCAGCTAACGTATCTACTTTACCTAACTATCTAATATTAATTTTCTTAAGAGAGTCACCGACTTTTATCTTGTTCTTCTTGAACCAACCCTGTTTTACCTCAAGGGCGTACTTCGCTTTGGCACTACTTGGGTACGTTTTGGGATTGGCATCCAGCGAACTTTTCGAAGCATCCATATCGATGATTTCCAAAATTTTCTTGTTAGCACTAATGTATGCGATAGATAGGTCCACGAACGTGTTTTTCATCCAAAATGATCGATAGTCTTCCTGGTCAAAAATAAATAGCATCCCAAAGTTTTCTGGTAGTTCTGTTCGATTCATCAAGCCATACTGCTGTTGATCTTCCGTGATCGCGAATTCTGCATTCAGTGTAATACCATTAATAACAATAGTACCCTTTTTAAACTTCGGACCCTCTGCAAAGCTGTTTAATGACAAAAAACTAAAACATATTAATAGTGCGGGGGAGATCATTCTAACTATGCTTTGCATGTAGCCTGCCTTTCTTAATTGCAGAAGAACTAGTGCTGACTCAGAAAATAATCAGCCACGATCCCGTGACGAACGCCGCGAGTAGATACTTTTACTTCTTTTAACTTTACAGAGGTAATAATTTTTCTAAGTAAAACTGCGCCCGCATATAAAATGTCAGCGCGGCCTTTGGGAACTCCCAACTCTGTAATTCTTTGCTCGACAGTTCGTGATTTTAACTTGCCTTCAAGCTCTAATAATTTTTCTAACGTTAAGGAATATCCATTAATTCTAGCGTCGTCATAGCCACCTAAAATAATCTGGACCAATGTCGTGGGTGTGCCGGCTACGGCTAATACTGTTTTAACAGGAAATTTTGCAATTGAATTCAAAGCACCAGCAATTCCTGCATCTATTTCCTTTTCTAAATTCATTTCATCATCAGAAACAACAGGGTGGCTCTTAATAAATCGCTCGGTCAATAGAACCGCGCCAAATGGGATACTCACACTATATTCAATATTAGCACCTTTACCCACAATCAATTCGGTAGATCCACCGCCGATATCTATTAATAGATTATAGCCCGTTTCATCAGTTTTTTGACCCCAGAATACGCCTTGATAGGTGACTTTAGCTTCTTGCTCGCCAGGAATAGTTTCTATTTCTAATCCCAAGTTTTTTCCAATAGATAACAAATCAGCACGGTTTTCCGCTATGCGAGCCGCCGCGGTCGCTTTAGGCAAGACAATATCTGGCTGAAATTCATCAATCATTTTTTTAAATGTCGTCAGGGTATTTCTTGCACGATCTAAAGCTTCAGGTAAAAACTTTTTATTTTTAGCTAATCCTTGTCCGAGTCGAACGATTTCAACCACATCTTTTTGAATAGTGCTGATGCCGCTTTGATTAGCCGTACACAGTAGCAACAGGAACGAGTTTGATCCAATATCAATAGTCGCTATTTTTAGGTCTTTTGTTTTCATCCCTGTTCCAGTTTCTTTTTCAAAATTTCATTTACTTTGTCTGGATTGGCTTGTCCTTTAGATAACCTCATAATCTGACCAACAAAGAATCCAAATACTTTGGTTTTTCCTGAGCGATATTCAGCCACATTTTTTTCATTGTCTTTTAATACGCCTTCGATGATTTTTTCGATAATCGAGTCGTCACTTATTTGCCCAAGACCTTTTTCATCCACTAACTTTTGCGGATTTTTGCCTGTTTCCCAGATATCTGGGAAAATCGTTTTTGCAATTTTTCCCGAGATAACTTGCTTGTCAATCAGCGTGATTAATTCCGCTAGCAATTCTGGAGTCATTTTAGATTCACTAATAGACATATGCGATTCTTTCATTTCCCGCATAACTTCTGTCATGATCCAATTCGACGCCGCTTTTGGATTTCCACAGGCTTTCGCCACCGCTTCAAAAAAATCAGCAATATCTTTTTCTTCCGTTAACACATCGGCATCGTAGGCCGGCAGTCCCATTTGGCCCACCAGGCGTTTATGGCGCGCTTGAGGCAATTCTGGCAGTGACGACTTTATACTTGATATCGTTTGATCAGAAATCAGGATCGGTAATAAATCAGGATCGGGGAAATAACGATAGTCTTGCGCATCTTCTTTCATACGCATCGAATACGTTCTATTTTTGTCAGAATCATACAGACGAGTTTCTTGAATGATTTTTTCATTGCGCTCAACCGCATCAATCTGACGTTCGATTTCGTATTCAACGGCTTTTTCAATAAACCGGAACGAGTTGATATTCTTTAATTCAACTTTAGTTCCTAATTTTTTTTCGCCTATACGCTTAACACTGACATTACAATCACAGCGCAGGGAGCCTTCTTCTAAATTGCCATCGCAAACATCTAAATATCGAACGATTTGACGAATAATTTTTCCGTATTCAGCTGCCTCTTGAGGAGAACTCAAATCTGGCCCTGAAACGATTTCAAGTAATGGAACACCTGCGCGATTGTAATTCAAAAGAGTCACGTCACCTTGATGCGTAGATTTACCCGCATCCTCTTCCAAGTGCGCGCGCGTAATACTGATTCGTTTTTCATAGTCAGGCATTTTCAACATTACGAATCCATGTTCACAAATAGGCTCTTCATACTGGGAAATCTGATAACCTTTAGGTAAATCAGGGTAGAAATAATTTTTACGTGCGAAGATTGATTTCTGACGAATTTTACAATCCAGAGCTAAACCGGTTTTAACTGCTAACTCTACCACTTTTTTATTTAAAACGGGTAGCGAGCCTGGCAGACCTGCACTGACTGTAGAAATATTTTCGTTATCCCCAGCCGCGAACTCTGTTCCGTCAGACGAAAAGATTTTGCTCTTGGTGTTCAGCTGTACGTGAATTTCAATTCCAATTGTGGCTTCAAACCCGCGAATTTCGTAAGCCATTATGCAAACCCCTTTGGCTGAGTGCCCCGAACAGGCGATGTTTCTTCTAAGGCAGCTGCAATATTTAACATATTTTGCTCATCAAAGTCTTTGCACATTAATTGAATGCCGATGGGTAGATTCTTTTGGCTTAAACCATACGGAATACTCATCCCCGGAATGCCGGCTAGATTTGTAGACACCGTGAAAATGTCATTCAAGTACATGGCAAGTGCATCGTCGATACGTTCGCCAATTTTGAATGCCGGAGTCGTTGAAACGGGTGAAATCAAAGCGTCGCATGATTTAAATACATCGCTGAATTGAGCCTTCAGCATACGTCGTACCTGGGAGGCTTTGCCATAATACGCTTCATAGTACCCGCTCGATAGGCAATATGTACCCATGATAATTCTGCGTTTAACTTCAGAACCAAAACCATCGCCGCGAGTTTTAGAATAAAATGAGTCCAAACTTACACTCGAAAGATCTTTGAAATCGTGACGGTAACCAAACTTAACTCCATCATAGCGAGACAAATTTGAAGACGCTTCACTTGATGCAATCAAATAGTAAATAGGAACCGCATGTTTTGTTAATGGAATCGATACTTCGACAATTTCGGCGCCTTGTTTTTTTAAATTCTCGATGGACAACTCAAGCGATTTTTTGACGTCAGAATCTAATTGATCCGATAGAAATTCTTTCAATACGCCGATTTTTAAACCCTTCACGGATTTATTCATATTCTGACTAAATTGAATATCTGATCGTTGTGATGTTGTGGAATCCATTTGGTCAAAACCACAAATACTTTCTAAAACTAAAGCCGCATCTTCCACTGAATTAACCATCGGACCCGCCTGATCTAGGCTTGAGGCATAGGCAATAATTCCGTAGCGGGATACGCGACCGTACGTAGGCTTAACACCTACGATACCGCAATAACTAGCGGGCTGACGAATAGATCCGCCCGTATCTGTTCCGATAGTCGCTGCCGCAAGACCTGCGGCTTGTGCCGCTGCCGAGCCGCCGCTTGATCCACCCGGAACCCGATCTAAATCCCATGGATTTCGACATAAACCATAGTATGAAGTTTCATTCGAACTTCCCATGGCGAATTCATCTTGATTTAATTTTCCTAAAACAAGACCACCGTTAGATTTAATACGACTAACAACTGTTGCATCGTATGGAGGAATAAAATTTTCTAAAATTTTTGAAGCGGCTGTTGTTTTCAGCCCCTTCGTGCACAACATATCTTTGATACCGAAAGGTACGCCTAATACTTTTTTTGAAGATAGATCTTCACCTTTGGCAATTTTAGAATCAATTTCGTTAGCTTGCGCCAACACATCCGCATTCATCGTGATGTAGGCATTTAGTTTTGGATTATGAGCACTAGCACGTTTTAAATAAAACTCCGCGACTTCCTTGGCAGAAATTTTCTTCGCACGCACAGCCGTGCTGATTTCTTTCAGTGACGATTTTAATATATCCATAATATTTCCTAAACGACTGGAGGTACTTTAAATAAATTGCCCGCACGTGAAGGTGCGTTTGCCATGATTTCTTCCGTTGTAATTTCATTATTCTTTTCGTCTTCACGCAGATAATTTTCAATCTCAACAGGTGTAACCATTGGCTCAACACCAGTTGTATTTACTTCTGCAATTTGATTGAAAAAATTTAAAACTTTACCCAAGTCTTTACCTAGCTGATTTGATTCCGCTTCGGAAAGTTCTAAGCGACTTAAGTGGGCCATTTTTTTTAGCGTTTCAGCGTCCAACGTAAACTCCTAGTTTAGACTGCTCACAGCTTAGGCCAATTTACTTTTTAGTTCAACGAGGAGTTAAATTTAAAGGTCTAGGGACTGTATCCAGTCATGAATTTCTTTGATGACCACTTCGGTGGTTTCCGGCGACGTATATTCGCCTGCTAAAACGTGACTTGAAGCGGGAATTTCAACTAATCGTTTCTTTGGGTGCTTAATTTCAGCAAATTTCGCCAAAGTCGCATCATTAACGACGACGGTATCGTTATTAGTATAAAGCACTAAGACAGGTTTTTTAATCATCGAAAAATCTAAAGACCGAATGTACTCTACACTCTGCAACAGCGCAGTAAGACCATTGCGATGATAGGACGTGTTCCAATATTTTTCCATTTCAGGATTTTTGGGAGTCCATTTGTAAACTTCGTCAACCAATAACATGCTTACTAGCGGACCCGCACGTGTACTCAGCAACCATGAGTTCGTCGGGTAGACCGCATAGGCCGGCGCAATTAAAATTGCGGCATCGATATCTAAATCTTGTACCAAACCCGCAGATACAAGTGCCGCCCCCGTTGACGTTCCGATAAAAATTTTCTTCTTTCCTAACTTTGGCGCTATCTCGACGGCTTCATACAGCGTATCAAATAACCCTTGAGCTTTTATATCTTTAAATTCAATAGCCGATTCCCCATGGGCGGGAAGGCGGGTTAAAAAATAATTCGCGGAAAACCGTTTGGCCAATGATTCAACAACCGGGAAAATTTCTTTTCGAGTCGCTGAAAACCCCGGCATATATACGAACGAATACTTTGTCGGCTCAGCCCTGCCGTTAAGTCCAATTTTCTTTTCATTGTCACGCTTAAGATTAGGAAATGCTTTCTCTTGTTTTTCAATACCTAGCTGAATTTTGCTTACATCCTGAGTTGTCCAGTGAGGTACATAACGTGCGTATGGTGACGGTGAAAACGGTTTTTGCAACAGGTACCCTGTTATCAAACATAGTGCTGCGATCCCCAGAACAACTGTAATTTTCCAATTTAATTTTGAATTCAAAAAAATGTCTCCGTCGGCATTAATATAACCTTTTTATCAAGATCGCGCAAGGAATGGAACTGCTTCAAATGCTTGCCATCAGCCGGAAAATGAAGTCTAAATATTTTATGTCTTCAGTAAAAGACCAAAAGAAAATTGCGGAAAAAATATCCACTAAAGCGAAAACAAATTCTATTGATATCACTCAAGATGAATATCAATCGCTGATCGATTGGGTTCACCTACTTGATTACAATTACCATACACTTGATAAGCCTTTAGTATCAGACACAGAGTATGATGATTTCTTTTCGGCGCTAAAAAACATAGAAGCTAAGCATCCTAGTTGGATGACCTCTAGCTCACCCACCCATCGCGTGGGCGGAGCTATTCTTCCCGTATTCACCAAAGGGACTCATCGTTTGCCGATGTTGTCGCTTGCAAATAGTTATGATCCACAAGATCTTTTAGATTTTGATCAACGCATTCAAAATTTCCTAAAAATTGAATCTAAGTTTGAATATTTCTGCGAGCCAAAATTTGACGGGCTTTCCATGGAATTGATCTATGAAAACGGGGTGCTGACAAAGGCCCTTACGCGCGGTGATGGCGTCATAGGCGAAGATGTTACGGTAAACGTTAAAACAATTAAGTCTGTGCCTTTGAGATTGAACACAAAATTACCACCCGAGCTTTTAGAAGTTCGCGGCGAAGTTTTAATCACGAAAGAAGATTTTAAAAACCTAAATCAATTTCAAGAGAAAGAAGGCCTACCCACCTTTGCTAATCCAAGGAATGCAGCGGCGGGCTCTATCCGTCAATTGGATTCAAAAATATCGGCATCACGTCCTTTGAAGTTTTTCGGGTATAATTTAGGCGACTACAAAGGCATCACATTCTTAAGCCAATCCAACGTTTATGCAAAATTTAAAGAACTCGGCATTCCAACTTATGCTCAGGCCACACGAATCTGTGATAGTATTAACGGCGTGGTAGAGTATTACAATGAGCTTGAACATACAAAATCGAAACTGCCATTTGATATCGATGGGCTCGTCGTAAAAATAAATTCAATTAAAACCCAAGAAGAACTGGGGATGGTGGCCAAAAGTCCGCGCTGGGCAACGGCTGCTAAATTCAAACCCGATACGGTCGAAACAACGGTTGAGGAAATTTTTTGTCAAGTCGGTCGCACCGGTGCCATCACTCCAGTGGCTTTGATGAAACCGGTTAAAGTCGGCGGAGTCACGGTTACCTATGCTACTTTACACAACCAAGAAGAAATTGATCGCAAAGATATTCGAGTTGGCGACACTGTAGTTATTCAGCGAGCGGGTGATGTCATTCCTGAAATCGTTCGCTCGATTCCAGAAAAGCGCGATAAAAATTCTAAGCCATATCGTCTGCCGACCCACTGCCCTGGATGCGATAGTAAATTGCATGAACACCCTGACGAAGCCGTCATTCGCTGCCTAAACCCAGAATGCCCTGCCATTTTGAAAGAATCACTCAAACATTTTGCAAGTCGTCGGGCCATGAATATTGAAAAAATGGGCGATCGCTGGATTGAAACTTTTGTCGATACCAGGCTTGTGCATTCATTCGCTGATTTCTATCATTTAAAAAAATCGGACCTTTTGAATCTAGATCGCCAAGGTGAAAAGTCGGCTGACAATATTTTGAAGTCGATCGAGCTAAGTAAGAAAACCACCCTCGCCCGATTTATTTATGCACTTGGTATTCGCTACATTGGCGAAACAACGGCCAAGCATTTAGCAGATCACTTCCTAAATATCGAACGTTTCGTTGAGGCCAGTGAAGACGAGCTAATGAAGGTTCCAGAAATTGGAGAAAAAGTTGCGAAGTCAGTCCTTACCTGGCTTTCAAGTAAATCAAATCGAAATCAGGTTAAAGCACTTATTACTGCTGGAATAACGGTAGCTGACGCTAAAGTAAATACCTCGGGTCCGCTCAGCGGAAAAAGTTTTTTAATTACGGGAACTCTGCCGCTAGCGCGCGACAAAGCTCAGGCGCAAATTCAAGAAAATGGTGGCAAACTGCTAAGCGGTGTTTCCAGCAAACTTAACTTTTTAGTAGTGGGTGACGACCCAGGCTCTAAACTAGAAAAAGCAAATTCACTTGGCGTAACTATAGTTGGATGGGATGAGGTCCTGAAGATGATCGAAAATGGACCTTAGTCCTATGATGATCTTTTTATAAATCCCGAAAAGCCTCCTACAGGGGCAGCTATGTATCGATTTTTAATCTACATTTTTACATTTAGTTTATTAAACCTAAGCTGTACGCATTTTGAAAAAAATACGGTCGTTGCTATTGATCCACTTGCACCAACGATCGATTTTACTCCACCTGAACTGGCACTAATTACTCATCGTGGAATTTCTGCCGAAGCAAGCTCTCTAGACGCAGAATTTAGAAAATTGAAAACTGCGGATGAACTAGAAGCACTAATTACCAAAATTGATACTAACTACGCTGCTATTGCCGATACTGAAAAATTTATGGCTCTTGAGCTTTCATTGTTGAAGCCATTTCGTGGTTACAATGTCACGTTAAATCAAATTAGTATCGGGATGTCGGGCACTGATTTGCTGAAAATGGTAATTGGGTTAGATGCAACCAACTGGAAAAAAAATCCGGCAGTAAACAGCTACCTTTCCGATAAAAAAGTTCGTCGCCTAACAAAGCGCGATGATGTACAAGAACATTTAAGCAAAGAACTTGTTCCACGCATGAACAAAGTTTTCCGCCTTGTCGCACAGCTAACATCTAAGACGTACAAAACAGAATTTTGCCAATTTTCGTGTGCAAAGGATAAAACCGTTCCCGTTTTACAGGCTCTGGAAACGATGGCCTTGGTGAATGCAAAACTAAGTTTTCAACTTGCCTATAAATACACCGGAATTTTTAATATTCGAAAGAGTTCGAAATCGATTAAAGCAATGACCGCAAATACAGAATCTATCGATACAGATCCCAATATCCTGGCCACGACTTACACAGAAATGGAATTGCGCAACCAAACTCGCGATGTGAGTTCTGCGTTTGGTATCAGCACCCAATCTACGATCTGGCTAAAGTACGCTTATGACTGGTACAAGATGTATGTTTCTATTGCGATCAAAAATGATCCTAATAAGGCCAATATCTTGGCTAAAGCTTTTTTGGGCGACCAACCACACGTTTACCAAGGACAACCGATAATCATAAATATCGCATCTCTGTTTGATAAACCGAATCCAGATTTAAAAAATTTTTTGGCAAGTAAGTTCGACGATAGATCGAAAAAGCCAACGGAATGGGACATTGATAGCTACAAAGCTATTTTCCCTTACATCAGGTCTAATGATGAGGTTCCAATCTACGTAAATGCCTTAGCTGAGTACTTTCCCGGCGGATTGCCGTTTCCTCTGCAGGTGGTTTTCAAACCGACTGCGATCAAAGCAAAAAAATAGGGCCCTTTTTTATAAGACCCTAATAGATTTATAATCTTAATCGCTTATTAGATGTGATCGATGATGATATCGCGATCCATAACAGTCTTACGACCATCAGCTTTCGCGCTTTCGATACCTTTAAGGCAAAGACGCTCAACAGCTTTGCTCAATACTTCGATAGTCGCTGCTGATGTGTTCATATCACCTTTTTCTTTGATGATTTTTTTAATTTTGCTTGTCACTACAAGAATGTCTGCCATTTCTAGCCTCCAGTTATTTCAATGAGATTTGATGGTTGCACATTATATTTGAGCTGGACAAAAGTTTTCTTACTTGACGCCCTGCAAATTTTTATACTTCACAAGTTCTGCGTTGCGCTTACCGTCCTGATCAGACGGAGATATCCACACAAAATTTTTCAAATCTATCGGCTTAGTGCACTCAATATCAAGGTATCCAGGCGACCACGTGCCCGAATTTAAGTGCTCAATTCCCCCAATCATTTCATGTCTTGGGATATGCGTGTGTCCAAAAACGATGCGGGATACCGCACTGATGTGACCAGCTATGGCGAGGATCTTTTCATCCGGTTCTTTGTAACCGGAAACGTGTGAAACAATAGATTTTGAATAAAAAAGAAAGAAAGGGAAAAGGAACACCAAAGGAATCAATCCCCAAAACAATGAAATATCAAAAATACTTTTCAAAATCGAAAAAAGTAAATACACCAAGTAGAAACTAAACACGATTAAAAACGCACGATCTAACCAAAGTTCTTTCATAATCAACATTGGATCGCGACTGGAATTCTCTACAAATAATTCTTTAAGCTCCCGAACTTGTCTTGGGGTTGCATTAGCCTTCTTGGCAATTTCGTTTACGCGCTCTTCAGTCTTAAGAGGATTTTTAAGTGGTTCTGCAAATTGATCTTTTACGGTATAA
Source organism: Bdellovibrionaceae bacterium UBA2316 (assembly GCA_002345205.1). GTDB lineage: Bacteria > Bdellovibrionota > Bdellovibrionia > Bdellovibrionales > Bdellovibrionaceae > UBA2316. The sequence continues at coordinate 27,669 of DDVI01000027.1, read as the reverse complement.
AACAGCGTCCAAACAGAACCCATAAACCAAGACACAACCAAGAACGGTTGCGCTTTCAGCATGTATTTAAAAAATATCCGAATGTATTCTTTGATTCCCATGATATAATTACCATCAAAGTGCGGATTAAAAAATCCCATTCCGTTCATGATATAACGAGACGCCAAATTTCCGAACGGTAGTTTTAGATAGTGGTAGTTATAGCCGTTCACGAACGGATTAATTGGATCATCATACACGCAGTACGGGTCGTACTGATTTCCGTGCTCGATCAATGTGTCTTGATTAGAAATGTAAAACCACTCGTTAAATCGTACGCGCCCTTCCAAATCAGGAGTCAATCTCAACGAATTTAATATCGCTTTCTGCACAGATTTGTAGTGAAGTTCAACATCATGGTTACCCATTACAAAGACGACTCGATTTCCATCTTTAATAAAATCACTTAAAGCAGAAAAAAACTGTGGGTGATCATCAATAATGCGATCAATTTTGTATAGAGAACGCTCTTCACGAGGCTTTAATCCCCGCATTTTTTCTAACCACGAAATTTTATAAACGGCGTCTTTGGGGTAGGACGTGACCGAATCAAAATCGAAAATGTCGCCGTTAAGCACTAATTCAATTCGATCACCTTTAGCTTTATCTTTTATAAGCTTTAAAAATCCTTCGAACTCATCATCAAAGAAAAACTCTTTCGTTTTAAACTTCTTCCACAATGGGTATTTTGGATGAACGGGTTCAGCTTCGCAAAGATGCAAGTCACTGATAATAGCTGTATAATTTGCTTTACTGAAATCTTCAGTCGTCATAAATAAACTGTATGTCGTTTAATCTGAAAACTCAAATACAACCTCCAGTAATCATCGTAGGCCTAGCTCGTAGTGGTTTAGCTGCTAAAAAGCTTCTCTTAGCAGCTGGATTTCAGGAAACAGACATACTTACTTTTGATGAAAATAAACCTGAAGCCCAGTATAGATCTGAAGCCGAATTAGAAACATTGACCTCAATTAAAACGGCCATTGTTTCACCTGGAGTATCGTTGCAGAAAAGTTTTATTAAAAAATGGCGCGCACGCGGGGTACTTATCACGAGCGAAATTAATTTAGCACTTAGCCAAGTAACGACCGAAAAAATTATCGGAATCACGGGCTCGTTGGGAAAAAGCACCACGACAAGTATTATTGGATCCGGCATTAAATCGTTTGATCCTAACGTATTTGTTGGCGGCAACTTAGGTATTCCCGTATGCGAATATGCTTTGTCTATTCACAAAAATCCTTCGCTTCGTGCACAGTGGATGGTTTTAGAACTTTCTAGCTATCAGTTGGAAAATGTCGATCTGCTTAAAGTCGACTACAGTATGATTACATTTCTATCGCCCAATCATCTGGAACGATATGCGTCTCTTGACGACTATTACGAAACGAAATGGACACTGATAGATAAAACAAAATCAAAACTGATTTTGAATAAAAACGGCGGCGATTTGTTAAACTTTGCAAAAACCAAAGATCACTCCAAATTACGCTGGGCCAGTAAGCACGATCCAGAAATTCAATCGCTCGGACTCGATAACGCCGCACTTATTGGCCAACATAACCAAGACAACTTGGCCATGGCCGCCAGCTTAGGCAAAGAATGTGGTTTTCCACAGTCGTATTTTATGGCTATCAAAGAATTCAGAGGTTTAAAACATCGGCTCGAAAATTTGGGCGTTAAAAAGAGCGTTATTTTTATTAACGACAGTAAGGCAACAACGATCGATAGCGTAAAAGCCGCTATTGATGCCACTAAAGAGTCGTTTCCAAATCTAACTATTTATTTGCTTTTAGGCGGAAGAGACAAGAAACTTCCTTGGCATGAACTGAAAGATTTAGCGAATGATTCTCGAATAAAGCTACTTTTCTTTGGTGAACATGGGCCAATGATCAAACAGACTCTCAACTCTCCGGCTCCGATTTTCAAAACACTTGCTCTTCTTTTACAAAACCTTTCTCCTGAAAATTTAGACATAGATTCAGTCGTTTTATTTAGCCCCGGCGGCGTAAGTCAGGATGAATTTTCTAGTTTCGAAACGCGTGGTGATTTTTTTCACCAATGGGTCGAAAAATATTAATTACTAGTATTAAATAAATCCTTATTTTTTAAATACTTAGGAACACAAGTAGTGGCTTTGTGTTTTAAATATTAGGCTATATTGCGCATTTACTAAAATTTGTGTTGTTTGCCCAAAATGCCTATGCAAAGATTTTTGATAGGAAATGGATAATTCTTCAAAATACGATATCATAACTATGGGTGCCGGCATGGCCGCTAGCATTTTGGTCATCAATATTCTTCGTGAACGACCAGGTACGCGTGTGGCAATGATCGAACAATCGACTGAGTTCCCTAAAAAAGTAGGGGAAAGTTTCAGCGATGTGACGGCTATATTTTTCAATCGCTTTGATGTAGATCACATTCTAAAACGACAGCAAAGAAAGACAGGTTTACGTTTTATTTTCCACGACGAAGCGACAAAAAAGATTTCCGATGCCAGTGACTATTCTAGTCCGTCTATTTTATCCGAAGCTAACGGTTTTCAAGTTAATCGCTCGACATTTGATAATGATCTTCTGACCTACGCTCAAGAGCTTGGCGCTCAGGTTATAAGGCCGGCTCAGGTTATCGATTTTAATTACTCTGCATTTAACTCGCAGGTAACCGTTAAAACAGGCGAAGAAATTAAAACACTACGTACGACGTGGCTGATTGATTCTTCAGGACGCCAAGGGATTGTGTCAAAAAAATGGAATTGGCGACAGCCTGCTAATCAACTTATGACGGCTTCGTCATGGGCTCATTTTGAAAATGTAAAAAAAATATCTAGTATTGATGGTCATAAATCTATTCATTGGGATAAGTGGTGTATTGGCGATCGCCACTACGCCACAACTCATTTTATGGGCGAAGGCTATTGGGTATGGACGATTCCATTATCTGATAACACCGTAAGTATCGGTATTGTGTATGATCAACGGATTTTAAAAACGAACGGGATGCATCCAAAGGACTTCTTTTTTGAGTTCGTAAAAAATCATCCAAGTTTAAGCGAACTAACTTCGGATGCAAAAGGTACGGGATTTAAACATTATCCTCATCTTCCTTATACAAGTCGAAAATATCGAGAACCGGGTTTAGCACTCATCGGTGACGCCGCGGCCTTCGTTGATCCTCTGTTTAGCCCAGGCATGGAGTTTAACTGCCAGCAAAGCTTGTGGTTGGCACCGCTAATTTTGGACCACTTGAAAACTGGTCACTATTGTGAACGTTCATGGTCGAAATATGAAAAATTGTTCTCGCAAGCATTCGAAGATCGCATCTTGTTATATGAAAAACGATATGCATTGATGGGCGATCAGGAACTATACGGGCTAATGACTCAATTAGATTTCGCAGGCTATTACACTTTCGTAATTCATCCGAGTGTCGTGTTCCCCAAATTGTTAAAATATCCGGCGCGTTTTAATCCTATTATTCGTCCTTTCTACAATTGGTTTCGAAACAGAATGCTTTTCTTGTATTGGAAGCGAAAAGAATTAGGGATTTCATCTAAAGTTAATTACAGACGCAAAACGTTTAGTTTCGCACGGGTTCCACCTCGTCCTTATATATATTTTTACGCTCAGTTTTTAAGCCTGCTGTGGCTTACACGCTATGTACGCATGGAGTTAGCGTACCTCTTCCATATGGTTGCCTTTTTTGTTCCACGACGGATAAAAAATGAAGCTTCCTAGCGTTTGGCCTTGGCAGCGCAAATCAATGCGCTATTTAATGTTAGCGGCGCTGTGTGTGACTTGGACCGGATTTACATTTAATTCACAGACTAACATTTTGAATTTTTTCATCGCAACCTTAACCACAATGGTACTCGTGCTTTTCGTATATGGTTTTGATGATGTCATGGATAGCGAAGTTAACTTTAGCTATTTTAAAAATCCTGCGGTTCGCTGGCTAGGAATAAGCTCATTATTAGCCATTGCCGCAACCTATTTTACTTTAGGATTAACTAGCTTTGTATCCGCTTTATTAATTTTGGCCATCGGAACATTATATTCGTTTCGACATGACCGTGATCATTTTAATATTCGTCTTAAATCATTTTTCATTCTAAAAAATTTTTTAATCGGCGTCGGTTGGGGTTTGCTGGTGCTCGTTGGTTCCAATCATTTCTCTATTGAATCAGTTTTTATCACTTTTCTCTTCTTTACTCTTCAAGTCACTATCGGCAGTGTAATCCGCGACATGGATGATATTGAAGAAGATCGTAAAAATAAAATTCCCACTTTTCCAATCGTTCTCGGAATTAAAAACACGATGTTCGCGCTTCACGGAATCAATTCGATTAGTTTGCTTATTTTATTTTTCGGCACTCGGCTAGTGCCTGAACTAACTACGCTTTGGTACCTATGGGTATTAATAGTGATTTATCGCTTTGGACTTATCGAAGTGATTCGTCAAAAAAGTATGTCGCCTTATATATTGCAACAAGCTAACATCTTGGCATGTGGTTTGGTTTTCATCGGAAGGGTAGCGCAGATATGGATATTCTAACTCAATTAAATGAAGTTCAACCTCTTCACTATGCATTGGGAATGATAATTTTCGGAATTGTATTTGGTGTTCTTTGGTACACAGATCACAAAACCCATTTAAAAATTTGGAAAAAAGATATTACCGACGGCGAGTTGCGCACGCATCGCATGATCCTCTACGCTAGCTACGGTTTAATGTTTAGCTTACTTATCATGGCTTGGCAGCCTTGGTTGGCGCTGCCATTGTTCATCGGATGCTGGGTTACCAGAACGTTGCATGAAACCCTTGATGAAATGTTTTGGCATTTGCCCCGCTGTACTGAATTTGAAACCTTAATTCATCTTGGAATGTGGATCTGCATCCACGCAGGAACGGCGATTACATTTATTTGGGGCTTCTTCTATCAGTACAAAGGATTCGCAGACTTGCCTTGGTATTTACATGCTTGTTTTGTCGTTATCTTTTTATGCTATTCCTATATCGGTCATCACGAAATTTTCGACTATAAGGATAAAGCGAGGACCTAAATGTTATCCTGGTATACTTTGGCGCTGGCTCTGATTGCCACGCCTCTGGCGTTTTCGGGTCCAACTTCAATTTCGGAAATTAGATCGCTTTGCAATGAACTAACCAACGACTCCATAAAAGAACTCGATGGTTATAAAATTCTAAAGCGTAAAGATCAGCTACTCATTCACGTCCGTCGCACATGTGAAGATTTAGAAGCTGCCTTGGACAGTGGGACATTAGACGATCCGTCTTCGACTTCGCAGTTTCTAGATTTAAAATATATTCGCGACTCCTGGATTCAAAAATTAAAATTTGATGAAGGTCTTGGTATTATCGACATTATGATGATGGGGGCGAGTCACCAATTTAGTCCGTACTTTTTACGCTACGATATTCCCGACAACAAAAAAATGGTCACTGACATAAAGCCCTCTATTTTCTGGAAACCGCCTCCCGGCCCACGGGAGAAGGAGTTTGATCGCAAAGCACAAGAGCGAGGAATAAATCCAAATTTCAAATGGGCGGTCCTAGATGAACTTGAAATCAAGGGTAGCGCCCCGAAGGCCCATATCGTAGATATAAATAGCGGTAGCCGCTGGCTTATAAAATGGGGAGACGAAGTCAATACGGACATCGTTGCCTCTCGTATATTTTCGGCGTTAGGTTTTAATACTGACTATCCTTACAATTCAAAATCGGGCGAGATAAATTTAATTTTAGGAAAAACAGAAAATAAAAAAAAACGATCAGTCGCTCATTTCGTCAAATTTATATATAACGGCTATCAAATTAATTTAAGTCCGTTTATACTCAACGCCGGACGCGTAGATAAAGCGACTGTTTCTAAATTTCCAGAACTCGCTCCGTATCGTGGGCAATACTATGTCTCGTTTAAATCTGCGGCTATTGATGCTCGACCTAAAGATGAATTGCGTCTTGGTGGAATGCTATCGGGTCATTCTGAAAATCTAAATCATCGTGAACTTCGGGGTGCCATTCTTGCGCTAGCGTGGCTTGGAGTTTGGGATATTAAAGAAATTAACACTCTCCTTTCCATAACCATGAACGAAACGTATGAGACTCAACTGCAGGGTTCATTTAGTGATTTAGGTGTCAGTCTGGGCGTAAAAGTAAGCAAATTTCCTCGTGATATTAAAGCCGGACTCATCAACGAGTTTCCTTGGGAGTTAGTTTCCATCGAAAAAGGGAACGTTAAATTTAATACGCACGTTAATGCGATTTTAAAAACGTATACATCTGCAAGTTATGAGGATTTGCAATGGATGGCCAATCAAATAGCTCAAATTGATGAACCCATCTTACGTCACTGTCTTTCATTTTCGGGCTGGCCAAATTACGTTCAAGAACTTTATCTTTATAAGTTAGCAGAACGCCGAAAACAAATTTTAACTGTTTTTGGTATCGAAGACTCTCGTCCTATCGTAATTAACAGGATGTATTCCTTTCGCGATACTAACAACCATCCCGTTAAAGACGGATATCTAGTCGAAGAACCTAATTTAGACACTTATCCACATGGGCTTTTACATGAAAAAGGTCGATTTCGAGGTTTTGGATGGTAGGCTTTAAGTTCATTCTGGGACTATTCCTTGTCGCCCAAATTTCCCTTGCCAGTACAGGAGTAGAGGAACAGCGTAAATATTTGGTTGATCCCACAATGCTTAGTGGTGCCAAGTTAAACCTAATTGAACCATTCGTGTTTCATCCGCATTCTCAATATATAACTTACGATATCTACTTTGATACCCCCACTTGGCAAATTAGAAATTCGTCCCATAGTTTTAGACTCCGTCGCGTAGAGAAAAAAAAAGGCAAGTGGGACTACGCCGTTCAAATTAAAAGCGAGATGATCGAAGCCGGCCAAATTCGTATCGAGCTTGAATATAAAGATCTTAGCAAACAAAAAATTGAGGGAGAACTGCTAACGGATTTAATCAATCGGTTTATCGCAGATGAAGCTGCGCGACCGGCTCTATCCCTAAAATTTACTAAGTGGATGGACCGTAAAAAGGAGTCAAGCTTGGCTCCTTTTCAGAAGCTGCGCGATTTAGATATTGATGCCTCAAAACTTCGTTCGGTTGTTTGGGGACATTCGGTTAGGCAACGCTACCACGTTTACACAGAAAAAGGCAGTTTGCTGGCTAAAACATATTTCATTAAGCAGTCTGAGAAAAATGTTTTTTTAGTTCCGGATTTTTTTAAAACAAAAAAACAATTTATTTGGCTAATGGAAGCTTCCTATGATCGTTCGATATTCCGAGATGCGCTGAATGGAAAAACAGATGAATGGGTTATCAATGAACTTGAAATTGAAAACAAATATCGCCCGCGCAAACTCGGAACGATATTGTTAAACGATCTTGAGAAAAAAATGCAGCAGATATGGCAAGCAAAAACAAGCACTCGGTCAAAATACCTGAGTTCTTCGGCGCACTTTCACAAGGATGAAAAAGAATGATCAAAAACTATATTTTGCACCTTCGTCCAAAATCGTTTGTCCCGAGTTTTACTTTTGTTTTAACTGGATATGCCCTTAATCCCCATAAAGGTAGCACGGGTTCGGTGCCTATCGAACTGATTAGTTTATTTTTTATTTATAGTGTTTTACTGTTTGGTGGAACCTGTGCTCTCAATACCCATTTTGATAAAGATGAAGGACCACTGAATTTTTTAGAGGATCCTCCGCCAAAGCCTAAATATCTTGGGTATTTTGGTATCGGAGTTATGCTCCTGGCGTGCGGTTTAAGTTTCTATTTCGGTTTTTGGCCCTTTTTGATGGCGTGCTTTTCCGTAATTCTTTCGATTCTTTATTCTGTAAAATTGCCCGGAATGCAATGGCGCGGAAAGGAAGTGGGAATCGTCGACAATTTTATAAATGCGCTTGGCTGCGGCTTTGTTGGTGTGGTTTTGGGGGCGACATTTGGCCACGGAAGTCCAGACTCGGCTATCCTAGCTTTGGCGGTTTCGTTTACTATTACCGTTGCCGGATCGTATCCCGCGACTCAAATTTTTCAACTTAAAGCCGGCGACACCTATGCGGTCGGTAGAAATTTCACAACGCTGCTCGGGCCTGCGCGTGCGCTCAAAATAGGTGCGAGTCTTTTGGTGATCGGCCTCATAATTGCCAATGTTGCGCAAATTTTGCTATTTCCACAACCATCGGGAAGTGGCCCGTTACTTCTTTTCTTCGCTTTTAACCTATTTTTCTTACTTGGTGTCGGTCAAATGGTTAAATGGTCAAAGACCCCGTTTGATAATACGAAAAAACGCTATGGTACTTTAATCAAAACGCTTTTGGGCGCACGTCTTCTATGGATTGCGGCTGAATGGATTATCAATTGAAAATTTATCTTAGACGACTCATTATCGCGCTTAGCATTCTACTTGTCGCCGTTACCGGCTTCATTGTCGTTAAGAATATAAAACCGTATAATATTATTAGCGTCCTAGATAAAAATGACCCCACATTAGTTAGATATAAAGAACATTTAGAAAAATATAACGATGAAAATGATGTCTATTTATTATTGGAATCGTCCACACCCTTTCCTGACCGCACCGATTTTTACAAAATTATCTTCGATACTGCGGAGCGAATTAAACGCGTAGACAATTTAAATACGATTCGATCACTTAATGAAGTCGAATACGTAAATATGGTTGGCGACAAATTGTTTTTAAAAACATTTTTCGAAAATAAAAAACTCTCAGATAGGGGGCGTGAATTACTTAAAAACAGCCCCGTATTTCAGTATAGCTATCTGAGTCCAGATGAAAAAGCGACTTTGATTTACATCAATATTCGAAACGATTTATCTCCCAAAGAAGTTAAACAAGTTATTTCTAGTCTTAATTTTGTAAAAGATTTAGCGAATAGAGAATTTCCAGATATAAAAACTCACCTGATCGGGACAGAGATTGCACGAGATTTTTTTGTTAAAGAGATAATTAAAAGCCAAATAAAAATTTTGCCTCTGGTTCTTTTAATAATTATCTCGTTATTGTTTGCGCTATTTAGATCTTGGAAAGTTTGCCTGCTTTCTTTGTATGTAATGGGACTGTCTTACGTAGCTACCGTGGGGCTGATTATTTTACTTGAAGGCAGCATAAATCCTTTTTCAAGTTTTGCTCTGTTGTTTATATTTATTATCTCTACCGCCGACATCGTCCATTTATTTTCTGCCGTTGCAAAATCAAAAGCCCAAAGTATCGAACAGAAGTTTAAGCAGGCAATCGCTCACATCTGGGACCCCTGCTTCATGTGTGCGGTTACAACCTGGGTGGGTCTGTTATCCCTAGTCCTGTCCGACATTCCGCCTATAAAATTTTTTGGTATTTATTGCGCATTCGGCGTCGCCATTTGTTTCTTACTGACGTTCAAACTAATTCCATGGTTAGTAAGAATATTTGAACTTGATCTAGTGTTTGGTGAATCGTTAGTTAAATTTGAGGGCATTCCCCTTATGGACTGGGTTAAGAAATTTCGCGGTGCTATTATTGCAATCTTTTTGCTTATTACAGTTGGATTCGGCTACATGAGTTCAAAGCTCGAAGCTGGTGATAACTTATACAACAAGTTTGTACCCCATCATCCGCTGAGTGAAGCGATCACTGCTATGGATAAATATTTTCACTTCACCGGATCTATTGATGTCGTTCTCAAAAGAAATCGAGATGAATTTTTAAGCATTGATATTGAAAAAACTTTGGCGGCGCTGCAATCTGAAATTCAAATGCTTCCATCAGTTGCACACATAAAATCGTTGTCAAACTTCCAGCAATATATTCGTCAATCGTACCCCACAAAATCAAATACGGCGGGATTTGATACCGACAAAGATTTATACGACATATTTAGTCTATTCGAGGATTTTAACGTATTAGAAAGTACCTATCCATTAGCCCGTGAAGAAGTCAGAATGACCGTCTATTTGAAAACTTTAGATTCACAAACACTGGTCGACACCCAAGAAAATATTCGAAACATTTTTAGTAAGGCTCACTATGCTCAAGCTTTCGAATCGTCGGTAGAAGGTTTTTCTACAATTCGTAGTAACATTTTTAATTCAATTTTTTCGGGTTTTATAAAATCATTCTTGTTGGATTTTATCGGTATTTTTATTTGTTTTTTATTTTTCTTTAAGTCTCTTCGGTGGTCTTTGTTAGCATTGATTCCAAACATTCTGCCTCTTGTAGCGACCGGGGGATTAATGAAAGCACTAAACATGACTGTTGATTATAATTTAATTGTTTTGGTCGCGATTATATTCGGTATTGCCGTGGATGATACGACTCATTTCATTCATTTCCTTCTTAAAAAACTTCGCGAGACGGGCAATTTGAACGAATCTATTGCCTACTCGTTGCAAGAAACATCTGTATCCCTGGTCAGCACGACTTTTATTTTTACACTAACTATGCCGACTTTTTTTCTGACCGATATTTTAATGTTCTCTCAAGTTGCATTGATCTTGGTTCTTTCCTTAATTCTTGGTCTTTGCGGAGACATGTTTGTGTTGCCAGCTTTACTTTATTCTAAGAGAATGACTAAGACATTATCGATGCAGGTATCAGCAGAAAGGACCTGAAATGAGCGCCGTAAGAACGTTTGAAGACTATTTAACAAATCAAGTTCCCCAAGTAGATCTAGGCCAGTTTATTATTGGCCTCGGAATTACGGGTATCATGGGAACATTGCTTGCTTGGGCCTATTCAAAATTTGGAAAGTCACATTCTAATCGTAGTGTTTTTGCAACTAATTTTATCCTCACGGCCATGGCAACAATGCTAGTTATCACTGTAGTTAAATCTTCACTAGCGCTCTCTCTGGGTCTTGTCGGTGCACTTTCGATCGTGCGCTTTAGGACTGCTATCAAAGATCCCGAGGAATTGTCTTTTCTGTTCATTTCGATCGCCATCGGTTTGGGAATGGGTGCCGATCAGAAGAAAATTACATTGATTGGTTTTTTCATTATTCTAACTGGTTATATTATCTTTCGCATGCGTCAATTTAAATGGGCGACGGCCACTAGCATGCATTTACTTTTAACGTCTTCTAAAAGCACAGAACCACCATTGAAGCTTGTTTCTGAATTGTTGCCCCAGCACGCTGTTCGCTGGAATTTAAAACGGGTTTCTGAAAATGCGACTGCATCAGAGCTATCCTTCTTAGTCGAATTCAAAGACGTCGCAGCCGTTCAAAATCTTCGCAATAGTTTAAAAAAACAAGTTCCTGATTGGAATATTAATATGTTGGAATACCA
>DDVI01000027.1:0-16019 GCA_002345205.1 Bdellovibrionaceae bacterium UBA2316 | reverse complement strand
ACTCGTAAATTTACTGGAGGATGGATTGGAGGCTTGCTCCTATTCGTGGCCACCGTTTATACGGGTGTTCTTGTATCTAAAAAAATGCCCGTGGATACCGACTACGACTTAGCACTCGATTTTATGACTCAGCGAAAGCTTGAATACTATGCGAAATCTGAAAATGAGTTTTCGTCTCCGTTAATGGATGTATCTGAACTTAGCGCCAAAGTTACGTTGGGAAAACAAATCATCCCTATCAAAATTAGTTCGATTCCAGAACCATTTAGCGACGTCGGACATAACCTACTGAGTTTCTTCATCACTAATGAAGATGATGCTAACCCATATCTGTTGTTGTCGCCAACCAAGTACGCGACCACGTACGTAACGGTAACATCTCGATTAAGCGAGGATATCATTCCAAAGATACCCGAGATCCAATTAATTAATTTAAAAACGAACGGCCTAAACCGCCATCCCTATTATAAAATAAGCCTACCATCGAATGACGATTTTGAATCACAATCTTTGGCCGATGCTCTTCGGGATAAAGACTTTAAAGATATTAAATCTAAATGGACAAAAATTATTAGTGAAAGTGATATTCCTAACAAAGATAAATGGCTAGCGGACGTTATTGTTTACTATATTAAAAATGATGACGGTTCCATTATTTTATCTCATTTTTTACCTCTGGGTTTGCGAGAATTTTATGAATAATATTTGGCGCTATGAAACCAAAATTGTGGTTAAGGATTCGTCCGTGTCGAATTTAATGAATGAAGTCTACACAAACCCCCTAATGTTTACGTCTTTATTTATACCACGAATGGTGAATAACCTGTATTTTGATACTTTGGATTTGGATCACTTTCATGATCACATCTATGGTTACCCAAAACGTTTAAAAGTACGTCTTCGCTGGTATGGAGATTTCAACTCTATTCAAAATGCCACTATAGAAATCAAAAAAAAAGAAGGCACGGTAGGATCAAAAATTTCATTTCCGGTAACTGGCAACATAGATTTGAACGAAAGCATTTCACTTTTAGATATTTTTAAAAAAACAAGTGCACCAATTCAAACGCAGGAATCTCTATCGAACCTGGTTCCTAGTTTATATAACCGCTATCATCGAACATATTATATTTCAGCGAATGGAAAAGTACGCCTAACGATAGATTCTGACATAAATCACAAGTCTGTACATACATCATTTTGGACGGAAGAGCCGAATGATTTAAGGATTGTTGAATTTAAATACAATCAGAAAGAATTTTTTGATGGCGAACGAGCATTAAAAAATTTCTCGTTCGTCCAAGACAAGTCCTCGAAATATGTTCGAGGACTTTTAAGAACTACATAAATAAACGTAACCAGTACGTCAGAGCCGGAGTCGAAGCATCGCGAGAGATGCTGACAAGTTTCTTTTTATAGTCGGCAGGTGAGTTCGTATTTGGTAATACGCCAGCAAAGGTCACATCTGGCCATGCTTGCGGAGTTCCATAATCATAGTTCCATTTAAACGTTTCACGTGGACCGCCATCTGTTTCTTTTGTAGCCGCGAAATGATTTGGTGCCGGGTACAATTTCTTTAGGTCATTTACGTAGGGATTTTTCGGATTAAATAGTGCTGAAATGTTTACGTTGAAATTCGAGTTATCTACGCGATCTTTGAAATCTGTAGGGCCATTACTGTATAATAGCTTTCTGCGTTTTTCTAAAGCAGCCAGGGTAATTGCTGGGCGTGAAGTCAAGAAGTCAGCATTTGCGAAGTATTCTCTTTGATTGCCTTTTTTAGCCAAAACTTCCATATCCTTGTGAGCTTCAATTCTATAGTTAACTGCGTTTCTGATCGCCGTTAATGACTCATTCAAATAGTTACCCGCTTTAGCCGCCGGACGAAGAGTTAGAAATTTTGCTTTTTTGTCAGTAGGTGCGGCTTTTGACATTGAACTTAATAGTCCACTGATTTCTTTCGGAGACTGAAGATGAACATCAAACACCGTTGTAACTAAGTTTTTTCCAACGCTAGTTTTGGTATCCAAATTTCCTTTTTTAGCCACCAGTGAACGAGCGGTTAATGTATTTATGAAGTACTGAAGGCCTTCTAAATCGTAACTTGCGATGTACATTCCAAAGCCCATGCGCTCGTACATATTTGCCATCAGGCCTTTTAAGTGCCCCGGCATAAACTTTCTGAAACGCATAGTTTGCGAAGCCGCGTTTTTAACTTCGCTTTCACCAAGAATTAAACCTGCGTCAAAATTGAATAGGGGAGCATCGTTGTTTCCATGTTTAGTTAAGATTGCTTTGTACGTTTCATTTTGTGCCTTTACTACTGGCGCTACTTTAGTAGCCATGAAATCCTGAAGTTCAGCCGCCGTTTTAAATACACCGGTCTGACCTGCGATATTTTCACCTGGATTAGGCTCTGTTGCGTAGTCAAAAAGTGCATCAAGGTGTGGAGCCCTACGATCACTATTTCTTTTGAATGCTCGTAAATAGGAAATAGACGCAATATAAGCCGCATCTACTGGCTCAACCAAAAATCTAAGTCTCCAAGCCATACCTTTGAAAAGCTTAACCGGAGCCACAAAGTTTTTATAGATTTGCGCTTCTGTGCTGTTAGGATTGTTTTTAGCATACTCGTTGATAGCCGCGATCGCTGGGTCGACATCGTTTTTAGTTTTGATGTTGTAAATGAATGCGTTTAGCTTTGCCTCGTGGTCACCTTCGCTGTTTGGTGCGCGCGACAGGCTTTCAATTGGATTTGCTGGCTGTTCGACACTTGCCGTGTCGCCAGGTGAATGATTTGCATTCATATGTCCACCGAACATGAAGAATGCGCCGACGAACACTACTGACGCGCAGATTGCGCCATACCAAAACTTAACCATGGTACCCCCAAAAATTTGCTCTTTTATATAGGTAAAGATTTTCAGCTACGAGACATAATGTCAACTGGCCACATCGGCTTTCTCCACTCGATTTTAGTCTAGTGAATAAGTGAAAACAGTCTGAACATGTCCGACTTATTTCGTCCGCCATTCATGGGATTAATCAGACCGTGGTTTCGGTTAACAAAATGTCTCAATTTAATTCAATTTTTTGGCACAGTCATTGATCAGTAAAAAAGGACGATCAGATTAGATAGAGTTGCGAGAAACCTATGGCAATACGCAAAGATAGCTTTAATTCTACTAACCCTTGTTTCGACTATTTCGTGTTGTCCAAAAGGGGGCATCGACAGATCATTTCAAGATAACTCTTTTAACGTCACCTTAGATATCTATAATCAAAATGAGCAACAGCCAATTGGGTATCTAGATCAAGAATCTAAACTATCTGCAATCATGAATAACGGTGCGCGCATGAATTCGCAAAATTTCAGTCAAGATTCTGCACTTAAAAATCGATTTACATTCTATGTTGATTCCAGAGATTTAAATAGATCCGTCTAACTTGTATGTGAAGACGAACACGTCGCCTGTTTTAAGTGGCGCGATTCGTGAGTATATTTTTTGGGACTGACTACCAAACACCAAAGGTTCGTAAACACCTTCAGGTAAATTATAGAGTACGAAGCCGCCGCCCTGAGTCCCCTTAGTTGTAACTTTACCAGAATAATCAAAATATAAAATATGACTCTTTAGCGGATCTAAACCCGGCACTTCGACTTCAAAGTCTTCATCAATAACAAACCCGACAATTAAATTTGTTTTTGGATACAAAGACAGCTTCGTACTTGAGAACAGATAACTGACCCATTCTTTAGAAACTACGGGGACATAAATATAGTCCGAGTTTTCAACGTACGTGTAATGCGCAGGAACATACTTATCTGATGGATTAGAATACAAAAAACTCCAGCGTCCTAAATAAGGCAACTGCGCTTCGCCTAAACCTTTTTCAATCGTGATTGTTTCACTTTGCCCTTGCAGGCTTATATCCGAAAACTCAGGCAACCCTGTGAACGGGTCGTACACTTTAATGTCTACCGATTGTGTTTTGATTGTGTTTTTAATTTCTGCAAACGATGTCATACCCGGACTAACTACAGTATTAATATGACCAAAATATCTATCCCCACGAAAAGCCATTAGCGTTTTCAGTTCGCCGCCATCCATAATAAACGCGTAGTAACCATTTTCTGAGGTCGTTGTTAGCTTAGGATCAGGCAACATCAGAGAATTGAAATAGATGGGTTGTATATCTTCTTCGTTTTCGATTTTTAAGTTCACTCCAGAAACGGCCTGGCCATCAAATGTCACTTTACCCATTATAATTGATAAATTTGGATCATTAAAGTTCTGTTGGCGCAGATCCGAAACGATCTGCTTCAGTGCTATACCCATTTTTTCCGGAATTAGTTCTGTAGAAAAATTTTCTCCCGCTAGGATAATCTGCTGAGAAGCAAAGTGACCTTTACTTTCCGCAATCAGGTTAGAAGGTGAGTTTTTAACGACATTCTCAAATTTGATTTGGCCATCTTTACCCACATTTCTTTCTAGGTGCCCTTGGAAGATCGTGGCCTTTGCTGGTTGAGATAGCGCATTCTTATTATTTAAATTATAAGAACTAACCGCGCGACCAGTAACATCCGATTTAACGACTAACGTAATCTTGGGGCCTTGGTGCACACCGCGCTGATTAAGTATTGAGTCAGATACGCGGACTACGCCTTCACCTTTAGTGCGTCCATTTTTATCAATCATCCGACCTAACAAAAAACCCTTGAAATCGTTCGGGTAAATTTCGTACGTCGAATCATGTAAATTAATAGTTCCTTTTTCGCGGAACACGCCTTCTTCATAACGACGAATTTCAATGCGGTCTTCATTTGAATACAGAAGGCCTTTTTGAATTTCAAATATGCCGACGATACGATTTAAAGAAGGCCCCAAGTCGTGAGTCGGTGTTGCCGACGCATACGTCGTTGTTTTTTCTTTCGCAGTGTCTTCAGACGCGGGCTTTCGCTGTGGTTCAAAATTTTTACTATTTCCAAGTGGTCGGGATGTTGGACCAAATGTAATGTACGTATCTTTAATTTTATTAGTCGCTACACCTACATTTACAATTGGAGGTGCGACTTGCGATTTAGTTGCGTTACCTTGAGACCACGTAGGCGTGAATGAACCTTCCTGGATTTTTTTCCTGAAATACGGCTTAAATTCTGCAACCCAATTTTTTTGATCCCATGGTGATACGCCCAAATTTAGCCCACCCATCGTGTCTTCTAAATTTGTGTTACGAATATAGTTTTCATTTACGGCTTGTGTGTTAAACACTTCCACTTCTTTTTTAATAACAATCGGGTTTAGTACCATTTTCTTAGCCAGGGGATGAAAGTGATTAAGCACATCTTCTTGCCTATCCGTGGATAGCTGAATAACCCTAAGCGGTTGCTTACTAATTTCCGGAGTTGCCGTTTTTTTAATATTCACGGCATCATATGCTACGTAAGCGGGATTGTTTTTATTAATCGTGATGGATACTTTTTTGCTAAAAAAGATATGCAAATGATTATCCATTTTAGATGGATAACCAAAAACAAAAGCAAACGCCATAACTTGCAAAACTATCCGAAGTATCTTCATCGCTGGTTATAGGATGTTAAAACGCGTTGAAATCGTCAATGATATTGCGGTTTTCGAGACTTTTGAGGAGTTCTTTTTTTATTTCGGCGGCTAGCTGTTCGGCTAGCACCTCATCATCGCCCAAGGACTCGTAGGTGCCATCTATCATCTGTCCTTCAACAACCACATTCACAAGAATGTCGTATGGTCGACGTTCGCCCAGGATTTTGATATGCGCATAACGTCGTTCTTTACCTTTTTTTGCCGTTTCCAAAATGCGGCCTTTTCTATCCATGTGACGTGTCCAGATTTCTCGTCCGTTTTGAGATAGGTTTCTGGGCTCACCGTATAGCTTTACGATTGCCTTTCGCGTTTCAGTCAGACTAGCGTCAGACTCATGCACATAAACACCAGGTCCGGCGCAACCTAAGGTAACTAAAATTAATAGGTTAACTAAGAAAAATTTAAACACTCTACATTTATTTAAGAACGGTTATGTGAGTTGATCAATATATATTTTTCCCTGGAAAAGAAACTCGAAGTCAGTCCGGATATTATTGATATTTAACGTCTTTAAATCCTCTTTTAAAATGGGGTGTACATAGCCTGGGGCAATTTCCGCGCAACAATGCAACACTAGGGGATCAAAATGCAGTAACGGCGAAGGTAGCGGTAGTTCAGGCGTCCACTGAATGTCATTATTGAAAACTAATAACTCGACATTAAAATCAGACCCTTGGAGTGCCGTTTTTGCCGCCAGTAGATTTTCAATATTCAGGGCCGTCTGAGTCATGATTGCAAATGACAACTCTTCGTCAAGTCGCTTTGTGGCTTCGATATTCGTTTTTTTGTAAACTGACGAAATATTTTTAATCGAAAATAATTTATGAAAGTCACCAAGGACACGAATAATTCGATCTTCCTTTGTACTAATTTTAAATCGAAACGCAAATAGGCAAATGTTCATTCCACTATTCTAGAATATATCTTTCATAGAATAAAGGCCAGGTCCTTTGCTTAATAGCGCTAAGCCGGCTTTAAGGGCCCCCTCTGCAAAGACTTTTCGATTCAGGGCCTGGTGCTCGATTGTGATAACCTCTTGATCTGACATAGCCCAGATACGATGAACACCAAAAATACCACCGCCACGCACGCTTAACGTAGGAGGTACCTTTTTGCCAATTGCCGATTCCAAGTTTTCTTGCATGGTTTTCGCGGTTCCACTTGGTGCATCTTTTTTGTTACGATGATGAAGCTCTTCGATTTGAAAATCGAAGTCTTTAATGTCTTTAAACTGACTTAATAGTTTGTTTACGAAGGCAACACCGACGCTCATGTTCGATGACCACAGAACAGGCACTGTTTTAGCAGCTTCAAACAACAATTGTTTTTGAGCCTCAGAAATTCCCGTGGTTCCAGAAACAATAGGCTTTTTAAATTTAGCCATCGCCACAATGGCCTGATCAAAGGCCCCTGGCAAAGAAAAGTCGATCCATAAATCGACCTCTTCGGTCTTTTTATCCTGCCAATGATTAGCCGTATGATTAAATCCTTCTGGTTTTTTTGAATTATACATTCCCAAAAATGGGATATGCCCGGCTTCGTTAATCACGTGGCAAAGCTCTTTACCCATTTTCCCGGCTGCGCCGACCACGCCGATATTTAGTTGTTTCATACTAAGCCTAGGTTCTTCATTTCTGCTTTTAGTTTTTCAGAGCCGTCCACAGACATTTCCACAAGTGGCAAGCGTAATTCAGCCGATTCAATAATTCCCATGTACTGCATTGCGCGCTTCACTGGAATCGGATTCGCTTCAATAAACAATAAATCGATTAATGTTTTATATCTATTTAAAAGCTCAGCTGCGTCGGCATGTTGACCCTTACGTGCAAAGTTTGTGATATTCACAAATACTTCAGGAATCACGTGGGTCGCTACTGAAATCACACCATGGCCCTGGTTTTTTAAAAAGTCCGCGTACGTTCCATCATCGCCAGAAAGCATGACGAAATCTTTGCTGGTCTTTTCTATAATCTTTCTAGCGATATCCATGTTGCCAGTAGCTTCTTTTATACCAATAACATTTTTTACCGTTGCTAGACGAGCAACCGTTTCCGGCTCAAGGCTAGTGATCGTGCGACCAGGTACGTTGTATAAAATTACGGGAATTTTTGAAGCTTCCGCGACGGTCTTAAAATGCATATACAAACCCTGTTGTGGAGGTTTGTTGTAGTAGGGAACTACCACCAGCGCCGCATCAGCACCCATTTCGCCTGCTTGTTTAGTGTTTTCAACAGTTTTTTCAGTTGAGTTTGAGCCTGTGCCCAAAATTAGAGGAACACTTCCCTTTGTCCACGTTCGGATTTTTTTAAATAACTCAGCAACGTCTTCATCGTTCAAATTTGGTGATTCTGCTGTAGTGCCGTTTACAACAAAACCATCAATTTTGCCAGCCAGTTGCTGCTTAACCAATTTTTCCAAGCTCACAAAATCGATTTTTTGATTTTTAAATGGCGTGATAAGCGCGGTGAAAACGCCTTTAAAGTTAGACGACATGGTTTACTCCTTATAATTTATAATTATTTGTCCGACAGCAACAACATCGCCTATCAAAATGGGGCTTGCCTGCGCAAGGTCGACTTTTAACACTCCACCCGGCATTGCGATCGTAACTGTTTTTTTATTTTCACTGTGTTTCACATAGAGTGCGGCCGCCGTAGCTCCGGTTCCGCAGGCTTGCGTAAAATCGTCAACCCCACGTTCAAAAGATATAGCTTTTGTGGTGCCATCACTTTGGTTTTGCGCCAAAGTGACATTAGTTCCTTTTGGAAAATGCGAATGATTTCTTAAATAAAGCCAAACTGTTTTTAATTTCAGCGCCGCCTCCCAGTCCGTAATGGGAATAACTAAGTGGGGAACTCCGGTATCTACAAAATACGAATCTACTGAGGCTAGTTTTTTGAACGCTTCAAAATCTGAGTCTGACTTAAAAAATGAAGAATTCAATTTCAATTCACTTTGTTCTTTTGGGGTTGTCATCTGCACATGATATTTTTGATCTTTATATGTGGATGTCACTTTTCCGGAAAGGGTGTGGATAGAAACCGTGTCTCCACCAGAAAACTTTAATTGAATAAACTTGTGTGCGCAGCGGGCAGCATTTCCACACATCTCGGCGCTAGAACCATCCGAGTTATAAAAATACCATTTATAGTCTGAACCAATAACGGGCTCAATGAACACGACTCCGTCTGCAAAAAATCCATCATAAGGATCACAAACTCTTTTTACCAACTCGATTTGAGCCGCGGGTGACAATTCTGTCTTTTTTGCGAATAAAAAAATATTTTTTGCGCCCGAAATTTTTTCAAATTCAATTTTCATTTTATCGCTCTTTTTTTTCTTCCATAGTTGGCGGTGGAGAAAATTCTACGCGACTATCGGTGGGAGCGGTGGGACGTTTCGTTTTAGCTTTTTTTTCTTTGTCTTTTTCGATATCCCCAGTGGAAATCCACGGTTCCTTCAGAGGAGCTAGTGGTTTGCTTTTTACACCACAGCCGGTTTCTAGTAAAATGACACTCAGTAAAGATATTGCTAAAAACGCCTTCATACTGTTGGTTTAACATAGATTAGTTCGGGTTGACATCTTTGAACTTAAAAAAGTTCTCTAATGCCGAAGAGCAAAAGAATAAGTCATGATAGTATCGTCTATAGTAATGCTCCGGGAACGACTCGCAAATAGGATCTTCATCCGTTTTTGTTTTGCCCGCAATTTGACTTTCCCAATAGCTTATTTGGGGATTTAAAGAGTCTTCTTTCTTTAAAACGGCAATCGCAGCCAGGGCCTTTTCTTTATTACCAGCAAGTACGCGCTCTAAAAGCTCAATATAACCGGCAATAGCATTGTAGTTTGGAAGCTGTAGATCTTTCAGGCGCGTTTTCGCAGCGGTCAGATCCTTTCCGTCATTACTGGCTAGCTGAATAAATACCGTTGCCAAAACGACGTTTTTATCAAAAGGATTTTTCGCACGAAACTCTTCGGCTATCTCTTTGGCTCTATTTAAATTCTTTTTGCTGATGTGGTTTCTGATTAGCTCGTACATAACGAGTGTGTTATCGGGTTCAATTTTTTGGGCGCGCTCAACTGCGGCTAGCCATTTTGAAGGATCCGTTTTTTTAAAGCTAATGCTCGATTCAAATTCTTGTTGGGATTTGTCATATAAAAACAGACTACCGATATCTGTTAGAATGGATCTGATTTCGCTAGAAACATTTTTGTTCTTTTCGGTCCCTTGCGCTTTTATTAGTAACCGAACCGCCTGGTCGCGATCTTTTTGCAATACTAGGTTCTGCGCTATTTCAATTATCTCTCGCGATTGCGTCGACGGGTCTTCTTTTTTAACGGCCGGTTTGCTGGCCGCCACGGGTGAAAACGTAAAGGCCGCTACCAATCCCAAAACGAGCAGGATGACTTTTATCATTCCGGCATCGCGTGGATTAACACCGAACGCGGTTTACTACCATTCGCCGGACCCACAACGCCTTCACGTTCAAATGTTTCAATAATCCGCGCTGCTCGCGGATATCCCAATCTAAACCGTCGTTGGATTAATGAAGCACTGACTTCTTTCTGTTCCGCCGCCCATGCTAAAATTTGATCATACATTTCATCGTAGTCTTCGTCACCACCACCGTACTCATCACCGCCGCTACCTGCGCCGCCTTCAGAGAAGCCGCCCTCAAGGGCTTTAACTGCAATCGGGTCAAATTCAGGTTCTGCTTGGCTTGACCAGTGAGCGGCAAGTCCGTTGATTTCTTTTTCGCTCAAGTACGGACCATGATGACGCATCGGTTTTGAAACCCCTGGTGCTAAGAACAACATATCACCATTCGGCAGAAGACGTTCTGCCCCGCCTTCATCAAGTATGATCCTTGAGTCCATTTTTGAGGCAACTTTCAAGCCTACTCGGCCTGGAATATTTGTCTTAATCAATCCTGTCACAACTTCTTTACGAGGTGACTGCAT
Organism: Bdellovibrionaceae bacterium UBA2316; assembly: GCA_002345205.1. Taxonomy (GTDB): domain Bacteria; phylum Bdellovibrionota; class Bdellovibrionia; order Bdellovibrionales; family Bdellovibrionaceae; genus UBA2316. The sequence goes on along the minus strand of DDVI01000027.1, from coordinate 5,432 downwards.
CGCTAAAATTAAATGAATTCCGCATGCACGCGCCATTTGCGCCAAGCGAACGACCCCATGTTCAACATTTTGCTTATCCACGGCCATTAAATCCCCAAACTCTTCCACAACAATTACGATGTAGGGTAGTGGTTGGTAGTAGTACTGCTCAAGCTTCATGACACCTTGAGATTCATATTCTTGATTTATTTTTTCGTGTTCCGCAATTTTATCTGCTGGCAAATTAGATACGGTTTCGTTGTAGCTTTCTAGGCCTCGCGCGCCGAATTTACTCATAGATTTGTATCGCTTTTCCATTTCTCGAATCGCCCATTTCAGTGCAGAAACAGCCTTTTTTGGATCCGTTACTGGAGGCATAATTAAATGAGGTACTTGCGAAAATGCTGCTAAATCGACTTGTTTCGGATCCACTAGAATTAATCGCAGCGTTTTTGGCGAATGACGGAAAAGTAGGCCACTGATGATCGATGTGATAAGTACCGATTTACCTGATCCCGTCGTTCCGGCAACCATCAAGTGCGGCATCTTTCTTAGATCCACGATCTTTGCGTCACCATTTACTTGTCGGCCTAAGGCGATCGGAAGTTTTAAATCGTCACTCCAGAACATGTCTTCCGCTAACAAATCCTTGTAGTATACAGTTTCACGGCGTGAGTTCGATGTTTCAATACCCACAACGTCTCGACCCGGAATCGGGGCGATCACGCGCAAAGACTCGCTAGACAGCGCTAATGCCAAGTCATCTTGAAGTTCCGTTATTTTACTCAGTTTCACATCCGCATTTGGCTTAAATTCAAACATGGTAACTAGCGGACCTGGTTTCGCATCTGTAATTACGCCTTCTACAGAGAAATTCTTCAGCTTATCTGTCAGGATTTCTGCCTTTTTACGAATTTCTTTTTCATCTAGCTTAACCCGAGTTAACGGGGGATCTTCTAAAAGGCTTAGCTTGGGCATATCCCAGTTTTCGATTCGTTTTGGTGGTTTTGCTTTCAGGATGACCTTGCGTTTTGGAACCTTATCGAAGTCTTCCTTGGCGGATACTGCAGCGGGAATTTCATCTTCGTCTGGTTCTTCATCAAAAAAATTAAGTTGCGTTAATTTAGAAATTTCTTCCGCTTTATTGTTCCAGTCTCTTAAGTTGTCAGACTGCGTTTCCTCTTTGGCAGAGTCCTTGGCCCTGACTTCTTTTTCTGGCTTAGCTTTCTTTTCTTTTGTTTTCGTTGCGGTGGCTGGCTGGATAGATGCAAACCACTTTTTTACTACCAAGAACGCTCCAAAAAGGCCGGTAGAGTGGTTTTTGGCGGCCGTTCCCCATTGTTGCAGGCTTTTTTCCGTATAAAACAAAACCAAAATAATCAAATTACTCCAAAGGAAAATCTGCAGGCCCGCAAAATTGAGTAGTTTAAATAAAACATTCGATACAGATAGACCGATGATCCCTGATAAAAAAATCTCGTGATTGAAAAGTTTTGCTTCTGGGAAATAAAATGCGGTCAAAGCGGATACATTAACTATTAAAAGCGTTAACCAAACGATACTCAGGCTACGCAGTCTGACATCTTCGCCGCGCAGAGTGCTGATTCCCAGCTTTAGGAACGCAAACGCCACTAACCATGAACTAATCCCCAAACCCTGGTAAAATAAATCACTTAAAAATGAACCTAACCAGCCACAGTAGTTAGCCGGGCTAAGCTTGCTACCCATAGAATTAAATGATGGGTCTTTAGGAGAGTAACTGTATAACGCCATAGCTATAAACACAGCTATACCGATAAAGAGAACCGCTTTGATGTCTTTTTGAAATTTCTTAAATAAGGCCTGCATTTATAAATTTTACTTTTTTTTAAACAGCTACGGTAGCTTCAAAATCCGCCACCTTGACTTTAGCACTAATAAAGTCCAGAGAATCCTATATGTTAAAGATAAACGAAGTGTTTTACAGCATCCAAGGAGAGTCGAGCTATGTTGGACATCCCACGGTATTTGTGCGTACGACCGGCTGCAACCTTCGCTGTACCTACTGTGACACAAAATATTCGTACTATGAGGGGAATTTTCAAGAGACTGAAACGGTCTTAGAACAGATCGCCAAACATAAAACTAAGTTCGTGTGTATCACGGGCGGGGAGCCTCTCTTACAAAAAGAAATTTTGCCCCTAATGGACACGCTTGTTGATCAAGGTTACCACGTGTCTTTGGAAACCAGTGGTTCAAAGTCAATTGAAAATGTAAATCCAAAAGTAAAAACAATCCTGGATGTAAAAACTCCCGACAGTGGTGCCGCAGACAGCTTTCTTATTTCTAATTTGGCGTTCAGTAATCCGTTGACTGAGTTTAAATTTGTCATTTGTAGCGAAAATGACTTCGAATGGTCAGAAGAATTTTGTCGTCAACATGATTTATTTGGAAAATTTGCAGTTTTATACAGCCCATCATACGGCGCAATCTCTGAACGTTGGCTGGCAGAGCAAATTCTGGCGAAAAATTCGATAGCTAGATTACAAATTCAATTACATAAAAAAATTTGGTCTCCTGATGCAAGAGGGGTTTGACCTTAAAAAATTTTTTCTATATATACCTACAACACTCGTTAACACTTAATCTTAAATATTGAAAATCGTAGGAGCTCCATGACGCCCAATTTGAACAGTTCAGACAATCTTTTCGTTGCAAACCTTCAACAAGTAAGTTTAGAAAAATTAGTAAAGAGCAAACTAGAAGTTTTGTTCCAGCAACAAAAAGAAGCGCAAGTAGAACTTAATGGTCTATATAATGTAATCATTGAACAAGTAGAAAAGCCTCTTCTTGAGCTTGCATTACGTGCATACAACGGCAACCAAGTTAAAACGGCTCAGATGTTAGGTATTAACCGTAACACTCTTAAGAAAAAAATCGACAATTACAAAATCAAAGTTAAAAAAGCTGGTCTTCTTTTAACTCCACAGTAATTTAAAAAATTACCTTTTATTAAAAATACAAAAAACGATGCCCCGCAATCACGAGTAAAAGCAGGCATCGTTTTTTTTTGTTTGTAAGCCCACAATTTCCGTCACCAGAAAAAAATCTTTTTCAAAAAAAAGAAATCCAAACAATCCGGATGACGAATGCCCTAAAAAATGGCATAACAATTAATAGAAGAACTTCTTTAAAGGCATAAGACCGAGGCCGCACAAGGAAGGGCAACCGCAGGGCTAGCAGCGCTAGCTCGTAGGGCGCCCGACCGCGGAGAACCAATGGCTTTTAGGCCTTTAAAGAAGTTCCCGCGCACGGAGGGGAATCTTGCGTCTACCACCACAAAATTTGGAAGCTGAACAATCTATTCTTGGCGGTTTGATGCTCGAAAGAGAATCATACGACCAAGTCGGGGATCTTATTTCCGTTGAAGATTTTTATTCTCCAGCCAATCAGAAAATTTACCAAGCCATTTTGGATTTAAATTCGAAGTCTCGTCCTATTGATTTGGTAACGGTAACGGATGCTCTTCGTTCACGTAACGAATTCGACGCCGTTGGCGGTTATGTCTATTTAGCAAGTCTTTTGGAAAAAACGATTTCATCGGCGCATATTGCTACCTACGCTCAGATTGTAAAAGAAAAATCTCTTCTTAGAAAACTGATCCACACAAGCACTGAAATTATTGAGTCGGCTTACAACAGTGAAAAAATGGAAGTCGATACTATATTAGATAAAGCCGAACAGGATATTTTCAAAATCGGGGAAAAGAAGGCGGCCTCTGGTCTTGTTGGCTCGATGGATATCGTCAAAGAAAGTATCAAGAAAATTGAAGCGCTTTATCAGCAGCAAGCAGATATTACGGGTATTGCCTCTGGCTTTACAGAGCTAGATAAAATGACCGCTGGAATGCACCCGGGCGAGTTAACCATCATCGCCGCTCGTCCATCGATGGGTAAGACCGCGTTTAGTTTGAATCTAGCCTCTCATATCGTACTTCGTCAGAAAAAGACATGCGCTTATTTCTCTCTCGAGATGGGTAAGGAAGCGGTTATGATGAGGGTGCTTTCTGCGGAGTCACGCGTTTCTATGTCTGAAATCAGGACGGGTCGGGTTGCGGATTCAAGTTGGCCGAAATTAATTTCAGCCGCTTCGCAGTTGAGCGAATCTAAATTATTTATCGATGATACATCGGGTATTTCCCCTTTTGAAATTCGAGCGCGTTGTCGCCGTTTGAAAGCCCAATATGGTATCGATTGTATTATGATCGACTACTTGCAGTTAATGGATTTGAAATTAAAAGTAGAAAGCCGCGAGCGCGCCGTTTCCGAGATTTCAAAAATGCTAAAAGTAATCGCCAAGGAATTAAGTATTCCTGTAATTGCCCTCGCACAGCTTAATCGTGGGGTAGAGGGTCGTGCGGATCGTCGCCCGATGCTATCCGATCTGCGTGAGTCAGGATCGATCGAGCAAGATGCTGACGTTATCATGATGCTGTATCGTGATGACTACTATGATAAGGATGATCCAGAAAAAGCGGGACATGCAGAAGTTATTATTGGCAAGCAACGTAACGGTCCGACAGGAACTGTGAAACTGCGCTTTGATGCTAAATTCAATAGATTCCGTGATGCTGATGTTGAGTCAATGAACCCATTGCCTCCACCGCAAGTTCCCCCACAACAACAATATGGAAATCGTCCAAAGAATCACGCTCCCGGACAAAATCCGTAGTCCTTTTTATACTTTCTAAAGATCTCTTAAGATTGTCTAAATTTGCATCAAGAATTCATGAATATTTTTGATGCAAATATCGCAAAACCTTATGGGTCTAGGCTGTGCAACTAGACCAAAGGTTATTTGTTTTATCACTCAATAAAAAATTCTTAACCCAAACAAAATCTGATGGTGTCCTACAGATGAGCGGTAAACACGCTCAATACGACGAAGGCATGGAGGCTTTTCGATGGGTCTAAAAGGGACAAATTTAATTACGGAACTAAGAAACAATTCGGGTTTAGATCAAGACTTTTTTGATAGTCAGATGGGTACACTTATTCAGTCGTATTCCCTAAATCCAGACACACTAGAAATCGATCAACTTCGTGAGGCACTAGCTGATTACCTCCAAGCATTGATTCTAGAAGAAGAAGCCCAAGCCGAAGCTAAGTACGCCTAACTCTTTTTTAAAATTGATGTTAATTTAAGGGCCCGGAAACGGGCCCTTTTTATTTTTTAAAAGCTCGACTAAGATTTTGGCTGGTTATTCGTAATCACTATAACTGATTAAGGAGACCAAATAATGAATATCCAGATTTTCATTCTAGTTCTTAGTTTATCGATTATGTCCCTTGCACGAAAAGTTGCCGTGCGCGAAGACGGCTATGAGCCGCCCAATATATCTATTGTCGCCACTCAAAAAATTTTTGAAAATCTAACGTTGGCAAAAGATTCGGTAACGTAAAAAATTTTGTGTC
>DDVI01000068.1 GCA_002345205.1 Bdellovibrionaceae bacterium UBA2316 | reverse complement strand
GAGGTCACGAAAGAAGTCTAATAGCATAAAGCTTCAACGTCGCCTTCTCGATCCTTAAGACTGGGAATCTCAATCTTGATTTCATTCATTCTGTAATAAAGGTCAGGAAGAAATTCATTTTTTTCGACCATTTCCTTCAGCAATGGTTTTGCAGCAAAAATCAGACGGACATCAACCATCGTCTCCGCGCTGCCGCCAACTCTGCGAACTTTCCGCTCCTGAAGAAAACGCAGAAACATAGCTTGTGCTGAACTATCTAGATGATGGGCTTCATCAATAAACAGCGTGCCTCCACTAGCAAGTTCCAACAGTCCTACTTTGTGCTCGGCTCCCGTAAAAGCTCCCTTTTCAGACCCAAACAGCTCGCTTTGAATAATTTGCGAATTTTTAAACTGTGTGCAGTCGATCGTTTTAAAAACCCCTTTTGATCGATTAGAATTCTCGTGCGCCGCACGCGCAATCAGTTCCTTCCCCGTACCTGTATCTCCAATGAGCAAAATTGAGTGATTTGATTTTGAACTTTGCAAAACTAATTGCGCTACCGTTTCCATCTGGGGAGCAACACTGACAATTTTTAATTTGCGAATAGATTCAGATATGGCATGTGTTGCATTTCTTTTGTTCCCTAAAATTTTGCCAAACTTGGCATTGAAAGTCGTCAGCGCCTGATTCATGAAAATCTGAATCTTTGTTAAATTTGAGTCACTATCTTTATAAATGAATTTATCCGCTCCATTTTTAAGCCAAAGCTGAAGGGACTCGTTTGAATTGTCCCCTGATATCATAATGACCTCAATGTGATGATTGAGCTTTTTGATTTCTTTTATATAACTTGACCCAAGTACCAATTTATCAGAATCCGTTCTAAAATGATGGTCCATAAAAACAATTGCCACATTGAATGGAAATTTGCGAATTTCCGCAACAGCTTCGTCTGGATTACTGTAAAATTCGAAATTAAATGCTCGATTTTCACCGTAAGCTCGCTTCAAAGTAATATCATATGTTTCACGCAAACATTGTTCGTCTTCGATAAAAATCACCCTAGGCATTTCCATTCAGTACCCCGCATTTGCTAAATATTTATTGCGACTTTTCTGAATCCAGAATCTTTAGGAATCTCTCCGGTAGTGTATGTACTCAATACAATTTTAATTTCGGTTCCTATTCCTAATCGGGAAAAGATCCCTATTTTACCACTGGCCGCCTCTATCGTCGCTTTGGCGTGAACCAGACCAAGTCCTTTTCCATCGGGTTTCCCAAAAGTCGCACCCGGTTTAAATAGTCTTACAATGACATCATCTGCGATTCCGGAACCAGAATCAGAAACTAGAATTTCAACTTTGTCGTCAACATTAGAAAGAATCACTTTAACACTTCCTTTTCCGTCGCAAGCCTCAACAGCGTTGTCCAGCAAGTTTGATAAGACACGCTTGAAGTCAGAAGGGTTAATAAAAATTTGCGAATTTTTAGAGTTATTTAAAAAAACTAGTCCAACCGATGTAAATTCGCGATAAACATTCTTTTTTTCAGTTAAAATTTCTTCACAAACCTCGCCAGCATTTAAAACTTCAAAATGAGTTCGCAATTTGAACTCATGCTTTTCAATAAGATCACTGGCAATCTCACTAATACGATTGGCGTTTGCGGTTAGCGCCGAAACATGCGCTTGAGGAACCGAACCCTTGACGTCATCAATTAACATTTTAAGGCTCGCAAGTGGCGATCTAATGTCATGTGCGACTTGCTTTGCCACCGCAAGGCTTGAATGGGCTTGGGCAACTTGCGACGCAATTTTCATGTTTCTACGAAGGGCATCGCTGACCATAGCACATTCGCTGATTCTAAAATTATTCTGAACCGAGGCACTTGGGTCTTCCTTGGCCTGAGCCAAGATCGCGTATATTTCTTTTTTTATTGGGTTCATTCCTCTTGTAAGAGCGATAAATAACAAAAGAACTAGCATTGCAAAGGCAACGGCAGATCTCAACACTCGATTTAAACACTGAAACATCAAATCTTGGTTGTCAAAATATAGTGATGCTTTTCCATACTCTTGATTCTGACCTTCATTCAGCATGATTAATTTATCGACTTGGTGAACATAACGACTTTTTTTGAATAACGGAGGGCATTCAAGAACAATTTCCTGCCCTACGCTTATCCGAACGCATTTTATCTCTGAATTTTTTAACAGCGCTTCAGCGCGGATCTTAGCTTCGATAAAACTTCCTTGAATAAGCGGCTGTTTCACGCCCAATACAAAAGTCTCAGAGACCAATTCCTCGCTCGCTGACCGAGATTCTAAATTTACCATATAGTCATTCCAGGTAAATAACCCGGTCATTCCTAACCACATTATCCCGACAATCGGCAGTACGATCTTTAAAAAGTGATTTCTAATTGAAGTTGCTTTCACAGCGCTAGTTTTCCTTCTGTCTTACTGCATGCAGTCTTGGGGTATAACGATATGTCGCTTCTTCAGAAATTAAGTTTGGTTTTCCAACAATTGAAAACGGTATTCTCCATCCCGGAGCCATCAATCTGTCTTTTCGTAATGAACTATTCATATTTCTGAAAAGTTCACTTCGCGAAGTCCAAT
>DDVI01000077.1 GCA_002345205.1 Bdellovibrionaceae bacterium UBA2316 | reverse complement strand
GAGACTTTTGATCTAATTTTCTGTAATCATTTTTCATTCTTTAAATAAAATGATAATTTTAAACAAAGGTCAATCTATGCTGCGGCCTGATTAATAACACAACTTTGATCGCGACAAAGCGCCCCACTAAACCCGATCTCTAAGCGACACTGTAGGGATGGGTAATTTCGATTTTTCTCGACAGTCGCCGGTGTGTGAACACGGAATGAAGGTTTTTGAATACCCACAAAACTAATATACGCCCAGACATCTGTGAAAAAGATAAATGCGTTTTGCGAACTGTACTCACAAATACGTCTTTCCAATCTATTGCTAAAGGCATCCTGACAGGCCTTCACCACTTCTGTTGTTATCTTCATATTCATTTTTATAAGTTCAGGATGTTTTCGATAAAGTTTTTTTAAACACACCGAGGTTGCATAGAAATCACTTTGGGCTTCCGTGGACGCCCAAGTTGACGTAGTTTTTTTGGGTTCGCCGCCAAGTAGGTGTCCCACTTCATGGCACAATCCAAAAGCTAACATTCCATTTCTATCACTTCTAATATTTTTTCCCATCGAGATTCTAAAAACACCGCCCTCAAGAGAGGCGCCTCCATAGTAATCGTCACTTTCTTCATACGTTTCAATTTTAAGATCTAGCCCCATAGATTTCAATATCGGTGAATATATGGAAACAAAAGCGGCTTCCGCAGCCACTGTCGCGGGAACACTCAGCGCAAATGAAGACCATAAAATACAGAAAATGAATACGATTCGCACTGGGTTGTTTTATCACAGGTGGCCCTCGAATATAAAAAAAAATTGTTAAAACGACCACGGCGCACCTTAAAAGTCGCTCACTCTGTCGCCAAAACAATCCTATAAACTACTGATTAGTATTAGCTTTTACGAAAGGCAGTATCCCAGTGTCTAACTTTAAGACAAAAAACTATGTAGAAAATGACTTGGCATCTTTGAAGATATAACTAGTGTGAACTTCATATTTCAGTTTATTTTCACTCTGCTGTTACTTACATCGATTTCTACCAAGGCATTGAATCAAAAACTTGAGTGCATACAATTTTATTCAAAAGATCATCATCATCGAACCGCGGACAACACTCTTTACGACAACACCAAAAGCCTTGCGAGCCTATTTCGAGCCCAGATGGTCCGCGATCACTTACATGAGGAAATCACAACACAAATCGACCGCGAAAACTTTATCAGAAATCGAATTCAATCACCACACCCCAATCGTATCGTAATCGAATTTGAAAATTCTAAACTGAAATTTCTAAATGATTTCTTAAACGATAAAGACTTAATTACATCTATCGATAACTTTGCGAATGCTTACATCCTTAAACAAATCAAAGATTGGATTTACGGCCACTTTGATTTGGGCGTTAGTTTTAAGACCTACTCGGACGGAAAAAGTCTAACGATCATCATCGATGCGCCTAGGCAGTTCACCGAACAGGATCTTAATCGTATTGACGCCGTATTTGCAAATTTTCAAACGAACCTAGGTCGCCTACTAAAAGAAAAAAAAATGTTTCGCGATTCGGATAACATCGAAGAATGGTTTCGCATGGGTGTTGGTCGCACGTCCGACGAAGCGTATTTTTCAGCACGAGTGTCTCGCAAACTATCGGGTCCTAATTTAGTAAAACGCTATTCCAATCCACTCATTCAGAATAAACTTCGCAGTCTGCTTTTTCATGCGGAAGAAAGTCGCGCCAAATTAGCAGAATCCCCCGAATTGGCACCGCTTATGATTCCTGAAGCAGAAACTGGAAAGTTAATACCTAGCCAACCCCTATTTGAAATTTTAAGAAAAGCATCTGAACCCGACGCAATCAAAAAAGCTGTTCTGGAAAACCTACATTTAATAATCAGTATCGAAAACGCAGAGAAACTTTCTATATATGCCGAAATTGTAGATCTTTTAAATCCGAAATTTTTTGTAGTTGATCAGACCGTAGTTACACTATCTAACGCTGTTAACGGAGGTATTGTTATCGACCGTAAGGGAATGGGTTCAGCAAATCAAGTAGCGACAGCCAAAGCTGCTGCCCGCGCCAAAACATCCGATGAATTCTTAATTTTCAATCGTATCGAAGAAAAGAAAGTTACGGATGAAATCAATCTGTATCGTCAAGAAATGGAAGCTCTTTGGGGGGCAAAGTGCCGCGGTGATGATTGCGTGATTGAAGATTTAACTGGACTAGATGTAAACGTATTTTTAAATAGTCCACTTATCAAAGGACAACGAGTCGTTTTTGTTCCTCCGGGAATCCAGGACAGCCATTCACGGTCAGAAATGTCAACTCACGGTGAAACTATTGAAAAGCTATTCATCAAACATCTTATTAAAGTGACTTCGATCAAAGACTTTCATAATTTAACATTTGCCATAGATTTCAAAACAGTGAACATGAATACCGGCGCCGTGAATTTACTGGTAAACTCTTTAAATGGACAGGTTTCCGCCGAAGTGAATCAAGCGATTCGTGATAGTTTTCAAAAAGCCGTGGATGCCTTTAATACCGAGCGGTTTAAACAAAAGAAACCCTCAACCTACTACCCTGCCCAGATTGTTCAAATCTAAGGCCCTATATTTTGTCACTCTGACTTAATCGTCGACACTTGAAATCCCCATAGACGTTTTTATATCACCCATAACGTGCACCTAAGTTTGCAAGTAACTTCTCGAGTAAAAAAATCCGCAAAGGTACGTTATGAATAAAACACATCTGTTTTTGATCTCTGTTGCTTTAATCGCCACGTTCTCGTCTGAATCATTCGCATCTAATGAAGCCTGCATTCAATTTTATGGCAATCAAACCCGTGCAAAGTTTAATACGTATAAACCGCAAGACCCCGTTGAGCTTCAAAAAACTAAAGACTACTTTTCATCCTTATTAAATGTGGATCTTCTTCAGTACCGTTCTCAAGAAGTGAACCAAGTGGCGTCGGGAATCAAATATAAAGGTGCACAAAACATAATTCCTAATGCAGCTATCGATGCGTTGATCGCAAAATATGGTAAACGCCGTTGGACCACTCAACAAATTATTGCAGAGTTGAACGAAGCAACGTTCTCTATGCTCGATGCCTACCGTCCAGACGACGCCTCTGACCGTCGCCATGATTTCCTTCCGAGCAAAGAACTTGCAGAACGAGTACTTATGTCCATTGAACAACACCCTGTTGTTTCTTCGTATGCATCTAATAAATACCAACAGCATGGCACAGAAATCGGTTATTGTTTTGGTCGTGGCTGCTATGTTGACTTAATGCTAATGCGCTTAGGTATTGATCGTGACTCGATAAAAAAAATCTGGGCCGTTGGTCCAATGGCCGCTGGTGGTATCACATGGCAATTCCATATTGGCCATATGGTGCGTTTACCTGACAATACTTGGGTAGTTATCGACAACGTCCCTAGCTATGACCAAGTTTACACTGCTCGACAATGGGGCGAGCACTTCAAACAACAAAATGCGGATGGAACATTACGCTTTTTCATAACGGACAGTGATAAATTTACGCCAAGCTTAGGCGCGTATGATCCGGTACAGTTAGGACTTAACATCAACCGTACACGCGACTGGTATAAAGGTTACTTCCAAGATTTAATGTCTTGGTTCCGTGACGCTAGCGATTCCGAGGTAGCACAGTTCCTTGGCATTCCAAAAATTCCGGCTCGTCCAGAGCCCATGAACCCAACACCGCAACAAATTGCGGAATCACGCGCAGAAGAAGCTGCATTCAGCAGTCTTCCACCCTACGCCAATCGCAGCGGATCACAATTGGCTGCCCAGAACAGCGGTAAAAACTCCAGTCGTTTAGGCAACATGTGGAACCATATTCGCAATTTCGGAAAACGATTAGGTTTCGATACTGAAGAGCAGCAACAACCATAATTTGAAAAATTAATTTTTGATTCGCATAAAGAGCGCTGATGAACACAGCGCTTCCTCGAAATCTTTACAGCGCTTCTTCAAAGCGACACTCATGAGGCGCGTAATCCATCAGGTAGTCGTAGCTTTCGCCTTGGATTTCGTAGCTCAGTGTGACTGTGTATTTTTTGAATTCGCCATTAGCGGTTTTTGTTACAACTTCGCTGCGACTAATATGCCAAGGCTTGATTTCTTTTTTGGCCGAGGTCAGACTTTCACCACCACCGACGCAGCTAAAGATCTCGTTATTAAGGCGTTTGCAGTTTTTCTTGTCCCAGCGAAGCATGATATCTGAACCGGTATTTTTCGCGACTTCTGATTTTTGTAGTAAACCCGCCATATCATTAGGAACAATAAGGCGCTGAAAAAACGGAGCGTATTGAGTTCCATTGTGGTGAATAACACGAACATTAAAATGATCACCGTCTTCGGCAAACCAAAACGACGTCGTTGGAAACTCAGTCGAACATATAAAATCAAATGGTCGCTCTATTTTGGTTTCTGGATTCACCTGCGCTAGCGCTCTGAATCCGAAAACGACCATCATTAAAAAAATAACTGCCTTCGAAGTAGCCATATTTCTCCTTTTTATAGGTTTTAAAAAGCTCCCCATCATTCAACGGTAACCCCGCCCCGTATTCAAGCGATTTTCTGCTAAAGCCGCAGATTGACAATAGAATTCTATTGAGTAAATGTTATACACGGAGAGTCTCTATGTATGTTATGAAAAAACGGCCACGACGTATTCGTAAAAACCAATTCATTCGAGATCTGGTTGCAGAAACTTCGCTGCCGCAGGTTAGCCAGCTGATCTATCCTGTATTTATACAAGACGGCCGAAATTTCTTTCAGGAAATCAAATCAATGCCAGGGCAATATCGCATGAGCGTCGATACATTACTCCAAAAAATGGCGAATTGGAAAAAATTAGGTATTAATAACTTCGCCCTATTCCCTAACATCGATAACAAATTTAAAAATGCAAAATCTACGGAAGCCCTGAATAAAAATGGTTTCTTGTATGAAGCGATCAAACAAATCAAAGACCGTTTTCCAGAAACAAATTTATTTACTGATTTAGCACTCGATCCATTTAATTCAGATGGTCACGATGGCATTGTTGAAAATGGCGAAATCATGAATGACAAAACGGTTGAAGTACTGGCTCGCATGGCGGTCCTACAAGCACAATCTGGTGCCGACTTCGTATGCCCAAGCGATATGATGGATGGCCGCGTGGGTATGATTCGCAAAGCTTTAGAAAACGAAGGCTTATCGAATACCGGTATCGTTGCTTATTCCGCCAAATATGCCTCTTCATTTTACGGTCCGTTTCGCGATGCTTTGGATTCAGCGCCACGTGCCGGGGATAAAAAAACATATCAAATGGATTACAGGAACGCACGCGAGGCGATCAAAGAAATTGATTTAGACATCAAAGAAGGCGCGGACATCGTGATGATTAAGCCGGCGTTAAGCTATTTAGATATTATCGCTCAGGCTAAACGTTACTTCAAACACCCTGTAGCCGCCTACAACGTAAGCGGTGAATATGCCATGGTAAAAGCCGCTGGCCAAAACGGCTGGATCGATGAAAACAAAGCCATGGTCGAAATTTTAACTTCGATCAAACGTGCGGGTGCTGATATTATCTTCACCTACCACGCTATCGATTACGCAAAATTAAGGACTTCATTATGATTATTTCGCGTTGGCAAGGAACTCAAGAACTGTCTCTTGATAAAATTAAAAAGTATTATCACATTCGTGATGATCAGGATTTTAAAATTGAAAAATTTGATTCTGGAACGGTGATCAAAGATCATTACCATCACCTACTGGAAATTCGAATCATCACGGAAGGCCAATTGCTGTGTAATATTTCTGGAAACCAATTATTACTTCGCCCTGGTGATCGCATCGAAATCCCGGCAAACACCAAACATGCTTACAGCAACAATTACCCGGACTCATGCAGCTGTCTAGTTGGCTACTATTCATTCTAATTAGCTAGTAACCGTTCTATTTATAAATCTAAAAACTCTGATGTTTAGACTCCGCGAGCATATGCGTCTGGAAGCAGGTGTACAGGCCTGCGCCAAGGATTATCGTCGCCACAATAAAGTGTAGACAAACAAACATATTAAAATAATAGTTTTTATGTACCTATTCTATATTAACCACAAATCGCGTGAACAACGAATACGAGGTAGAAAAATGACATCTCAATCCAAGGTAATGGCACCCCTAATTTCCACACTCTCTGGCTTATTAATTTCTTTTGTTATCGCCGGTCCAGCTGTTGCTAATGAAAGTAAATATCCAGCTATCACAGAATGCGAATCACAGATTCAAAAACTCGCGAGTGTTTCTGATCAGAACAAAAAATTAAATCAGAGTCTGGATTTCATTTGGGGGCAATGGATGAAAGAATACCCAGAATGGGCAACGTACGTGGCCTACCCTGGACAGGATGATCGCTGGAGCGATCGTTCCATGGCGACGATTCAGAAACGTAAACAATTACCAAAATGTCACCAGCAGCTTCTTTCAAAAATCAATGCCAAAAAATTAAACGAACAAGGTAAACTGACGCTAAAACTAATTGCTAAAAAAATTAAAACTCAGCTTGAGGCAATCGCCTTCCCTTCAGAGTTTTTAGTCGTAGATCAATTGGGCGGCGTACACATGGATGTAGTCGATTTAATGATGAGTGCCCCCAAGTTAACATTAAAAGACTACGAAGATCGCTTGGCTCGTTTAGAATCTTTTCCCGCTTACGTAGAACAAACAATGGCTCTTTTAGAAGAGGGACTTAAACGTAAAATCACGCCCGTAAAATTTTTGATGGCATCAGTCCCGAAACAATTCGATACCGTACTAACTAAAGATGCGAAATCAAATCCTATCTATACTGTATTTGCAGATATGCCGGAATCAATGGATGCGGCTGCTAAAAAAGCAATGATGGCCCGTGCGGAAAAGTTAATTGCTGAAAAGGTAATGCCAAGCTTATCCAAAATAAAAACGTTCATTGTAGACAAATACATTCCAGGTTGCCGTACAGATATCGCGATTACGTCGTTCCCAAATGGCGATAAATGGTATGAGTACCTGGTTAAGGATCACACGACAACTAACCTAACCGCAAAACAAATCCACGAAATAGGTTTAGCGGAAGTAGCACGCATCAACAAAGACATGGAAGCCGTTCGTGAAAAATTAAAATTCAAGGGAACAAAAGCTGAATTTCATAAATTCATCCAAACAGACCCGCAATTTTTCTTCACTAATCCTAAAGATTTAATCAGCGAATACCGCAGTATCGCGAAGCAAATCGATCCTGAATTGCCTCGTCTGTTTTCAAAGATGCCTGAATTACCTTATGGCATTCGTGAAATGCCGGCGTACAAAGCGGCTAACTCGCCAACTGCTTACTACTATGGTGGCAGTTTAAAATCAGGACGTGCAGGTTACTTTGAAGCGAACACATACAATTTGAAATCTCGTCCTAAATGGGAAATGGAAGTTCTAACGGTTCACGAAGCCGTTCCGGGACATCACTTACAAATCTCGATCGCGCAAGAACTGGGTGATTTACCAGAGTTCAGAAAAAATGAAGGCTACACGGCGTTTGTTGAAGGCTGGGGTTTATATTCTGAAAGCCTAGGCGATGAAATGGGCTTATACAAAGATCTGTATTCTAAATACGGTCAACATTCATACGAAATGTGGCGTGCGGTTCGCTTAGTAGTCGATACCGGTATGCACTCGATGGGTTGGACAAAGCAAAAAGCGTTAGACTACTTCATGGAGAACATTCCAAAAGATCGACTGCAGTCTGAAAATGAAATCGATCGCTACATTACTTGGCCTGGCCAAGCTTTGGCTTATAAAATTGGCGAGCTAAAATTTAAAGAAATGAAAAAACGTGCACAGGACAAACTGCAAGCTAAATTTGATATTCGTGAATTTCATAAAGAAGTTTTGGGTAAGGGTGCTTTACCCATGGATATCCTAGAAGAAGAATTCAACAACTGGTTAGCACGAAAGCAAACCATTAAATTAAACTGAAAGGGAGTCAAATATGAAAACACTACTGGCAGCTGTACTATTTTTAGTTTCTACGCACGTTTTAGCTGATGGCTTAGGTAAATCTGTAATCTATAAAGAAAAGGATACAGAACTTGAAGGCTACTTGGCAGAAACGCCAATCAAAAAGAAAAAAGTTCCTGGATTTATCGTCGTCCACGATTGGATGGGCTTATCGGACGACAATAAACAAGAAGTTGAAAAACTTGCCGACAAAGGGGCCGTGGCGTTAGCCGTTGATATCTATGGAAAAGGCGTACGTCCGAAAAACACAGAGGAAGCTTCTAAAACTGCGGGAATTTACAAAAAAGACCGTGCGCTATTGAAGGAACGAATCAAAGCTGGTTATAAATTACTACTTGATAACAAAAAAGTAGATCCAAAGAAAATCGTAGTTCTTGGCTACTGCTTTGGCGGCATGACGGCTTTAGATTTAGCACGCACTGGAGCCGAACTCGCGGGTGTGGTAACGTATCACGGGAATTTGGATTCGGTTGATGCAAAAGAAGCAAAAAATATCAAAGCTAAGGTTTTAGTTCTTCACGGCGCCATCGATCCGTATGTTCCGGCGACACAAGTGGATGCCTTCCAAAAAGAAATGGACGAAGCTAAGGTCGACTATCAACTTGTAAAGTACAGTGGCGCCGTTCACTCATTCACAAATAAAAAAGCCGGCTCAGATATTTCTAAAGGTGCTGCCTACAACGCTGTGGCGGACGCTCGCGCGCGTAAGCAATTTGATTCATTCATTGCTGAAATCCTAGCGCTTTAATTTTAATAGCCTAGCTGACATCGCGAAAAAAAGGGAGCCACTGGCTCCCTTTTCAGTTTGTATTGATTATCATTACTACATTCTAGCTTTGTACCAGCATGACGGACGTAACCCCATAGTGAAACCGCTGGCATTTGTACATGAGGTCATTGCCGCTTGTTTTTCTGCTGCAATACCGTTTTTACCACCGGGTAATTTTTTGCCCGGAACTACATGATCGTTCCAACCCATTGGACAGATGGCACCTTGTAAGTATGTATCTAAACGACATTGAGCTTCTGGGTGACCAGAGTATGTTGATGTTACAACAGATAAACTTGGCGTGTGCAGTTGCGGACTACCACGCTTGCTAAGCGAAGCTAGTACTTCCGCCAAAGATTCAGACGCAGTCACCGTACGGTAACATAGATTCTGATCTGTTTCTTTTGTCCAAACTTTATCACACTCTGCTTTTACTTGGGCTGAAGCATACGAGCGGAAAACTTCGTTTTGCTTTATCTGATTTGCCCAGATTTTACGAGCGCACACTTGTGTTGCGTAGTAATCCGACTCGCCCTCATTCGCCACCCAGTCCATACCAAGTATTGCGGCGATACCTGTTTGAGCGAATGGAAACCCAGCCAAGTGATGACCGATCTCGTGACACACTACTAAGGCAATACCATCTTTAGACATTTTTGGATGACGAGCTAAACCGCCCGTGATCACAACCGTCCAGCTGCCAAACATTTTTTTCGCAAAGGCATTAGGTGTGTTATTTCCCCACTGCGCTTTCACGTCCAGGTTACCACCGAGTTTTTTTGCGATCGGCTTATAGATCGCCTCAATGCTCTTAACAATCTGAGTGAACTCAACCGGCTCCGTCAGTGGCGAATTTGAAGCATCGTTCAGATCTAGCGGACCCGACATCTCGACCGGGACAAAAACGGCATGCGCTTGAAAACTTGCCAATCCCACACATAAAGATAAAGCAATACCTAGTGATTTAATAAATCGTGACATATTCCCTCCATAAAATAGAAAACCGATAGTCCTTTAAATTTCCCCTTAGAAAATCGGCATGTATGAAATCATCATTCGGAATTTGCAACACTGTCTAGCTTTATTTTTTAAGCGTTTTTCTAAAAAATACTTGAAAAAAATATATTTCCCTAGGCTATTGACGACATAATTACATTTCCGTTCTCTTCTTTGTAGAAATAGGTTAGCTGTAGCATAATGACTGACGAAAAGAAAAAACCTATCCGCCGCGAGCCCCCAGAGGGCGTAACCCTAGAAATGATGGTTGAAGCCCTAGTTGCCAACTACGGCTGGCAGCGCCTAGGCGAAAAAATCCGCATCAACTGCTTCATCGAAAACCCAAGCATCAAATCCAGTCTAAAATTCCTAAGAAAAACCCCATGGGCCCGCACAAAAGTAGAACAACTCTACATCTGGCGCGCCAAAACCGGTTGGGACCCAAGAGACAACGCCAAATAAGGTGCCAGCTCCTAAAATTCCAAATAAGGTGCCAGCTCCTAAAATTCCGACGCCTCGCGCCCCACGAATCTTAAGACACTGATAACGGTTTCCAACTTCGCTCTTACTTTGCTTCTCGCAATTGAATGCCGAGATGTAAAACTATATTTCAATCAGAATTTCCCTATAATATTTCTGCACGTTGTATCAACCAGGAATGGTTTACCCTTCCAATGAACCGAGTTTGGGACATTATGTGCGAAGAACTCACTTACGCTATTAAAGACAAAAATTTAGTTGTACACAGCTTCGTGTTAATGAGTAATCACTTCCATCTGATTGCGACCACTCCAGATTCAAACATAAGTTCCTGCATGCTTCAGTTTATGCGCCGAACTAGTCTGCGTCTTACTCGAGAAGGAAATCGTATCAACGAAACGTTTGCCGGGCGCCATTACAAATGTATTCTTCAGCATCCAAATTATTTTTTAAATGCGTACAAATACAACTATAGAAATCCCGTATTCGCGGGGATTTGCAAACGAGTTGAAAGCTATCCGTTTAGCACTCTACCTATGAAACTTGGAATAGCTGAAGTCAAACTTCCTCTAGCCGAGGACACCACGCTAACCAGCGATTTGAGGGGAACCTTAGAATGGTTGAATACAGAGATTGACCCTCTAAGAAAAAATGCACTTAGGTTTGGATTTCGTCACCAATACTTCAAATCACGACTTTATAAACATAGTAGACAACCGATCATCAGCGTAACGGACCGCATTTAGAGAACAGAGGGACAGAGTCCTATCGGCTCATGGCGATTCGGACTTTTAGGAGCTGGTACCTTTTAGGGCTTTGATTCGGTTTGTGGGGTCGTAGCCGCCTTGGGCTAGGTTTTTGCCTACGGTTTTGTGGTTTTCGTCGGAGAGGGGTTTTACTCCGCTGGCTGTGATCCAGCGGTTGTAGAAATTGAATAGCGCGCAGGCCGAGATTACGAAATAGATGCTGCCGTCGTCCCAACCTATTTTCTTGAGTGTGGCCACGTCGGCTTCGCCAGTGTCCGGCAGATTTAATGTGATTTTTTGTACGTATCTTAAGAGCGCTTTTTCTTTTTCTGGCAGCGCTGATTTTTCCATATCGTTTAGAACTGACATCACGAAATCATGATCGTTGTACATCGCGCCCGCTACCGCGGCATGTGATTTCATGCAGAAATCACATTTGTTTAAATACGAAGTGTAGGCCGCGATTAGCTCGCGAAGTTTAGGCTCAATGGGAGCCTCTGTGTGCATGATCCCTTGAGTAAAGCGCGCTAAATGAATTGTGTCTTCTGGGCGATAGTTAAACAAATGCCAGATTGGCCAAGGCTCGACGCCTTTTGCTTTCGTTGCATTCAATAAATCTAAATAAGGTCCTGGTTTTGGATTATTTTCTACATCTTTTAAATAAATAGGCTGTGCTTTCATGAACTCAATCAAAGCTAACTTCAGAATCCAAAGCAACAGAATTTTCGATGTTACTTAGCGCGAAGCTTGAAAAAGTTTCTCTAGCCAAGAATTTGCCCTTTAAAGCTAATTGTACCCGATGCGGCGATCAATAAATTATCATCATCGTCATAACTTACGTCAAAAATGCTAGAGTTTTTTAATTGAGTGATTGAATCAAACTTTAAATCTACGTGACCATCATTTTCCAAGCGAACTAAATTTCGCGACTGACCATTCACTAACAAATCACCCCAAATCAGAACACGATTATCCGGAAGGAAGGTCATTCCATCCACTCGAATCACTTTTAAATACTGAGACGCATTTGCCATAAAATTAAGATCCGGTTCGCCTGACCAGTTTAGTTTCACAAACATCAAATCAGTAGGTACCGAGTCGTTATTGTATTTGATTCCGGAGCCACCATTGTGAGCAACGAACAAATCATGCATTTTATTTGAATACACAGCACCCGTTGAAACTGGTCCCGAATCATCTGAAAATCCGGCACCTACTTTAGCGTTAAACGCAGTATCTGCTGTGCCGTCACCATTCAATCGGAATAAACCCGCAATCGTTATGCTACCAACATCGATGAATTCGCCCGTCAGCAAAACTTTATCGTTAATAGCAGAAAATCTTCGCAAGTAGTTAGGATCAATGATTCCCAAGTTATCATAGTTTGTATCGAAACTAGTGCTCATCACATTTTGTTTATTCAAACGTCGCGAAATTGTCAGATCATCAATCGTCGGATGAGCTTCCGACACTAGTGCCGACTCATCACTAAAGCGACCTATTGAATCTGGAAGCAGATTTTCAAAGGCATTTGACGTACACGCACCACCGTCAGTTTCATTTACACAAACTGATTTATACCCAGGTAAAGATGGGCTATAGCCTCTGATAAAAATTCGACCAGTTCCTGACGGATAGTAAACACTATTAACCATCCCCGTCGTCGCCATCGCGACCGCACTGGCAAAGTTAACGTCAACCGTATTGTCCGCTTTTAATTTTAAGAAACCAGCTGCCGCTGTACCACCGTAATGATCTAAATTACCAAAGATGCGATACTTACCATCAGAGCCTAAGAGTGCACCGTCTACGACACCAATAAATCCATTCGCTTTTGTGTAGCCAAATGTAGTATCGCGAATACCTGACTGACTCACACGAGTGATATGATCATAGTTAGTGTCCCCATTGACTGAGTTAAAACCACCCACCAATATAATTTTTCCACCATCTTCAAACACACCACGAACAGAATGGTTCGCAATATCAGCGTTTAAATTACTTCTAAATGTTGTATCCGCGGCTCCTGTCGCTTTGTTAACTTTTAAAATTCCGTTATATGAAATAGCATTGTACGTACTAATTGATCCCGTATAGATATAGGAATCTGTAATTTCCCAAATTTTTGTAATACTCACGCAGGACATGTACGCAAAGATATTACTGCGATATGTAGTATCCAGCGTTCCATCCGTATTAAGCATAACAGAACAAATCGCCCCCATAGTCGCACCATATTTAGTAAATCGACCGCCGACTAATATTTTTCCACCTGAACTCAGTCCAACAAACGAAACGGTCGCGTAGGCGTCGACCTGATCAAAGCCAACACCGGCATTCGTTGAAAACGTCGAGTCGACACTGCCGTTAGTATTTAGCATGACTATAAATCTAGGTACTGACACGTTATTAACTTTTGTAAACGTACCACCAACAACCACTTTCCCGGCCGGCGTAATCGTTACGGAATTCGCTACGGCATCAAATCCTGTTCCCACAGCAAATGTAGAATCTAACGTACCGTCAACATTCAAACGGACGATTCGTCCCACCGACGCACCATTAAATACCGTAAAGGATCCTACGACTATAATTTTGTTATCGCTTGAAATGGCGAAGTCAGTGATCGCGCCGCCAGTAAAACCCGTGCCGATGTTTTGTGAAAATGTAGAGTCCAATTCTCCATTTGGTTTTAATCTAAAAAAATTCGCAGCCGATTTCACGCCACTAATTTGAGTCAGTGTTCCGGCGACTAACGTGTAATCAACAGAAGAAATAGTTTGGACGGCCGCCTTCTTGACATTACCCGAGCAAAACCTATAACTTTCTGAACCATAAAACTGAGTATCGATAACTCCAGCCGACGTCACACGTCCTTCACAACCAACGTTGTTGACTCCATATTTGGTAAAACCACCTGAAATAAATTTCTCGCCAGATGAGTTTCTAAAAATCTTATAACTCGAGCTATTCAAATTTAAATTCGAACCGCTCACTTCAAAGTCATTCACTAACGGTTCGGCCTGCCATGCCGGTGATGTCACCACCGCACTTCTATTTCCCGCATTATCCACGGCCACCAATGATAAATAATACTCTTGACCACGAACCAACCTAGAGACATTCAAACTCGCTTTGTTACCCTTACCAACATCGACCCAATCCACGATATTATTTAAGCCGTCCTTTGTGCCAACGGCCATTTCATAGTGGCTCAAACCCGAGCCACCTTCGTCGTCAGAATCCGTCCATTCAATTTCAGGTGTTGATGTAAGCCCATAATGAGTGTTTTAAATGAAGCGATCGAAAGATCGATCTTAGGACTACTCGGTGATAACTTATCTACGGGAGGCAACGTACTTGAAACCTGAACTTTTAAAGTACAAGCGCTCATCAGCAGAGAGAAAGTCATCAAGAAACGGACAAGATTCAACTTCATGCTAGTTTTGTCGTCAAGAAACGGACAAAAGTTAAACGATTTGTTGAAATTCAATGTCTCAATTAAAGACTTAAACTAGTTACAAAATATAACCGTTTCAAAAGAAGAAGCTCTATTTAATTTCCAATTTTGCTTTTCTTAGAAGCTCGATTACAAGCTCGGCGCGGCGAGTTTGTTTGCGTCCCACTTTCTGACACAAGTAAATAGGACACGACGCCGGTTCGCTTTGCAACATCAACTCTACCAGATCACCCGCATCTAGTTCTGGAAATACGCAGTGTCTTGGCAATACCGCGAAACCTACACCCTCTTTAACCGCGTGGATAGCGCCCGCTAGCGTGCCGATGTGTAAAACAGGTCTGATCATATTTGTCTTAAATGACTTTAGCAGACCATTCTTTTTCATCCATGTTGAGAAAAATAATTCCCATCCCGGATACGATATAAATCGCGCATGAATTAAATCTTTAGATTTAAGCGGTTCGAAAATTTTCTTATCGGAAGCTAAGCACGAATAGACTTCATCAGAAAATTTATCAAAACGTAATTCAGGAGTTAACTTGTCACCCGTGATGAAACCAAAATCATAATGACCAGACAAGATTCCATCTGCCGTTTGCACCGCCGGAGTGATGTCGACTTCAAATTGAATATCCGGGTACGTTACGATGTCATGAACGATTTTTTTAAAATGAGGTGTCCACTGACAGCTCTCAGGCATGGCATAGCGAACTAAGCCTTTTGGATTATTCGTATACTCTGTGACTTCATCGCTGAATTTCCCTAACTGATCAATAACCTCTTCGGCATAGCTAGAAAGTTTAAGCGCTACTTCGGTTGGAATCAGATCATGTCCATGGCGTTCAAATAATTTTTTTCCTATGTCGGATTCAAGTTTGGCAATTTGCTGACTCACTGTCGGCTGAGTGATCTTTAAGTTTCGAGCGGCCATTGAAAAAGATTTACTCTTGATAACTTCCAAAAATATCCTGAAATTTCTAGTATTTATGTCCATAGTAAACTCCTATACATAGTATATAAATTTCGCCAATTCCAAATTTCGAGTTAGGTGTTTATAACCGTTCCTGTGCAGAGGCAATAGCATAACAACAATAAGGAGTTTATTATATGAAAGCATTAGTTTTAGTCATCGGTATGTTCGTGGCTCAATTTTCATTCGCAAGTGTTTATTTAAATAAAGCTACAGTTGTACTGAAATCTGGCCAAGAAGCACGTTACTTTGCAGCGGCAAATCAGTTTGATATCATCAAACTAACTCGTCAAGAGCCAGGAAACATTGCGTACGT
Organism: Bdellovibrionaceae bacterium UBA2316; assembly: GCA_002345205.1. Classification (GTDB taxonomy): domain Bacteria; phylum Bdellovibrionota; class Bdellovibrionia; order Bdellovibrionales; family Bdellovibrionaceae; genus UBA2316. The sequence goes on along the minus strand of DDVI01000077.1, from coordinate 1,563 downwards.
ATTAAAACGTAGTCACTCAAATCCTCGCTTAGTGGTATTCAATGAAATTTGGAAAACAAAAGCAGATTTAGATTTACACTTACAAACTCCGCACATGGGAGCGTTCTTTAAGAGCATCAACTTCGACCCGGCTCTGTATGTAATTACACCAATATCAACAGGTATCGTGTTTACACCAAAAGCCGGATTTCATAACTACGTTATTGAAATGTTGAAATTAGAAGGACAAGAGAAGTAATTATCAAAATTATAATCCAGTAAGCCACATGGTTTACTGGATTATATATTATTTTTTAGATTTTATTTTTAGATCCTGTTGCATATAGCACAGAACTTTATAGGCGGAAACGTTAGCACCATACTCACTGCACGCTTCATTCGTGCACGATGCTTTTTCTAGTTCAGCCGCCATAAGAACATTATTTGCAAACTTCAACGTAACCATTAGTACATCATCACCTGGTTTAGCTACGCCATTTAGTTTCAGAGTCGGCGAATTCACGTGATGATAATACTTGCGATCAAAAAAATCCTGCCTCATAAGCGATCCGATGGCAGATGTCCACGGGCTTGAGTACGTACTACCTTCATGAGAAACAGTGAACGTATTATTCGATATCGTAATATCAAAATCACACCGTGCATCCGATGTCCACGTCATGTCTGGCAGTTTGCCACCTTCAGCGAATTTATCGGCATTGGCGGCATAGAACTTCGCAAAATCAAAACCGTATGTCGGCCATGACTTCATTAGTTTTGATTTTTCAATCATTTTACCAAGATCAGGCAATTGAATTTCTTTACGCGATGATTTTTGGATAAATTGGGTATCGTCCGTACTAAAACCTTCAGATCCCAACAAGTCTTCCCAGTCGTCCGCCGAAAATGATGTGCTATCATCCACAATTTTCTTAGTCGCTGCGCGAATCTGCGCGTAATCGGCATCTGTCAAATCAGACGGCTTACCGCGAAGGTCAGTTGAATAACTTGTTTTACAGAATTGTTCGCTATGACGACCGTAGTGGACTATTAAACATTCCGACTGAGCCGAATCAAAACGCAAAAGTCTTAATCCCATCAGTAATTCATGAACTAACAACGTCGCTTGATCGTCTTCTTTCATTTCATCAAAGATATTTTGATTCAACCACACTTGCTTGAAATCTTGTAAAGCCGCTTGATCGGTTCCGACCGCAGACGCGATTTTGTCAGAAGGTAGTTTTTTAAGCTCACCAGGAATTAGGTACCAAGTCTTTTTATCCAGAATATAATCAAAAACAGATTTAACTCGAGTGGACTGTAAACCTTGATTTTCAAGTAAGGCTTCCACTTTGTTTTTAAATGCAGGAAGCTCACGAACTTTAATTACATAGGATTCTAGTGGCTTCCCATTGAACGTGTTGCCACCGCCGCTATCGACGGTGCCTTCTGATTTAGGGCCGCCGGTTGCAGCCGGGTCTGTTGGCAAGTTTGAGCCTTGCGTTTGCTTACGGGTATTACAGCCAACAAAAAATGTCAGAGAAAGAACACTAAAAATCAATATATTAATCAGGCCGCAGCATA
>DDVI01000058.1 GCA_002345205.1 Bdellovibrionaceae bacterium UBA2316 | reverse complement strand
GCAGGATCAAGATGAAATGGTTATAGAGCTTCGATCTTATTTAAAAAAGAATCAGAAAAATCCAGAGAAAATAAAGAATTTTTTCCAAGCGGAAAAAGTCAAGTACGCAGCTTAAACAGTCAATCTATGCTGCAGTCTTGGTAATATGTAATGATACTTCATCAAAACGGATCCCATTGCTATAAACAAAGCTCTAAAAACTAGGGCTCCTAAAATACCCCAAAAAAGAACACGATGCTGATAGATTTTTGGAATACCGAAATAAGCAAAAACTACGGCGAAGACAAAAATATTGTCAATTGCAAGGGACTTTTCGACAACGAACCCAGTTAGAAATTCAAGAGAAGAAGCTTTCGCTTGGACATCAGGGTCAAAACCAGGAATTGCTAGAAATTTTTCATCCGTAGAAAATCTATTTTGAGCGTACAAATAAAATAAATAATTGAAGACTAAAGCTAAACCTATCCAGAGGCCAGTCCATACGGACGCTTCCTTAAAACTAACTTCGTGTGCATCCTTATGGAAGACGCCAAGATCTAAAGCTAAAACAAAACATACAAATCCCGTAAAAGATAAATAAAACCACCAGTATTCACTAAAAGGAAAAAGTATCGTGTCCATCGAAAACTCCTATTGCTTTTATTTTCGAACATTCTCTAGTATATCTCAAATAGATAAAGAAAGTTTTTTGTATAGTTTATAACGATACAAATTTAAAGGAGGCATTATGGATCAATGGATTAACTATCATCATCTGTTCTATTTCAAAATAATTGCGGAAGAGGGAACCGTATCAAAAGCAGCTGAAAAATTACGACTTGGTCAACCTACACTTTCAGCACAGCTTAAGCAGTTTGAGGAATCCATTGGCGTTCAGCTTTTCGAAAGACACCATAAAAAAATTATCCTTACTGAGCAGGGAAAAATTGCACTTGATTACGCAAAAAACATTTTTCGGATTGGATCTGAAATGTTTGAGGTTTTGCATGACAGACTAAAACCACTAATGCCATCGTTACACCTTGGAGCTTTAGATAGTGTGCCAAAGCAAATTGTATTACAAATTGTGAAGCAGGCGTTTAAAATTTCTCCATGCCAAATTACTTTATCGGAAGGAAAGGCTGACGAGCTATTAAGAGAGCTAACGGCACACAGGATGGATTTGATGATTACTAACTATATTCCGAGCGGATTAAACGCAAAAGGACTTTCGCCAAAATCGATAACCAAAAAGAATGTGGCGTTTTATGGATCTCCTAAATTCAAAAATCTAAAAAAGAATTTTCCCGGTTCAATATCTGGAGTTCCAGTAATTCTTCCAACCTATGATAGCAGAATTCGACAAGACCTTGATCACTGGGCGAAAGTTAATGGAGTCGAGCTAAATATCGTAATCGAGAGTCAAGACATCTCTGTAAAGAAACTAATGGCAGTAAATGAAATGGGCCTAATTGCAACCGCGACCCACTCGGTAACAGGACAAATCCAAAGAAAAGAGCTTTTTGAAATAGGCCAGCTTCAAGGTGTTTATGAAGAATTGTTTTTGGTAACAGCGGATAGGAAGATTGAAAATCCGATCGCAAAAAAGCTAAAGGACATTTTTATAGTATAGTATAATTCGATACTAATAATATTTATTATCCATTTTAACACTTCTAAAAGAATCTATACAATTATAAGAGTTCCGGCATGAAGCCGCGGACGATAACTTATAGGAGGACTTTATGAAGAGATCAGTTCTAGAGTTAACCCCGCAAAGAGGACTTCAAGAAACAAAAATTGTAAGTTCCTCTGTCTTTTTCATTGCACACCATGAACAAAAGGGGGTTATATGACGTCCCCTCTGAAAAACATCTTAAAACCTATACTTGAGTCAATTGAGGGAATCCATCTAACTGCTTACTTGGTGAATAATGGCGATATCGAAAATCTTAAATCGCAGCTTCAAGAAATAGTATGGGAAGCAGAAAGCAATCTATATCTGGTCAAAAGCATAGAGGAACGTAAAAAGTTTTTGGAACCTATTTACGGATTGCTTAACGACGCCGGAATCTTAATTAATATGAAGAACAGTATTGGAATCTTCAGAAACCAAAATTCGTTTCGGATCCTAAATATTCCTATTGCGCTCGATAGGCAGTGTCACATCGCTGACACCTTTCACGTAAAGCCTCTATTAAAATGGATGCAATTTGATCGGCAATTCTTAGTGCTTGAAATAAAAAAGCGCTCTGTACAAATATCTATTGGAACTTCAACTACATTCAAAAAAGTAGGCGAAGTACACAGTGAGGCACACAATCAATTGATTGGTACTCTAGCCAAATGGTTAGACGATAACATTTGCATGAGTCAATCTTCATCGAGTGTGAATGCATTTGTATACTCGCGAAAGCCCCTCCCTAAAGAACTACTAAACATATTAAAGACTAGAAATTTTTTTATTTGGAATCTTACTAAAAACGAATCAATTAGATCGATCTCGGAAACTCTTGAGTTCGGTCGAAAGGTGCTCTTAGAGGAAGCAAAGCGAAATCTTAGTAGAAAAATTATTGAATTTGAATTCGCTGACAGACGCAACCTGGCCAAAAAAAATATTTTTCAAATTGCGAAAGCAGCGATTCATGGCCGCGTAAAAAAACTTCTAATTGCGGACGGGATAAATATTTTCGGCAGAATTAATCGTAAAACTGGAGGCTTAGCCATTCATCCCGTCGATCTAAATCATGAGGACGATGATATTTTAGACGATATAGCTCAAGCGGTCCTTGCAACGGGCGGAGAAGTCGTAGTCGCGCCTAAAACCGAAATGCCAAGTAATCGCCCCGTAATGGCAATTTTGTCAGAAGAAAACATAGAGACTAAGTTATTAAAAGTTAAATTTAAGGAGGTTTCTTTATGATTCAGGTTAAATTTAAAAATTTAGAAAAATCTGATTTGGTTCGAATGGTAGTCACCGAACGATTGCAAGCTTTGGTAGATAAATTTGAAGACTTAGAAAAAAGCACGCTAAAAGTAATACTAGAAATGCAGAACTCTCCAACTCAGCCCGGACCTGACGTGTTTGTAGTTAAGCTTTTGATTTCTGGAGGGCGTTTTAAAGGTACATTTATTCAAAAATCTAGCGCTAATCTATATTCTGCATTAGCAGATCTCATTGACCATATGCTAGAGAGGTTGAATCGCGCCGGGGACAAGAAACGGGTAGTCGCTCGTTCGCAGGCAAGAAAACTTCACAGTGAACGTTTAGACGTATCATTTGACACAAAAGAACAATATTTTTGGCCGATAAAAAAAATCGATTGAAAATATAACTCTCAAACATAAACTTAGCTTTAAAAAGGGCAAATTGGTTTTGCCCTTTTTAACATAGGAAAAATGATGAAGTTAATTTCAGTGTTACTAATTTCAATTTTAATGTCTTCGTTCACTGTATTCGCAAAATCAAATATTAAAACTTTAGAATCGGTTGAAATTAGTAAGTTCTTGGGTACGTGGTATCGAATTTCTTCGAATCCTGTAATTTTTGAACCTCGTTGCAAATGTGCTCGTCAAATTATAAGCGCGCAACCTAATGGTGTGGTTTCGGTTCATAACAGCTGTGTAAAGGATGATAAATCTGGTAAATTGTTAGAAATCAAAGGTACCGCGTCCGCATTAGATTCCTCTGCTTCAAAACTGGCTGTGGATTTTGGACTTCCATGGAAGGGCTCGTATTGGATCATCGGATTTGATCCATTAAACGGCTACGCGGTTGTTTCGGACAAATGGGGCTATAGCCTATACATAATGTCCCGCAATCCAGATATGGATAAAAATTTGTATTCGCATGCAGTAAATGTTGCCAAACGTGCTGGGGTCAAAACAAATCGTTTACGAATTCAAGATAATTCAACTTGTGAAAATTTTTAGCGGAAATCTTTTAGTAACTCGTTAGTGTACTGATGAGCTGTCGATTCGTTTCGATTTCAGTTTTAATTCGTCGTAGTAATTCCTGACGGAAATTTTGATTTGTTGCTGGAGTTTTTGGCAAAACAATACCCATCATTTCATCGCCGTCTTTGACGCCGGAATTAATGCGAATTCCCCAACTATTATTACCTAAATCAACAGGAGTCAGATTTGGATTTGCAGCAACTCTGGCCTTAACACGTTCTAACGCTTGAGCCGTATGCTGATGAATTTTCACTGCTTTATCTTTGTTGTATAGATAAAGCTTCCGAAATTTTTCTTAGTTTTCAATATCCCCTGTGTCCCGGGCCATTTCCATTGATCGCCTATATGTTTTTGCAGTTGTGGAGTAGGCTTGAACTTCGTCTAGTGCCAATGTTTCTGAATAGCCTGAAATTGGAATATCTTTCGAGCCTTTTCCTAGAGTCATTGGCGGATTGGCTTTCAACGTGGAATCCGTAGCAGCGGCGGCCACCCGTGCATGAGTTAATTCGTGGCTAATAATTCCCATAATTTCTGGGATATCCGCGAAATCTAAATTGTTAGCAACCATAAGGTAATTTCTAGAGCCATCAGCAAATACTTGGGCCGGTGAATTCGCAGATAAAACTTTTGGATCTACCAAAACAAAATCTGTGTTGTATTTGCGTGAATAAACCTCGGCCTGACGATCTAACCAGTGACCGCCTTTATCTGGAACAATCGCCGAGTATTCAACACCATCAATGTTTATTTTTTTTTAGTTTAATCCCGGTAGCTTTTAAAAAAGAAGCCGCACGTGCTGCTGATACGGTGCCCGACGCCGTTTCCGTTTTCGCTACTCTAGAGGCCATGCCACCAATTTCTTCAATTCGAGCTAACTTTTCAGCTCGCGCGGCCAAAAGGGATTGGCCACCAATATAAAAACTGGCTGCTAAGGCCGCGGCTTCGCACATCATCGCGCGTTTTCTGACTCCGTTGTAACACCAGTAATCGGTGCCAGTTTCTTTTATGATATCTAAAGCATTTGCAATAAGTGGCGTGGACGGAGTCGGCTTCCCAGTAAAGGAATCTAACCACTGAAGATACTGAATCTCATCTGGTGTAAATTTAATGTTCGGATCTTTTGAATTAGTTTTCTTTTGTAGAAGTAGTTCAATTTTCGTTCTTTCAAGCACAGAACGTTTTCTGAGATCGAATTCAATTTCATTACAGGAAAAACGCTTCAAGTGTTCATCAGACGGTATCTGTCTTTGAAGTAAATTCGGGTGAATCATATTGTAGATTAAAAAGAGCTTCTTTTTTCCAAGAGGATCTTTTTCGCATTTTTCATTACGTTCAGTGGTTTGCACATACTTGATTTTAAATGCGGATGCCGACTCTTCAATGAAGGTGCCTAAAGTTACAACGGTATCGATTCCAAACTCCGCCACGCCTATCAGGCAGGAAACAGAACTGGCTAACGAGTTTTCATTTAAAGTTTTTTCTCGTTCTAATCCAGACTTTGTGCACGAAACTAGTCGATCTTCTGGATTGTTGCCGGCATTTTTAATTTTGGCTTCAGCTCGCTGGCAGGCCTCTGATGCACGCAACTTTTTGCAGTTTTCAATGAATAGACCTTCTGGCAATTTAGAAAGGTCACCAGAAATTGGACCGCACGTAGGGGCCGCCAACATGGGTTGTGAAAATAGAACTGAAAAAATGATTAAGAGCTTGAAGATACTAGATAATCCCACGATTTACATATCGTCAGATTATCTAGTTTTCATAAGTCTAGCTTACTTTAGGCTAGCAATCGCTTTGCGGGCTTCTAGCACATGCTGAGCCGTCATGCTTAGGTCGTCTACGCCGCATTCAATTAGAAACGGCATAATTTGTGGATGGTGAGCAATTGATCCACAGACACCTACATGAAGACCATATTTATGAGACTCTTCGATGATAAATTTTAAGAATCTTAAAAAGCCCGTGTGATTTGGTGAGGAAATCGATCCCAGATCAGCATTCATGCGATCACACGCATTTGAATATTGGAATAAATCATTCGTACCAATACTAATGAAGCTAACTTCTTGGGCTACTTCTTTTAGCATAAAGCCAAGCGAAGGAACTTCCATCATTACGCCAATGTCGATCTTTTCATTGTATGGGATTTGTTTTAAACTCAGTTCTTTTTTTACATCGTCCAAGATTTTTTTGCTGTCGGTGATTTCTTCTAGTGTTGAAACCATCGGGAACATGATGCCCAAATCACTGGCGTAAATGGAAGCTCGCAAGATTGCGCGCAATTGATCTTTGAATAAATCTTTATATTTCAAACATAGACGGATGCCGCGTACACCGAGGAACGGGTTTTCCTCTTTTTCGAGGTCTAAATAGGAAATAACTTTATCGCCACCAATATCAAGGGTTCTTAAAATTATACGTTTGTTAGGTAAGCCTTCAAAAACCTTTTTATAAACTTCAAATTGTTCGTCTTCTGTCGGAGCCTTCGTGCGGTCTAGAAATAAAAATTCAGTTCTATATAGTCCTACTAATTCAGCATCATTCTTTAAAACGGACTCAACATCTTGAGGACCAGAAATATTTGCACCAAGCGGCACTAAGCGACCCGATTGCGTCTTTGTCGCCATATTTTTAAATGACTGAAGAAGTTTAAGCTCGTTAATGTAATTCACTCGTTTGGATTCTAATTTAGCTTCGATCTGTGGATCTGGATTTAAATACAAATCACCAGCGATAGAATCTAGGAAGCCAATCATCTTTGAATCTTGAGAATCAACGTCGATAGCCGCACGAACAATACATGGAATCTCTAATGAACGACATAGGATGGAGGTGTGCGATTGAGTACTACCATGTTTTAAAACTACTCCCAAAACTTTAGATTTATCTAGGCTTAAAAGTTGGGACGGGCTTAGATCATCGGAAACCAAAATAGACGGCTGAGTTAACGAGATATTTTCGTACGCTTCGTTTGGATTGGCGATGTAAAATAAAACACGCTTAGATACGTCATCTAAATCATGAACTCTTTGTTTCATGTATTCGTCATCTAGTTGCGCAAATAAGTTTCTAAAATCTTCGACTACATTTGAATAAGCTTCGATGGCAGAAAACCCCTCTTCGACTTTGGCAAATACTTGTTCTTGAACGTCTGGATCTTCCAAGAGCTGGATGTGGGCTTCAATTACTTCGCGTCCCTCAGAATGGGAAACATCCATACGGGCTATAAGCTGGTTTAAATCAGTACGGGATAAATCAACTGCTCTATTATAGCGGTTTTGCTCGTCTGCCACGGAACCTCTACTGGCCCAACCATTTGTAAGGTTAAGCTCTTTTTTAAAGTAAAGAGGTCCGCGAGCGATACCCTTTGAAACCGCAGTGCCCTTGAATATTTTGGTTGAAGCTGCGGAGATCAAATTTTGAATTCCTTGTCTACTAGATCTGCTAATGTTTTTAATGCTTGTTCAGAGTCTTCGCCATCAGCAAGAATAGTAAATTCTGAGTTGTGAGATAGACCAAGAGTCATCAAGCTAAGCGAAGACTTCGCGTTTACTCTTTTCTGATTAAATTGAAGCTCAATTTTACTTTTAAATCCAGCTGCTGCTTTGGCAAGCGCGCCAGCTGGGCGTGCGTGAAGACCTTCTTTATTTAATAGTACTTTTTTTACTTCAGCCATTTTAGAAACTCACTTCTACGTGTTGATTTGATTTTTTAGAAATAACGACTTTTTTATCTGTGTTTGTGAATACAACCGGTGTCAGTTCCGATTTTGCTTCCGCTTTAACAAGGTTTAGATCGAACTCAATTAATTTTTGACCTTGTTTTACCTGATCGCCGATTTCAACGAAACCTTTAAAGCCCTTGCCATTCATTTTCACAGTATCAATGCCGATATGGATTAGGACTTCCACATCGTCTGAATTTTTTAGAGCAATCGCATGTTTGGTTGGGAAAAAATGCATAACTTCCGCATCAAACGGAGCTACGACTACGCCGTTTGCCGGCTTAATTAGGTAACCATCACCCAAAATCTTTTGCGAAAATGTTTCGTCTGGCGTGTTTTCAATCGCCATTACTTCACCTTCAATGGGCGAAATGAATGTAGACTTTGCCGCTGGGCCATTTGCAATAACTGCTTTGATCTGATCTTTGATTTTGTCAGACTCAACTCCGAAAATAGCTTGAACGTTTTGTCCCGTAATCATTACACCAGATGAGCCTAAGCGTTTTAGGGCATCTTTATTCACCTTATCGGTTGATTTAACGACGAGTCTCAAACGTGTAATACACGCATCTAAAGAATTGATATTATCAGCACCGCCAAGGGCTACCAAGATATCCGCCGCGCGACTTGTGCCTTGAGGGGAAGGTATGGCCATCGTTGCTAGCTCTTCTTCCGTTTCGCGACCTGGGGTTTTTAGATTTAACATCGGAATCAAAGTATAGAAAACTCCAAAATAAAGTGCGCCAATAACTGGCCCAACGATTAACCAGAACGACATACTATTTTTTTGATTAAAGAAACCAACTACAAAATCGATTAACGAGGCGGAGAATGTATAACCCAAATGGATATCAAATTGATAGGTTAGGATACCAGATAAAAATGCTAGAGCCACGTGAAATACGAATAGTACCGGCGCTACAAACAAGAACGCAAATTCAATGGGTTCAGTAATTCCAGTAATAATAGAAGTTAACGCTGCGGAAACCATGATACCCGCGATGGCTTTACGGCGTTCTGGTTTGGCTCTTAGAACCATGGCCAAAGCCGCCATTGGTAGGCCGAATAACATGATTGGAAATTCCGAGGCCATGAATTTACCAGCGGAAGGGTCCCCGCCAAAGAAGCGCGGCGAATCACCTTTTAAAGTCTGTCCCGCCGCATTTACGAATTCACCAAACTCAAACAAGAATGGCGGGTAGTATACGTGGTGGAGACCAAGTGGAATCAGTAAGCGTTTACCTGCTGCGTACATGGCTGGACCAAATTCAGAATTTAAAGCCAAAACTCCGACGTCATGAATACCAGCTTGAATGGGTGGCCAACAAACGCCAAGTAACAAACCTAATACTAAACACGCCGCCGAGGCTAAAATTGGAACTAAGCGTTTACCCGAAAAGAAACCTAAAATTTGTGGTAACATTGTCGTGTGGTAACGATTGTAAATATATGCTGAAACGCCACCAGCTGCGATACCGCCAAACACGCCAGTGTTAATAGCTAAAGCATCGGGAGAAAAACCAGAAATTACTTTTAAAACATTCAATAACGTAAAGTAACCTGCACCCGCAGCTAAAGCCGCCGCACCCGCACCTGCCGTAAATCCAATGGCCACACCCATTGCAAAAATCACAGGCAGTTGTTCGAAAATCGCTAAACCACCGCTAAAGAAAACTTCGCCAACTTTGTGAATTAATGATGCGGCTTCGAAGTTATCTTTCAAAATACGACCTAGTGCTACTAGTAAACCCGCTGCCGGCAATACGGAAACAGGAATCATCAAAGACTGTCCGACCTTTTGTAGAACAGTGAAGGCTTTATTAAAAATACTCATACAAGAACCCCAATTATTTTAAAAACGCACGCCCAACTGACAGAGCTTCGTCACGACGTAGTTTTGCAGTGATGATGCTTGCGTGACTCCAAGTTAAATTCGGAGCGCCTTGCATGTATCCATTCTCACGATTCATTTGTTCAGATAAAGATCCATCCGCATTACGATGAAAGAGAACACGTGTTAGGTAACTATCCGCTTCTTCAAATAAACCTTTGATAACTAATGAGTAACTTCGGTCCATTGGAGTAAGCACCTGGCCGGTTTTTAATTGTGATCCACTTAGGTCAGCGTAGTAGTTTCTGTTGAAATCATTGATTTGAATTTGTTTCTTTTTCAAATGATTCATCAGCAAACGATACAAGTATTCAGCCCCTGCTGCGGTTGAAAGAACCCATGGGTTACCCCGAGAGTTCGTGTTGTATCCATCGTACGTATCTTCTGGATAACGGCCAATAGCTGTCCCATACGCCGTGTTTTTGTTGATTGTGTAGATTGAAGCAAACGCGCTCTTCATGCGTAAGAACGAAGCTAAAACGCGAGGATCCGCAACAGAAAAATGTGCATCTTCGATTTCAGAGTGAAGTGCGCCAAGTAAAACCGCAGAATCTAATTGAGATTTATTGCGTCCACGTTGCACAAATTTAGTAGCTTCAATGTAGCCTCTGCCTTGTGACCAGAAGCTTTCAAGTGTGCTACCGATTTGTTTAGCTTGTGTTGTATAGAACTGAGCCGCGCCTTGATCTTTAAACGCATTTGCTACCGAAGCACCAAACAACAAAGATTTTCTTTGGGCTAACAATGTGTAGAAGTGCATTCCATAAACTTCTTCCCACAAATCGAAATTTGGTTCTCTCCAGTGGTGAGCTACAAATTCAGTGTCACGTTTAATTAACGAATTCGCAGGAATTTTAGCCGCGTATAAAAACGGAGCTAGTTGATTTACTTCTGGCCATTTCTCGCGAAGAGCCACATCCAGGATGCGAGCATGGGTGCTAGCGCGTAATGCGGGTCCATCATTTTGTGGACGACCCCAAGGGCCTGTGAACGGTAAACCTGTCACCCAAAATTTAGGTTCGCCTAAACCTTTGAACGACTGACTCGAAATTTGAATTTTAGAATTAAATTGAACGTGATCTAAAAGAAACGCTCTAATTTGAGTTTTAACTGCCTGGTTTTTAAAGCAAGGATCTAGGTATAAGTTCAATAAAGAATCGACCACTAAAGCCGCATCACGCACCCAGTGATAGTAATAGTCCGGATGACTTTTTGAGGGAGCGGCAATGACCGAACCTTTCACGCCATCAGCAGGTGATGTGTTTTTTAATAAAAAATAAATCGATCTTTGGAACTGATTTTCCAGTTCATTAGAATTGATCGGTTTAAAGTTAGGTTTTGCAAGAACTGCTGAAACCGTAAACAACACTAGAGCGAAAACATTGACTCGAAACAAGGGGCCTCCTCAATGATACGTAAAGGGTCGATTTTATTAATCTTTTCTAGTGCAAAAGTTCAAGACAAATTACATCCAAGAGCTGCTTTGCATTAAGTTTAGAAAATTTTATAGGACGTATAAAAATTGGCTTCGCGTCTTAACGGAGATTAAATTTGCTAAAACAAGCACTTAGCAAATAGCTTGGTTCGCAGGTTTAAACCAGGGGGGGTTTTAATGAAAACTTTTTTTGTATTATTGACACTAGTTTTGGGCTTCAGCGCCCAGTCACAACAAATCCGACAAGGACAGAACGTAGCAGGGGAATTTCTAGTTCGTTTCCAAGGTGCTTACAATCCACAATATGCGGTCGCGGCACTTCAACAACAAGGACTTCAAGTTAAAGAAGTCGTTTCAAGAACACTTAATCTATATTTAGTAAAAGGTAAGGCAACGACTCAAGAAGCGTTGGGTACGGCTTATAGAGTTAAAGGCGTAGCCTACGCTCAACCCAACCACTATGTTTTCTTAAGAGCCCCGTTGAATTTCATGAGAGGTCTACCAAATGATCCAATGTTTAACCAACAATGGGATATGATCGAAGGTTCAGGTATCAATGCGGGCGCAGTGTGGGCAACTACGACGGGTGGCAAAGATAAAGGCAATAGAGACATCGTAGTGGCTGTTGTTGACGGCGGCTTTGATTTAACTCACGAAGACCTAAGAGAAAACATCTACGTTAATCGCGCAGAAATTCCAAACAACGGTAAAGACGATGATCAAAATGGTTTCGTTGATGATGTTTACGGCTGGAACGCATTTAACAATTCAGGTAACATTACTTCAGATACGCACGGAACTCACGTAATGGGTACTATTGGTGCTAAAGGTGGTAACGGTCGCGGTGTTGCGGGCGTTAACTGGAATGTTAAAATGATGGCGATTCAAGGTGCGTCTGGCACAACAGCTACTGTGGCTAAAGCGTACGGTTATGTAATCGAACAGAAGAAACTTTGGTTCGCATCTAAAGGCCAACGTGGTGCTAACATCGTATCAACTAACTCAAGCTTCGGTGTGGATAATGCGGATTGTAAAACAGGTGAGTTCCCGGTTTGGAATGATCTATATGAACAAATGGGTCAACTGGGTATCTTGTCGGCGGCAGCGACTGCCAACAATAACGTAAATGTTGATAAACAAGGTGACGTACCGACGGGTTGCGCATCTGAATACATCGTTGCAGTGACTAACACGACTAAAGAAAACACTAAGTATGCTCAATCTGGTTACGGCGCACGTTCAATCGACTTAGGCGCTCCTGGAACAAATATTCTTTCCACTGTTCCTGGTAACAAATATTCTAACTTAACGGGTACATCAATGGCGACTCCTCACGTAGCAGGCGCGATTGCATTGATCCACGCAGCTGCGAACGAACAATTCATCCAAAAATACTACACAAACCCAGGACCTGCGGTACTAGCGCTTAAACAAGCAATGCTAGTAAGCGTAGACCAATTACCTTCCCTAAAAGGTGTGACAGTATCAGGCGGCAAATTAAACGTCGGCAAAGCAGTAGAAGTCCTAAACACCAGCTCAGCCCGCTGGAGATAATGTACCTCCTACATTTCCGCCACGCGGCAAGTCAGGCGTGGCAAGCAAGACCCAAAGCTTTTCAAGAGCTTTGGGTTTTTTATTTTAGGCGTATGTAGGAGATGTTTCGGCCGGTATTTTTAGCGTCTCGGCGGTGGGAATTGTAGTCTTCGGTCGTTTTTGTATCTATATTTGAGTCTTTAATGTCTAGATGAATATTTGGAAATTGAGATTGAATTTGCAGTTTCACGACATCAACCAAATCGACGTGAAATTTATCACCCTTAGTATCTATTGAGAGTTTTTTCCACTCAGAATCGGGTAGCGAGTTTTTTAACTGCTGAAGAACGTCCTCTTTAATTTCAAACGAATTTTTAGTGATATGTGGACCAATAAAAACGCGAAGACTTTTTGAGCTCTGAAAAAAGCTCGCGAGAGTCTTTGGAACAATACTAAATGCGACACCTTTCCAGCCTGCATGAATCGCGGCTACTTTGTTAGCGTCGGGATCATGAACCATGACAGGCAAACAATCTGCCGTTTTGATCGCCAGATATTGCTTAGTTAGCAGTGTTCCCAAAGCATCGCCTTCGGGTTGTGGATGTACGGGCTCGGGGCGGCTAATTACGTGAAATATATCACTATGAGTTTGTTTTACTGTATGTACGCCGATAGGTTTTAAACTAGTCAGTTCCGTCAGTGCGAAAAATTTATTTCCAAAAAAGATTTCAATCTTATCGTCTTCAAAGTGAAGACCTTTAGCTTTCTGGATCACGGAAACCACTTTTGAATGAATGTTTTTTCTTCTTTTGGCCAGTCGATTTCAAAATTCATTTCTTTTTGAGTAGTTGGGTGAACAAATCCTAAAACTTTGGCGTGAAGTAAAAAACGATTTAGATTTTCTAATTCTGTTTTCATTTCGCCAGAGATTCTTTTTGAGGCTTGGGCAGAGGAATATAATTTATCACCCAAAAGGGGATGCCCAAGTTCTGACATATGAACGCGAATTTGATGTGTACGACCCGTAAAAAGTTTCAACTGAATCAGTGAAGCGGATGCACGGTCTTTTAAAACTTTGAAACTGGTAATTGCGACTTTGCCGATAGTGATGTTATCAGAGGGAGTGTTTATTATTCTACCGCGAGTGTCTTTTACCGATGCAAATCGCTTTCGATCATTAGGATGTCTGGCAATGATAGAGGTAATTTCTCCAGAACTCGATTTCGGTGAACCGACGCAAACTGCTTCGTATAAGCGATTGATAGAACGTGCTTTAAATTGATCACTCAGATTTTGGTGAGCTAAATCGTTTTTAGCAACGACTAGCAAACCGCTGGTTTCCTTGTCGATACGATGAACGATACCAGGTCGATCTTCCCCAAACTTCATGGACAAATTTTTAGTATGAGCCATGAGCGCGTTTACCAGAGTATCATTTTCATGCCCCGCCGCCGGGTGAACAACGAGCCCCGCGGGTTTATTTACAACGATGACGTCACTGTCTTCAAAAATGATTTCTAGTGGAATATCTAAGGGCTTTAGGTCAGATGCCTTAGGGGTTGGAACTTCAACTTCAATTTTGTCGTCAGCTTTTAACTTGTACGAAGATTTAGCTGGCTTTCCATTTACAGATACTAATCCTGCGTCAATAAGATATTCCGCCCGAGATCTCGAAGAAATCGGGCTTTGCAGGGATAAGTATTTATCTAAACGCAATTCCGCAGCATCCAAAGCGACAGTAAAAACAAGTCGCTCATTCATGGGGATTAGTTCGCTTTGCTGTAATTTTTCATGTAAGAATCAGCAACTAATTTTGCATTTAGTCCCAGTTCTTTTGCCATTTGGATTACGTAACCACGAACGAATACAGGAGCCGGTAAATTATTCGGAGTCATGGCTTCGATGGCCTTGATGTAGAAAGAATTTACTTTGATTATTTCGCTTAACTTTTCAAGAGTAACATTTTTATACTCGCGAACTTTTTTAAGCATATCGCCATTCCAATTTTCACACGCGGCAATTTCTTTTTCGATGTCTTCGTTGCGAGTGAATGTCGCTTTTTTAGTATCGACTTTCGATTCTTGGAAAATTAAACGACTCGCATTTAGAATCGAATCATAGGTTAGATCTTCTGGATTAATCTTTGACTGGCCAAGCAAACGTTGATCGTAAATATTTCTTAGAGTTTTATTACCTAAAATGGAATATGCCTCTTCGATCATAGATAATAACTCTCGAGCTTCTTGATCACTAAAGATAGTGTAAATAGCGGGATTGTCACCAGAGTAGGTTGTCTTTGCTCGATCATACGCAGTGGTAATTTCATGTTGAGCGGCGTTTGTGCTGAGTTCTAAAATTTCATAAAAGTTTGATTTCATAAGGCTGCCCTAATTTAAATCCTTTAAATTAATATTTTCCTTACTTTGGATTATATCGATTTAAGTACAGGGAGTTCAAGATCAAATCATTTTAAATTAATTTAAAACAAATACTCAGTCTTTGGTCTGGGTCAAAAAACCCCGACCAAAGTTGTTAGACAACAGCGCGCAAGTTTTCAGGTTCTGTTAAATTCTTGCAGATATTTAAGAATTGGCCAGCAACCGGAGTAAATGGTTGCGAGATCAACACAGGTTCCCGATTTTTAATAGACTGCCAAACCGAGTTATCGAATTCCAAAAATCCCACGTATTCAATATGAAGACCGTAGTATTTGTTACAAACGCTCTTGATTGAATAGCCTAAATCAGAAACCGAATGACTGCGAATCCCATTCAGAATTAATTTGATTGGTTCACGATTCAATTTATTAAATGGCTCAAGAGTTAAACCTTCATTTTCTTTTAAGTATGTTTTGAAAGAAAATGGCTTATCTAAAGATTTGTGACGGAAGTCTCTTAAAGTTGAAATCAATTTACTGAAGGCTTCGGGAGTTGATTTGCTTTTTAAATTTTGGCAAATGTAGCTTTCGATAAAGCGATAATTTTTCTCGATACTAGTTGGTTCCGGAGACGAAACCAGAATTTTTTCATCGCACTCTAAGTATAGATTGAAATACTTTTCAAACGATCCCACGCCGAAATCGATTAGAATGTAATCGAAATTTAAAGCTCTTAAATCAGTGAAAAATTTCTGTTCATTGAATTCGTCAAAGTTAAAAGGCAACCATGAATCCCAGATGCCTTGAATGTAAGATAACTTTGGATACGAAGTTGGAATTATGATTTGAGAGATATCTTTTTGTCCTTCAAGGTAATGTCTTAAATTTAAATGAGATGGATTCAAGCCAAGCGCAGTATGAATATTTGCGCCGCTTAAATCGAGGTCGATCACAAGGACGCTGTATTGCAATTTTGATAGTGTAAGTGCCAAGCTTGAGGTAACAAACGTTTTTCCAACGCCGCCTTTGCCTGATTGAATTGCCCAGATATTTTTCTTATTCGTCTCCGACGAATTTAACTTATTCACTAGTTCCATGTGAACCTCTAGAGTGGTGTGTATTTAATTCCCTTTTTATTCTCTTCGGCTTCAGATGCGCGAAGGTAAAGGGGGGAAATCAAATTCCATTCAAAGGTTGAGTTAGACTTATTTTCAGTCCAAATATGTTTGGCTAGTTTTGCGGTCATGTCAGCGGACGGATAGTCAGAAACACCAATCGGTCTAAGGGACAGAGGTTTAACTTCATCACTAAGGTGGGGTTCGTACACAACAAATCCATCACCAACGACAAGGGTTTTGCTTTTAATTACGGTTCCTAGGTCTTGTACGCGCACAACGGTTGGTTCGATAGCGACGGATAGTTTTCCGTCTGCCAGTTGATACTGACCAAGATAAACCATGTTTTTGTAAGCGTTAATCATGCACGTAATTGATTTAGCTTCTTTTGAAGACTCAAGAAGGGGCATATTCACGTGAGCCAGATTTAGCAAGGAATCCACGCCGACGATAGGTTTGCTAAAAACAAAAGAAAATGATTTCGCAGAGTTGATAGAAACACGAATGCCCGTAAAACTGCCGGGGCCAATCGTTGTTGCGAATAAATCTATTTCTGAAATTTTCCAGGAAAGCTGGGAAAGACCTTGTTCGATATACGAATGAACAATTTCGCTATGACTTCTTTGTTCACGAGATAACATTTGAAATTTAACGTTATCATTTTCTATTAGAGCCACACTGCCGTGGCCCGTTGATGTTTCTAAGGCAAGTATTTTCATTTACATAAAGCCGAGCATGCGTCGGAAGTCATTGAATAGCGCAAAAACCATCAAGCTGAATAGTAAAATCATTCCGACCTTATGAGCTAATTCAATTTTATTCATACTTAAAGGGGATCCTTTGATTGCTTCGATAGTGTAGAAAACTAAGTGACCACCATCCAATATTGGAATCGGCAATAAATTTAAAATAAACAGATTGATCGAAATCAACGCCATCATCTGAAGGAACGCCACCAGGCCAATTTTAAATGTCTCGTTAGCGGCTTGAGCAATAGAAAAGATACCACCAATGTTCTTTGGTGATAGCTCGGCATTTATCAATTTAACGAAGCTTAACACCGTCATAACCGACACTTCCCAAGTGCGCTCTGTCGAGCGTTTTAGGATCGATGAAATATCCGTGAATTTTAGCAGAACCGTTTCTGGTGCCGCGTACATCAAATAGGGGCTAATGCCGATAGTGAAGCGTTTTTCTTCAGTCCCGTGCTGGGTCATATGAGTCGTCATGTTTGGAGTAACATCCACATTTACCATTTCGTCACCGCGACGGACTTCCATAGCTAATTTGCCATTGCCATCAAATGATTTAATGTTGTTTAAAATGTCTTCCCATACAGTTAGCTTCTTACCGTTAATGGAAACTATGCGGTCACCCTTTTGGATTCCAGCTATTTGAGCCGGTGAATCGGGCATTACGCGATCCACGTACAATTGAGTCGATTCCACTTTCAAAGACTCTAGAGTCACTGGTTTAGACGTATCGACACCAGCGATTGTGAATTCCTGTTCTAGTTTCTTTTTAGAATCGTTTTCGTTTCGGGCAATCTTGAACTTAAGTTCCGCCGGTTTTGGCGCATCAGCGCTGTTGTATAATTTACTAAGCGCGGGTTCTAAATCACGGAAATTTGTTATCTCGATATCGTTAATTTTAGAAACGCGATCACCACTCTGAATTCCAGCAGTCGCCAGAGGAGATGATGGTGACACCGCGATTACCGCTGCGTAAGAAAATAAATTCAAACCATCGACATCACCAATCTGCGATTTAGAAGAAACTACACTGGGATTCTTTTTAGATTTAACAGGAACATCAAGTTTAACTCGCTCTTTCGTGTTCTCGCGTTCAATGTCGATGGCTACAGTTGAATCCAAATTAGCATCGAGTGCCGCCTGGAAATCATCCCATGTTTTTAGTTCTATGCCATTGACGGATAAGACACGGTCACCCGGTTTAAAACCTATTTTTTCCGCAGAGGAAACAGGCTGAACTTCCCCAACTACCGGAGCTTTCACTAGCTCGCCAAGTGAACTTACGATCATGAAAATAAAGAAGGCGAAAATTAAGTTCATCAACGGGCCCGCGAGGATTACGGCGATACGTTGACCTACTTTTTTATGTGAAAATGAAAACGGTTTTTCAGATTCTGGGATCGTTTCGCCGGGTTGTTCACCAAACATCTTTACGTATCCGCCCAGAGGGATAATTGAAATACAGTAAGTCGTTTCGTCTTTTTTATATTGGAAAATCTTTTTACCAAAACCCAAGCTGAAAACTTCAACTCGAACTCCGCACCAGCGAGCGACCAAGAAATGTCCAAGTTCATGAACAAAAACCAGAACGCCTAAAAGTACGATAAAAGAAAAAACTTGAGTGAAACCCGAATGTAAATAGCTAAGTATTATATCCATCTCTTAATTATAGCTAAGAAATCTACATTGTGTAATTTGAAATTTGGCAAGGACTTAGGTCTAAGTCAGAACCTTTTCAAGAACGCTAGCGCCAAATAGAATAACTGGCGCGGCAAAAAGAACGCCATCGACGCGATCTAACACTCCGCCGTGTCCCGGCATAATTTTGCCCGAGTCTTTGACTTCAGCCACGCGCTTGATAACCGATTCAAAAAAGTCTCCGAATTGGGCTACCACGGACGTTGGGACAGCTAACAATACAAGGGCGATCGGGTTGATGTGCTCTAAGAAAAAAGACAGAACTACCGCGGTAACGACGGAAAATAGAATACCACCGATAGAGCCTTCAACAGTTTTTTTGGGGGAAACTAAAGGCATGATTTTATTCTTACCGAAATTCATTCCCACAAGGTACGCACCAATATCCCCAGCAAACACGATTGCAAGCAGCGCAATGAACCAGATCATTCCGTGAGGAAGATCCAAAATCTGTATCATAAAACTTGGTAACAATCCCATATAGAAAAAACCCATAATGCTTTTTGATTGGAACGTATGAAGTTCATCAAGGGATTCAAATTTATGAAGGATTAAAATACTAAACAGTAAATAGACGATAGATACGAAAGCAAAGATGATCGATGACGAACCTGGGAAATAACTGCAAAGTCCATAAATGGAAATCAGCAAACTATAGAAGGCAAATTTATTAGAACGCGAATCCGAATCCTTCATCAGCATTTGCATTAATTCGTAACTGCCAACCAGAACACCGAACGTAATAAGAACTTTAAAGCCGTTCTTTTCTAGAAAGTAATATAGAAAAAATATTGTGATAACGGCGATAAAAGCGGAAACCGCTCTAGTTAAGAGTGGCTTCATTTTCTTGAACTACTTTTCCGAAACGACGTTGGCGATTAGCAAAATCTTCAAACGCAGTTTTTAAATCGGACTCTGTGAAATCTGGCCATAATTGGTTAGTGAAATAGAATTCAGAATAAGCCGCTTGCCATAGAAGGAAATTGCTCAGTCTTTGCTCGCCGCTCGTTCTTAAAATTAGATCTGGATTTGGAGTACCAGCGGTAGCTAAATGGGTGTGTATAGTAGCTTCATCAATTTGATCTGGCTTAAGTTCGCCAGAGGCGACTTTTTTCGCGATCTGTTTTACAGTGTTTGTGATTTCTTGTTTTGAACCATAACTGATGGCAAACACCAGGTTTAATCCAGTGCATTTTTCAGTCGCGGCCATTGCCGCACTCACAGAAGTCACTACATCAGCTGGCAGACGATCGATTTCACCAATCACTGTGAAACGAATATTTTCTTTGATTAAATTTTGAGTTTCTCTTTTTAAATAACGTCTAAGAATCGTCATCAAAAACGTGACTTCTGCTTGCGGACGTAGCCAGTTTTCCGTGCTGAACGCGTAAAGAGTTAAATATTTAACTCCTAACCGAGAACATTCTTGGATGATTTTTTTAGCGACACGGGTGCCTTTAACATGACCATAGACGCGCGGGCGATGGTGCTGTTCAGCCCATCGTCCATTGCCATCCATAATGATTGCTAAATGCTTTGGAATTTTCATCAAATTGTAAACCTAAACAGTTAACAGTGACTTTTCTTTTTCAGCAGCAACTGTATCGATTTTTTTGATGTATTCGTCAGTCATCTTTTGAATGTCTGTTTCTGATTTTTTAGATTCGTCTTCAGAGATTGTTTTATCTTTAAGAGCTTTTTTTACTTCGTCATTAGCATCACGACGAGCCATGCGAATAGCAACGCGCATGTCTTCAGCGATTTTTTTTACTTGTTTAACAAGTTCTTTACGACGTTCTTCATTCAGATCTGGAACTTTTAAACGAATAACTTTACCGTCATTCATTGGCGCCATACCTAAATCACTTTTTACAATCGATTGTTCGATTTCTTTTAGGATAGCGACTTCCCAAGGAGCAATCATAAATGATCTTGGATCTGGAGTGGAAATTGAAGCAACTTGTGAAAGTGGAACGAATTGTCCGTAGTAGTTAACGCGAACGTTATCCAGCATAGAAACTTGTGCGCGGCCTGTCCTTACTTTTTTTAATTCATCATCAAACGCTTTAATGGCTTTATCCATTTTATCTTGAGCGGCTTTTTTAACATTTTGAACCATTTTATACCCCCAAAATTCAGTTGTTACTGAATAATCAATTGAGCCTTAATTATTGGACAATCGTACCGATTTGTTCGCCCATTACGGCTTTCAAAATATTACCAGACTTCATTAAATCAAAAGTCATAATAGGTAATTTATTGTCCATACATAAACTGATTGCCGTAGAATCCATAACCTGTAGGCCTTGGTTTAATACGTCAATGTAGCTGATGCGATCATATTTTTTTGCATCAGGATTTTTCATAGGATCTTTATCGTAAATTCCGTCTACTTTGGTTGCCTTCATGATAATTTGTGCGTTGATTTCCATCGCACGTAATGAAGCAGCTGTATCGGTAGTGAAATATGGATTACCAGTACCCGCACCGAAAATAACTAAACGACCTTTTTCAAGGTGGCGAATAGCACGACGGCGGATGTATGGTTCGGCGATTTCCGCCATGGCGATTGCACTTTGAACGCGAGTTGGAACACCCGCATTTTCAAGTGCATCTTGCAAAGCAAGGGCATTGATCATAGTCGCTAGCATACCCATGTAATCAGAACTAGCGCGATCCATACCTTCGGCACTTGCGGCAACACCTCTAAAGATGTTACCACCGCCAATAACTAATCCAATTTGAACACCTGTTTTATAGGCAGCAGAGACGTCTTCGGCGATTTGCTTGATCACGGTAGTATTAATACCAGTGCCAGCCTTTCCAGCTAACGCTTCTCCAGAGAGCTTTAATAGAATGCGCTTATAAACGGGTTCTTTCAAACTAGTGTCCTTTTACTTGTGCGGCTACTTCAGCTGCAAAGTCAGTCGATTTTTTCTCGATACCTTCACCAAGTTCGTAACGAACAAAGCGTTTAACGGTAACAGTTGAACCGGCTTTTTTAGACGTTTCCTTTGCGTAGTCAGCGATTTTCAAATCTGGGTTCTTAACGAACTGTTGTTCTAATAAACAGTTTTCAGCTAAGAATTTACGGATTTGGCCTTCAACGATTTTTTCGATCATTTCTGCTTTTTTACCTTGTTCCAAGTTTTTTGCTTTTAAGATTTCTTTTTCTTTAGCAACTACTTCTGGAGGAATTTGGTCTTGTGAAAGAGCCATAGGGTTCATGGCAGCGATGTGAAGAGCTACGTCTTGTGCGAAAGTTTTTACATCAGCATTTTGAGCGTGAGCTGCATTTTCAGCAGTGACTTCAACTAAAACGCCGATTTTACCTTCACCGTGAGTGTAGGTGTGAACGTAGCTGTTAGCTGATTCAGTGTATTTAACACCACGACGAACAACGATGTTTTCACCGATTTTAGCGATAGTTTCTTTTAATAGGTCGCTGATAGTTTGTGACGAATTTTTAGTGTATTTTTGAGTTAAAATATCACCAGCTTCAGTTGTAGCAGCTACGTGAGCCGCGATGTTTTTAACGAAATCTTTGAAACCGTCATTGCGAGCAACGAAATCTGTTTCAGAGTTGATTTCAACAACAACACCTGTTTTGCCCGTTTTTTCTGTGTAAACAGCGCCTTCAGCTGCGATACGATCTGCCTTCTTTGAAGCAGCAGAAAGACCTTTTACGCGTAACCATTCGATAGCCGCATCGAAATCACCTTTAGATTCTTCTAAAGCTTTCTTGCAATCCATCATGCCGGCATTTGTTTTTTCTCGTAGTTCTTTAACCATTGTGGCTGAAATAGACATAATGACTCCTGATATTATTTAATAATGTGAAGAAAAAGCGGAGGGGTCGCCTCCGCTATGGAATTTACTCTTGATCTTTGTTGTCGTCTTCTGACGGCGTTTCAAGCTCAGCTTGAATTTCAACTTCGTCTGCTAAACCAGCAGCAACAAGTTTTCTTTGTTTTTGAACTTTAACAACTTCAGGACCGGCTGCTTTTTTAGAATCAGCTGCTGGAGTTGCTTTTTTATCAGTAGGACGTGGTTTACGTGCTGGACGTTCAGATTTTTCACCGCGTTCTGCTTTATCAGCAGCTGGAGAATCAGAACCTTTATCAGTCATTGTACGTAATTTTTGTTCCCAAACTTTAGCGCCTTCGATGTAAGCGTCAGCAATCAAAGTAGAGAATAATTTGATTGAACGGATAGCATCGTCGTTACCTGGGATAGCAAATTCGATAGAATCTGGATCTGAATTTGTATCAGCGATACCGATTACTGGGATTTTCAAAGTTTTAGCTTCAGCAACCGCGATGTGTTCCTTAGGCAAATCAACTACGAACATCGCAGCTGGTTTTTCTTTCATGTCTTTGATACCGTTTAAGTATTCAGAAAGTTTTAAGTATTCTTTTTCGATTTTAGCGCGTTCTTTCTTAGAGAAATAATTGAATTCGCCTTTTTCTTTCATTTGATCAATGCGCTTTAGGCGATCGATTGATGACTTGATCGTTTCAAAATTCGTCATCATGCCACCTAACCAACGCTTAGTAACGAAGAACTGACCTGAACGGAAAGCAGCTTCTTGAATTGGTTCTACGGCTTGTTTTTTTGTACCAACAAAAATGATCTTTCCACCGTTAGCAGCGACTTCGCGTACGAATTCAGCAGCTTTATTAGCTTTTACGACTGTTTTTTGAAGGTCGATTATGTGGATACCACCGCGAGCAGTGTATACATAATTCTTCATTTTAGGGTTCCAACGCTGTGTTTGGTGACCGAAGTGCACCCCTGCGTCTAGCATTTCTTTCATGGTTACTTGAGCCATGGACTCTCCTTTACTGGTTATTCCGCCTTCAAGTCAGAGCTTTAAGTTATCGATTTGAAACGCGTTTTTGCGTTTTCCGCAAACCGATGGTTTCCCCTTAAAGTAGCACCCGTTTTTTTCGGGACCAGATAGTAACTCGAAGTGAGTATTTGGTGTGATAGCTAACACGAACATTTTGCCCTAGGCAAGGAGTTTCATTACGATCTAGGGATATGAAATTATTTATAAATCGTCTACTGTTTATAGTCCTAGTGACTTCGACTTCAGAAGCCTGCCTTCATTACCCAGATAGCAAAAAAATCAAAATAACCGAAGGTTTGCAGGAATTTTTCGTATTTCATGATGGCGAAAACGCCCACATGATCCTAAGAACTCAGCTAAGCGCGAGCAAATTTCCTAAGGAAATAGCCTGGGTATTGCCGTTCCCTGCGCTGCCAGCGGCGTATAAAGAAGTCGATGGTCCGCTTTTTCAAGAGCTATCCCAGCAGTTTGTGCAATTTGAGTCAAACTTGATGCAAAAAGGACGTGGGGGGGCGCTTGGAAACGATGGCGGAGGTACGGGAATCAAAGTGCATGATCAAGTTCAGGTGGGTGGATTTCAAATCCAACCCATCGAAATTTTAAAAGAAACCGGCGGAGACGAGTTAAATACGTGGCTTCAGAAGAATAAGTTTAACCCGATGCCCGTGGATAAGCAGAAGCGGTACTTGAAAAAGGGTGCGGCTTTCCTGGCGATTCGCATGAAAATGAATAAACCTGGAGAGGCCGATTTGGTATCAAGACCGCTTCAAGTGATGTACCCGGCAACGTCCATTGCCGTTCCGATGCTGTTTACACATGAAGGTAGAACATTTGATATGGATATTTACGTATTTAGTTCTAAAGAAATGAAAACAGACCTATCTAAGCAGTATTTAAAGAAGGTGGCGACAGTGCCTTATTCGCGCGAACATGCACGACCGATGATCGAAAGTATTATTGGAGAACGCAAGGGCTGGATCACGAAATATTCGGGAAAAGAGCTTAATTCCGTGACAAAAAAACTGAGCCAGGTGACACAAGACCCAGTTTTTTCAAAAGCAGATTTATAAAAATTAGAATTTACCAAGTAGGCGGTAAACCATTTTTTGGATAGCGATAATTTGGGGACCGTTACGGTTAGCGAAGTTTTGTTTATCTGTATAACCGAACCAGTCCCAGCATCCAAACGGGTTGCCAGCTACGACATTAGCTTGAGGATAAAGGATAACGATCCCATTAGCCTCGGCCCATGTATTTAAGCCAGAATTAACAGCGAACTTATCTTGAATAATTCCAGGATTCATCAAGCAACCATGAAGTGCTACGTGCAGTTTACATGCATTTGCACGGGAACCGTTGCGATTTTCTACGCACGTTTTAGGGACATAAACATAACCAAAGTTATAAAGTGCCGAGTTTTGAGTTTGAAATTCGCTTTGATCAAATTGATAAAGCTGAGAATTCACAACAGCACGGCTAGCGCGGCTCACTTTTAAGTTTCCATAGAACAACTTTAACATTTCACCGGCCATGTCATAATTGCAGTTGTTAATGTAGGGAATAGATTCTGTTGAGCACGAATTACCAAAACTGTTAGTCACCCAAGAGTGACCCGAAGGAATTTGATTTTGATAAACGATTTGATTTTTAGGAATGAATTTTGAATAGAATTCGTATAAGCGATCACCGTTTGGCTTTGGAACCACAGTGTCTTTTGGCGAAGCGAAAATATAAACTTTAGAGTTTTTTAAATTATCTAAGCTTTCAATTTTTCCAGTTTTGGCTTCAGAGACGGCTCTATTGATTGATGTTTCAGTTTTTATTTGATCTGCATGTTTCATGCATTTGTCCTGAGCGATGCGATCGCTGCCTTCTGAGCACCAGTAAGGACCTCCAGCAACGGACGCTGCACCTTTAAATACTGTCGATAGAGCCACGTGCAGTTGAACTGCCATGTAGCCGCCAGACGACACACCTGATACGGTGATATTTGAAAGGTCGATATTTAATTTTGGAAGTTTGTTGGTCGTTGTCTGTGAAAAACTTGTAGAGACGAAAAGTAACCAGATTAGGAACAGAAAAGTAGTCTTCATAGATCCCCCATTTTGCTGTGGGGGATTGTTTCCTAAATACTACTTTAGAGTCAAATCATATTAGCGTCTTGCACCGAATTCTCAACATTCTGTTTTTCTGCTGTAAAACCTAAACTCGAGAGTACAAGCTCTGCTTGTTTAATAGCACCGACCATATTTTTGTGCTGATTGATCGTCGGTGAAGCAATCCAAAGATTGTCTAAACCCGCGATAGTTTGGTTTTCATTCACTTTAAGGACGCCATCGCCTGCGTAATTAGAATAGACGAAGATACGTTCAGACAGTGGATTATCTAGGGCTGTAGGGTAGGCGCGTTTAATTTGTCGTTTCATCTTTTTTAGAGCATGCGCCGTGACTTCTGAATCATCCGATAATTCATCATCAACGAACGAAATCCATTGTGAAAACTGAGACGTCTCGCCTGGAGCATAAACTTTACCAAAACACGGACCTAACTCATCTTGAGTCGTTCCATTTAAAACATGAAATTTGTTCGTGTGTTCGAATGGCACCGAGTGAACGATGTCTAAACAGATTGAAGTCCAATAGTTAGTTTTGTTCAGTTTGTTTTTTGCACGCGATGACAGCGTTTCTGTTGGAAGCAAAACACTTAGATCTTTAAACGATCCACAGAATATAAATTGGTCGGCGTGTAGAGTCTTCGTTCCGTTGACTAGAACGCTTTTTACGTGTGTACCTTCGCTTTGGAAACGTGTCACGATTGAGCGAGGCAGAAAATCGCCTTTAAAGTTTTCCATTAAACGTTTTGGCCATTCATAAACGGGGAATTTTAGAGGAATTTCAGATGACGATAGGAAATAAGCTAATTCGTCATAGAAATCGACATGAACATCTCCAAACCCTAGAAACGGCTTAAACTGACCACCCTCAAAAAAAACGACCGGAGCTTCCTGGGGTTCATCTTGAACTTTTAAGCCCATTACGTTCTCGACAAATTCCAAAGCGGAACGAGACGAATCGGTGTTTGGGAAAAAACGTAGACCATTTTCAGATGGTCCCATTGCATTGTCGATTTTCTTATGGCATCCACCAAAAGTTTCATTTGCCTCAAGCAAAGCGATATTAGAAGTGTAACGGCTTAGAGTGTTAGCTAGTAGCATTCCGGGTAAACCGCTGCCGACTATGATGTAATCGTAATGACGTTGACTCATATAAGAAATCCTTTCTTCACCCTTCAAAGTAATGAAAAGACGGAAATCCTGTCACTCAATAAATATGTCTAATGCATTTAATCACGCTATTCAGTAGGCAATTACTGCATTTTTTCAGGAAAATATGCTTGTCAATGAGGCTGGCAAGGGGTGGGGATATTATATAATAAGCATTTACGAAAAGGCGGCCCAGTGGGTTTGTGCATAGTACATAATCACGGAATAGGCGTAAATACACTACTTCCTCGCAAAATGGGTCGCCAAACGTACTAGTCGCAATAAAGCAGCGGGGGCGCTGTTGAGTTGCATCTTTTATAAATCCCTTTACGATAGCAGGATTCTTCGCTGAACGAGCAAAGGCTTCTGCTTTTTTAATGATGTCGGGGTAAATTGTTGAGTACTGAATGAACGAAGCTAATTGTTTGCCCGCCATTTGTTGGCGATCATTGTATTTGTCATTAGTGTCATAGATTCGAAACAAATCCCAATAAACGGAGGCAACCACGGTGATTTCACTGGTGCGAGCTGAATCTTTAAACAACTTGGGCGTCAGGGTTTCGCCTTTTTTTAAGTTAAAAACAATTTCTAAAACTTTGATATATTTTTCGTATGTAACTGCTGCGGCCGTAAAGTTTTTGGCACTCATGAAATCGCGTGCTTTTTTTATAAGTGATACCCGATTCTTCCATAAATCTAAGCGATAGGATTCTTTTGCGCGTTCCTGCGCAAGCAGAACGCCTCCGCGACTTTGCGAAAGCATTTTCCTAAGATCGGAACTACAGGCTAAACAAATAGCGCCAGTGATCACTTCATCAATAGCTTGAAGCTGCGCTTCGAATTCTGGATCGATAGCGTGAAGCTCAGTTACCTGTAGTTGGCAGCGCGGACATTTTTCCATTCTATAAGTTTGAGATGATTCAAAAACAAGATCAAGTTTTTTATCTTGGTCGAGTTTTTGGCTATGTTTTCCTGTCTGGCCGTGCTTCACCACAAAATACGTAAAATATCCTGTTACGTTTTGAACAAAAAATTAAAAGTTTTAGATTCGCGTTTTGTTTCTCTCAATATCCGTGAAAATTTTCTAATTTAGTCAGTGTTATTTTAGTGCATTAGACGCATTTTTCTCTGCGTTTTAGAAAAAAATTCCTGCAGAAATTTACAGCGAAGATAAAAATTTTTCTCTGCACACTGAAAAGATTGCTCACCAAATTTCGTACAATTTTCAAATTTTTTTTTATAGATTATTATTGCTTTCGTAGACACAACAAACCAACTAACCCTATTAAGGAGTTTTTATGAAAGCTATTTTAGTATCCCTTGTTACGCTTGTTGCAGTAAACGTTTTTGCTGCTGACTATAACCCATATTCTTATGCGATTTCTAATGCTGGAAACTGCAAGCTTATGATCAACTACCAATATTCTGGTACTAACGTGTCACACTCTTGGTGTGCGCCAATCGACGGAATGCCTAAAGGTACTTACCTAAAGTACGAATGGTCAAGAAAAGGTAACTGCAAAATGATGATCAACGATCAATTTACTGGTACTTTGGTTTCTGACTACTATTGTTCAGTTAGACACTAGTTTTTTAAATTTAAACTAATTAAAGACCTCTGCCACTGGTGGGGGTCTTTTTTTATTTTTCTTTAACAGGTCTTTTACTGTTTTCAAGTTAACTCCCTAATTTCTCGTTGGCTGTAGGCATTCGAGCTTTTCTCGTTTGTAATTTCTGCTGTACAAAATCAGTTCAGTTCTTATTTTTTATAAATTCTATATTCTTGGTTTCGTAAATTAAACAAAACCAAACAACCCATTTTAGGAGAATTTATGAAAATGTTATTAATTTCATTGTTATCATTAGCTGCCGTTAATGTTTTCGGTGCTAGCCGTTACTTAGATAGCGAAAGACTATATCAATGTGGTGGCTCTGTAGAATTAAGAGAAGCTGCAAACGGAGATTTAGCTCTTAAGTTTGAAGGTGGCATTAATAAGTCATATTGCTCTGAGCTACGTTTCGTAGACGTTACTAGCCGTCGCGTAATTAAGTCATATGATTTCCAAGGCTCGTCTTACACATTAAGCAAAAGAATGGAAAATGAATTAGGTAAAGATTGTGCTGTTGAGTTTCAATTAAGAAACCGTCACGGTGGCGTTGTTGAAAGAAAACAAATCACTTTAGGCTGGTGGTCGTGCTTAATTTCTCGTCCAACTCAACCATCTTACCCTTCATACCCATCGTACGGTCGTACGACATATGAATGGTCAAACAACAACAATTGCAAAATTATGGTTGATGGCGTTTACTCTGGTCGCAACACTCCAGAACACCAAGAGTATCTTTGTGGTGCTCGTCCAGGCCGCGTTTCTTACGAATGGTCGAACAAAGGTAACTGCAAAATCATGATCAACGGTCAGTACTCTGGTCAAAACACACCAAAGCACGAAGAATATAAGTGCCGTAGATAATTTGATACCTAGCTATCTTATCTAATTGACGAAGAAGGCTCCTCAGATGAGGGGCCTTTTTTATTTTGAAAAC
>DDVI01000112.1 GCA_002345205.1 Bdellovibrionaceae bacterium UBA2316 | reverse complement strand
ACAACTTTCCAAAATTTCTCTAACTGCCTAACTCACGCTTCAAAGACTTAGCCACAATTTCTTGAATCATTGTAAACGCGAAAATATCATGAGGAAGTCCCAAGTATGCGTCATTCGACCGCATATTTACGATCATAGTAAGCTTTTCATTTCTAACCAAAAACTGAAAAGTACAAGTACAGGGAATTTCTCTTCGATATTTTTTTAAATCTTTAGGCGAAAACACCTGAACGACGGCTCGCCGTGAGTTAGGTTTTTCTTTCAGCAAATTAATTACATTCTCAATTTGGTTGGACTTTGTAAGCCCATTGAGCCATTTCAAAGTCCCACCAAACAATCTGGGGCCATAGGCACCATAGATTGTTCTCTTATCCTCAGATTCATTTTCATACTGCGGAATATAATGTTTTATAAAATTCAATTTGTCTGAGCCAGACAAATACCAGAACAGCTCTCCAATAGCACTAAAGGGTTTACCGCGGGTCTCAGTTCTGCTTATCCTTGCTCTCGGATTTTTTAGCTCTAGAAGTATCCCGTTTATTTCACTTGTTTTACCTTTTTCCTTGCCTCTAGTAGTTTCGATATCAAACGGTCTAGACAGTAATTTCTCCAAGACTTCCCGCAGGAGATCGTCAATAATATCTGCAAAAAGATGCATATGGCTTCTCTCGTTAAATTCTGATTTAATTGCTCTCACCTATAATTGTTTTTGCAACTAAACAAATTTACTAGATTTGTTTTGTAATTTACAACCTTAGGCTGGATTTTTCTGTGAATTAAACAAAAAATCTTAATAAAACTTCTATAGTTAATCTCAATCTTTGAAAAAGAGGGCGGAGGCCTCTCCGCCCAACATACTAATTTTTATCGAACACACCCATTCTACGAGCGTCCTCATCTAACCATCGACGCTGCTCTTCCATAGTCATAGTATCAAAGAAATCAGCCCACTCTGCTAGATGAGGAGGTGTTGGTAGTATGCCCGGACCACGTAGGAAGTTTCCTAGAGGAGTTCCTTTACGCTCAGGTAGTTGTGGTTTCTTAAATCTTTGAATTATAGAATTCAATTCGCTATCGGAAGCCTTGTTTAAAGCTGTCCATTTAAGAAATCCAAACTCTACAGCAATTACATGCTGAACACGCATCAACGTGATTTCATCTGAATCTTTAAGTACTCGCAGAACACGAGCTTTAGCTTCGGCCTTATCCGCCTTAACTTGTTTAAATAACTTTCTTGCTTCATTTTTGAAAAATTCAATAGGACTAGATTGAGTAGTCATACATCTCCCTTTAAAATAACTCGCTAAATTGTTCGCAAATACGAGTCATAAAGTTAATGCTGACTCTTAGAAGGTTTGACCATAAGTCTTTGCGCGAACGACAGGCACAACCGTGCACCCATGTCACAATAATGCCAGAATTTCGTCATTCGAGTCAAGAGGCCGACAGGCGGAAATTAGAACTTATTTGAATTTTAACATTCGGCAAATCCCCCACCACCCTTGCGGAGACAGAAGAAACACGGATGCCATTCCGGGAAAATAAGAAAATGGTTCCCGAACGACAAATGGAAAAACAAAGATATGTGCGAGTTCAGTTAGTCCCATTGACGTAAAGAAAGTCCAAATCAAATAGCGACCAAACTCACTGTCTCGCTTTAAAAGATATGGAATGAACAACCAGCTACCTACTGAAGTAACAACCATTAGTATGACTGGCACCGATAAGATCTCCGGCGTCAACACATCGGTAATCTCAGAAAGCCTTTCAAAAAATCCCGAAACTTTTTCTTCCACTCTGTGAACTACAAAAGCAATAAAAGTAAAAATGAAAGGCCACTTTAGATCACCGTAGTTAGCTTTTGACTTGAAACCTAGCCAAAGGAAAAAACCTCCGACAAAACCGGCAGAGATTATCACCATCGTCCAAAACCCCAAAGACAAGAAACTCGAAAGAAGTACTAGAACGGTTAAAATTGCAGCGGCAGAAATACACGATCCGCTTTTCTTTTTATCTAAAAAGACTTCTTTTATCCCTGCCATCTATTCAGTCCCTTTCAAAATCTTTTGAAGATCTTCAGGAATTTGCATTGGTTCAAATATTCCTACGTCAGCTCCGCCAGTATTTCCCTTTGGTGCTAACTTTAATATCGAGCCAGGAACCGCCAAAATTATCCTTGGAATCTGGCCTAAGAACTCTCTCACCAGTTTGTGTCGAACACTGTATCCTATCATTAAGACGTGAACATAGAGATGTTTGAGCGCATAGAACTGACCTAAGATGTGCGCTCGTTCCAGATGATTCCATTCGTCACTTGCAAATCCATTTACTTTGCTCTGATTAGCCAAATCAATTTCTTTCTCAAATGCAGAATCAATAGAATTTGCAGCACTCACCGTTTACCTCAAATTATTTTTTAAGTTCCTCATCGATTGCTTTCTTAATCGGGCCATAACCAATCTCGCTCAGAATTTTACCGTTTACAAAAAATGTAGGTGTTCTTCGTGCGCCGACGGCTTCCCCGTCAGCTTGATCTTGTTCAACTTTCCAACCATGTTTAGCCATTAATTGCTGAGTATCTAGTTTTGATAAATCAACACCGACTTCAGAAAGAATTTTTGGCAGTAATTCAGGTCTAGGACGTCCATGATCAGCCCACTCTGGTTGTTTTTCAAAAACTGCATCCAAAGCTGAGTCAAATTTATCTTGCGCGCGAGCTTCTTCCAGCATGACCGCCGCAAGCTTTGAATTCCCGTGCAGTGGCATGTAGCGCAGCACAAGCTTTATCTTACCTTCATATTCAAACATTAAATTTTTTATTATTGGGTGCATTGCCCGACACGCCTCGCACTCTGGATCTAGAAACTCTACGATAGTTACCTTGGCGGAGGCCGCACCTTTTACCAAATTATGTGACTTTATCAGAGTGGCCGAATCAACTTCAGGTGTAGAAACTATCGTTTCAGGTGCTCGACCGAAAGGCCAGAATGTATAGCCCAGAAATAGAATTGCCACCGCAATTACTGACACAATTAAAAAGGATCTATTATTCTTCATTTATTCTCCGTGTGGTTTTCATTGCTATAAATCCTAATGAAGTAAGAAGCACAAAACTAATTAGCGACATAAGTGGAATAGTCAGAAAGCCAAATATTTCAACTTGTTTGCTGGTACACGAAACGCCCTGACTACATGGGGTTACACTGTCAGGGATTATTCCGTAATATAAAAGATTATGATAAGCAGCAATCAACAACCCAATTGTTGAAAGCGGCAATGCTGCCCTATAAAATCTACTCTCATCGTTCCAAAGAGCACTTCCTAAAATAACTACCAGTGGATACATACAAATGCGCTGATACCAGCATAGCGTGCATGGAGGATATTTTAGCACTTCACCAAAATATAAACTTCCTGCGGTAGCAATTAGTGAAACTAGAAACGAAAGCTGTATATAGCTAAATTTCATCAATCTAATTTCGACTTAATGATGATCGTGGTTATGATCGGTTTTTGTTCTTGGTATTACCTTAAATTGAACCGAGTGTTCTTTTCCATCAATTTTAAATTTAACCGCTAGGGAATCTCCATCGGCAATTTTCCTAATGGGATCAAATAGCATCAGATGCTTACCACCCGGCTTAAGTTCAAGTTTTGATTCTGGAGCGATTGTGTACTCATCCACCTTTTTCATAGACATCTTACCAGCATCTTCAATTGTTTCGTGGGTCTCAAACGCTTTAAAACCTTCAACACTAGACAAAACAACTTTGCGTGGAGATTTTGATTTGTTTTCGATTTCCACATAACCAGCGGTCACATTAGACCCTTTAAGCGGTGTAAATATCCTGGCATCCGTAAATTTAATATCTTCAGCAGCAAAGCCCCCAACAGATAAAAGAAATAGTCCAACAAATAGGCTTCGTACAAACTCAGAACGATGTTTCATATATGCTCCTTAATTTTTTGCAAGATTACATCAGAATCACGAAGGCTGTCGATCGTATCGATCACAATACCCTTCTTATTTAAAATGAAAACTCTATCAGTATGAATAATCGAATAACCTAAATATGATTTGGGATTCTTTTCAACCATATAACTTGCAGGAAAAAGTTTAATTGTTTCGTCTATTTGCTTTTTTGATCCACTTAACCCTAAAAACTCAGGGAAAAAATTAGTCGCGTAGTCAGCAACGTTGTTTGGATCATCATTTTCCTGGTCAACACTTACAAATAGAAATCTAATCTTTTTTAAATCTTCTTGGCTCAGTTTACTAAATGCCGTTCCCACATAACTTAACGACATTGGGCAGACATCCGGACATTTTGCATATCCGAAATAAATTAGATTAACACTTTTGGCCTTTTCACTAAAAGTCCACGGATTAGCTCTCAAAGTCAGGGAAAAGTCGCCTCCCATGGTCGGCCCCTTTAATTCTTTCCAAATTAGGTAACCAAGTGAACCCGCACAAACTAGTAACGCCAAACCAATCAATTGAAATACTCTTTTAAGTTTCACACTCTTCCTCACTCTAACGTATGATCTTTTACTATTAAATACGTGTGGATTACTTTTTAGGCCGACTATTCGTTTGATAAGAATCGGGCGTCACACTCAAGGGCACTTCAACATTTGGGTTGGAGTCCGCGCTTCGATCTTGAGTGTCAAAATGTGGAGCAATTTTTCTCGAAGGAGCCTTATCATTTTTCATAAGCGATTTCGGGACTTTCACGCTTTTCGATTTCTTCTTAACTACTTTCTTCTTTTTCAAAGCCATTTTTAATTCCTTATGTTTCTATTTCTCTACGTTCAATAGTCTTAATGAATTCGCTATAACCAAAAGCGTAGCGCCCATATCTGCTGCCACCGCCAGCCAAAGGCTTGAGTATCCTAAAGCTCCCAATACTATGAAAATCGCCTTTGTTACCAACGCAAACGTAATATTGAATCTAATTATATTCAAAGCCTTTCGACCTTTATTTACAGCTTTTGCCAATTGATTTAAATCATCCGTCATTAGCGCAACGTCCGCTGTTTCGATTGCTGCATCAGTTCCAGCGGCGCCCATGGCGATACCGATTGTCGCTTGAGCTAGCGCTGGCGCATCATTAATTCCATCGCCAACCATTCCTACAAATTCGTGCCGCTCCATAAGTTTTTTGATTTCTTCCACTTTGTTTTCGGGAAGCATGTCGCCTTTTGCCGAGTCAATTCCAACGCGTTTTGCTATCGCACTTGCGGTTAACTGATTGTCTCCACTTAGCATCGAAATTTCTAAAATGCCCTCTTTGTGAAGATCTTTGATTGCCTGATTTACGTTTGCTCTTGGTTCATCAGCCATTCCCAGAATTCCAAGAATCTTACCATAGGACTGTCCATCATTTTTACGTCCAATTACAAGGACAGACTGTGCTTCGCTCTCTAATGATTTTAGGTAAGTTTCAATTTCAGGTGTACAAACACCTAACTCGTGAGCCAATTTATGGTTACCTGCAAAAAACGAGAAAGAGTCGATTGTTCCTTCAATACCTTTTCCTTGAATGACTTTGAATCCGTGAACAGGTTTTGCCTGAATTTTTTTATCTTCAGAATATTTAACAACTGCTCGCGCTAAAGGATGAGTGGATTCTTTTTCTAATGATAAAGCAATGGTTAGCAGTTCTACTTCTGAATCGGCTTTAATCAATTTTGTCGATACGACTTTGGGAACACCTTCAGTAATTGTACCCGTTTTATCCACTGCAAGTGCGCGAAGTTTTCCTAGTGATTCCAAATAGACTCCGCCTTTAACCAGAACTCCCATTTTTGCAAGTGCTGTCAGTGCAGACACTACCGATACAGGCGTGGCAATTACCAGGGCGCATGGACAGGCAATAACAAGAAACACCAATGATCTATACAACCAAGTATTCGAATCGCCATTAAACAAAAGCGGCGGAACTATCGCCAGCAAAATAGCAATCACAGTAACTACCGGGGTGTATATTTTCGCAAATTTATCTACAAATAGTTGGGCGGGAGCTTTCTGACTTTGAGCTTCCTCTACCATTCTAATTACGTTTGAAATTTTTGAGTCTTTGAAAAGACTTTTAACTTTTACGGTCAGCGTGCCAGTTTCATTGATCGTTCCGGCCAGAACAGTGTCACCAATCTGTTTGAAGACTGGCTGCGATTCCCCAGTTAGCGGAGCTTGATTAACCGAAGAGGTACCTTTCTCAACGATTCCGTCTAACGGAACTCGATCACCACCTAGGATTATAATTGTCTCCCCGATTTGAACTTCCTCTACAGGTTTTGCAAACCTACCTTTTGGGGTTTCAACCAGAGCATTTTGTGGAGTAATTGAGAGTACATCCTGGATAGCTTTTCTTGCGCGCGCCACACTAAATGCTTCGAGCAACTCCGCTAGCGAAAATAGAAAGACAACGGCCGCACCTTCGGAATATTCTCTAATGAAAAAGGCTCCCACAGCAGCTATCACCATTAATACATTCATATCTAGAGAGAACTGCTTCACTGCTCTATATGCTTTTGGAGCAATTAGCGATCCGCCTAACAAAGTGGATGCTAAAAAGAGACCAAATAGTAGTTCTTCAGGTGGACTAGCCAACCATTGTAGCAGCAAACCAACCGACAACAAAACTCCAGAGGTCACAACTAGCCAAACTCGAGATTTATTATTCGAATAAAACGACGCTGTGACTTTCTCATCACGAACCGTAACCCCGGATTTATTAATCAACGCTTTGACATCATCTCGAGTGATGTCTGGATCATGTTCGACTTGAACTTGAGACGACATCAAATTTGCCGTTACCCTACCTATTTTTGGAATATTCAGACTATTCTGGATAGCTGCTATTTCGTCAGCACAATCCATTCCGGCGACGTTAAATGTTGATGTAACACTTTTATTGAGTTTATTTACAACAATCGTTGAATCTTGGGTTTCATTCATAAATTTACCTTTTGACTGCTAATTTTTTTTCACAAAGCTTCCGGCCTTTATTGGTGCCATGTTTTCGGTTTTCAATACGACTTCGTGAATATTTTCACTTGAAATTACAATTGCATCTGACACCTTTTGGTCTACGCACTCCACTCGAGTAACTGTACTCCATCTTTTTTGGTGGGCCTTTCTCCTGCAATTGCTTTCGAAAATCTCTAGGGTCTTACCATTTTGAATGTTCCGCCCTTCCAGGCATACGGTAGCCGCACCGTTCTCTGAAGTCCTAATATCTCCCACGACATGTTCGTGTCGTGGGAGTGCGGAACAACCGCCAAGGAAAACCAGAGAAAGATTCAAAACTAAAAGTGTTATGTTACTTTGAATCTTTCTTGTCGTCTTCATGTTCATGGTCCTCGTGTTTTTTGTCTTTATCATCACACTTACAATTCTTCTCGTCCTTCTTACACTTTTTACACTTGTGATCTTTGTGCGCGTGCGCACTCTTATCTTTGTGATTATGCTCGTCACCAGCAAAAGCGGACGTGCCGGTTAGCAGACCGAGCGCTACAACTGTTAATAAAACTTGTTTCATACGTACTCCTTTTTAAAAAAGCGAAAATTCGCTTTCGTTGATTCAATTGTCTGATTTTTCGACCGTCATTTCGCCTTCAACCTTAAACGTCGGCGTTTCTATTATGGCCGTATCTTTGGTAAGTATCTTAATGACTTTGCTAGTTCCAACTTTTACCGAATCGCAAGAATGATCGACTTGCTCAATCTTCGGATTTGATTTTCTCTTGGGGCACACCTTTTTAAAGATGTCGACAGAATCACCTTCTTTAACTTCGGGTGATCCAATTTTAACCCTAATTCCTTCAGGAATTTCAGATTTTTGCTCGGTTCCCATAATTTTGTGGTAATGGGCACATCCTACGTTGAACGCCAATACCGATAACATTAAAAAAACTAACTTAATTTTTTTCATTTAATCTCCAATTATTTTGATTTCGGAAGAAACTAGTACGGCTTAT
The DNA here is from genome assembly GCA_002345205.1 of Bdellovibrionaceae bacterium UBA2316. Taxonomy (GTDB): domain Bacteria; phylum Bdellovibrionota; class Bdellovibrionia; order Bdellovibrionales; family Bdellovibrionaceae; genus UBA2316. The sequence continues at coordinate 8,495 of DDVI01000112.1, read as the reverse complement.
CCATCCAGCGACCATATTTTTTTTTCGTTTTAACCCGTTTAAGTTTTTTCCCTTTCTTTCCCTTACCGACGATAAAGAATCCCCATATTAGCATTCCCACAAACACAACCATCACTGAGACCGGATACCATGTGTAATCCGGTCTTTCTCTTCTTGTTAGCTCGGTCGGAGCACGTAGAATACTTTCCTTGTTTGGATTCTCTTGAGCATGTGCACCAAAGTGCGAAAATGCCAATTGATCCATAACAACTCCTGTTTAGTGGGTGACTCGTCCTTTCATTTTTGATTCAAACACCGAGAATACGATTGGTAGTACAACCAGAGTAAGTAGAGTCGATGAAATAATTCCACCGATAACTACCGACGCCAGCGGTTTCTGAACTTCAGATCCAACGCCCGAGGAAAGCATCATCGGAATAAACCCAAATACAGCAACTAAAGCAGTCATCATAACCGGACGTAATCGAACCAAAGTCCCTTGTAGAACCAAATCTTTTCCTGTCTTTCCTTCAAGTTTTAGCTGATTGAAGAAGTTTACAAGCACGACCCCATTCAGAACCGCTATGCCCGACAACGCGATAAATCCGATACCTGCTGATATACTAAATGGAAGACCATTCAAAATCAGACCGATAACGCCGCCGACCAGTGCCATTGGCACACATGCAAAAATCAACAATGTTTGTGCAACACTGCCAAACGCCGCGTAAACCATCATGAGCACCAGTACCATCGCAACCGGAGCAAGGATCATCAATCGAGAACGGGCTTGTTCCAAGTTCTTGAAGTTACCGCCCCATTCGACATAATATCCGTTTGGTAATTTAACTTCTTTCTCAACTAAGGCGCGTGCTTCATTAACGAAAGATTCAGTATCTCGACCACGCAAGTTAATCAGTACAGCAGTTCGACGATTTGAGTTCTCGCGATTCACTGAACCATAAGTCTCTTGAAACTTGATCGAAGCAAGGTCCTTCAGAGGCACAATAGTATTCGCAGCAATCCCAACTGGAAGCTCACGAACGGCATCGATATCAGATCGAAGATCGTTATCCATTCTAACCACAATTGGAAACTTCTTTTCAGCTTCATACAAATAGCCAGCTTCTTGACCACCTAATGCAATCGAGATTGCGTTAAGCACATCAGAGATAGAGGCATTATATTTCTTAAGATTTGCTTCCTGTGGCTCGATCTTAAGAACAGGCGAGGTACCGGCAAGATCTACTTCGACGTCACCAGCTCCCTTAACCTTCGATGCAACCTCTTGAATCTTTTTTGCAGTTTGAACTAGGGTATCTAGATCAGGACCAAAGATCTTAACTGATACATCCGCCCGTGTTCCCTCTAGCAATTCATTAAAACGCATCTGAATAGGTTGAGATGCAAGGTATGTTTGGCCCGGAACTTCCAGGTTCAACTTTTCCACGATTGCAGAAGTCAACTCTTGGTAGGTACGTTTTTTACCATCGATCTCTTTCCATTCAGAACGTGGCTTAAGCATGATGTAACTATCCGAAACGTTAACACCCATAGGATCAGTCGCCACTTCACTCGTACCAATACGAGAGAACACGTGACTAACCTCTGGGAAAGTTTCTACCACTTTGTCCGCTTTACGTTGCATTTCAACCGACTGAGTTAAGTTTGCATTCACAGGACGAATCATGTGAAACGCAAATGACCCTTCACCAAGTTGAGGCAAGAATTCAGCACCGCGAGATGCGAACAAGACAACACCCACCACAACGGAAGCTACAGCTAATGCCATTGTTATTTTTGCGCGTTTAAATGCGAAATTAAAGATTGGGATATAGATTGCGCGAATCCACTCCATCAATTTAGGCTCTTTATCTGCAGCTTTTCCTGACAAGAACACACTCGCTAAAGCTGGTGCTGTAGTGAATGACATTATTAATGAAGCCGCCACCGCAAAAATGAACGTAGAAGCCATTGGTTGGAACATTTTGCCTTCAACGCCAGTCAAAGCAAATACTGGTAGGAACACCATGATGATGATTAACTCACCAAAACCGGCCGCCGTTCTGATTTCCACTGTCGCTTCGTAAACTGCTTCTTTCACTTCTTCTCGAGACAGCGACCTTCCGAACTCTTGAGAGCGCTTGTGAATATAGCGAACGCAGTTATCCAAAACAATTACCGTACCGTCGACGATAATACCGAAATCCAGAGCACCTAAACTCATTAAGTTTCCAGAGATTCCCATTGGCTTCATCACTAAGAATGTTGCTAGTAGAGAGAATGGAATCGTCACAGCCGTAATAATAGCCGCTCGAATATTTCCTAATAGAATCAAAAGAATGATCGTTACAAGCAGAGCACCCATAATTAAATTATGTTCTACTGTGCCAAGAGTTGCGTTCACCAGATCAGAACGATTGTATACAGTTGTGATCGATACGCCTTCTGGAAGTTGTTTATTGATCTCGGCCATTTTTTCATGAACACGAGTTGATACTGTCCGGCTGTTTTCACCTAACAACATCATAACCGTTCCAAGAACCGCTTCCTCACCGTCAAAAGTTGCCGATCCAGTTCGTAATTCTTTTCCTAGAGTTACTTTCGCAATATCAGCGATAGTGATCGTTCTAAAAGACTCCAAGGTCTTTACGGGAACGCGACCGATCTCATCAGGGTTTTTAATCAAACCCACACCCTGAATTAAAAACTGCTCGGCAGTTTGTTCTACGTATCCTCCGCCGACGTTTCTATTAACTTTCTCAAGAGCTTGAACGATGTCATCAAAATGAATTCCGTTCGCGGCCATTTTCTTTGGATCTGGCTGGACGTGAAATTGTTTCTCAAATCCACCAGAGGTATTAATCTCAGCAACACCTTCAACCGTTAATAATCGCGGTTTAACAAACCAATCTTGCAACGACTTTAACTCCATTAGCTGGCGAGTTCGTTCATCACCGGATTTTTTCTCTTTGAAATCGATCACGTACTGATAGATTTCTCCAAGACCCGTTGAAATTGGACCCAAACCTGGCTTCGCAGATGGTGGCAAATCCGACGCAATCCCTTGAAGCCGCTCAGACACAAGCTGACGCGCTCGATAGATATCAAGTCCATCTTTGAACACGACTGTGACTTGTGAAAGACCGAATCGAGTAATCGATCGAACCTGCTGAACACCAGCGATACCTCGCATAGATGATTCAATCGGAAACGTAATTGTTCTTTCAATTTCTTCAGGAGCTAGGCCTTCAATTACCGTGTTTACTTGCACCTGATTATTTGTGATATCAGGAACAGCATCAATCGGAAGACTTTGAAAACTGTAAATCCCAGCTACAACCATTAGGAGTGTTAACAATAGAATCACTCCTCGATTGAATATGGAAAAACGTATAATTTTGTTTAACATATATTTAATTCCTTATAATTAATGAGAGTGACCTTCGGGAGCGCCACCAAAGGCAGCGATCTCGGCGATTCTAAGTAAGCCAGTTCCTTCGACTACAATTTGATCTCCTGCTTTTAAATCTTTCGACTTAATAACAGCTTTCTTGTCAGATTTACTGACGAAGACAAAATCCACGCGTTTGTAGTGGCTATCTCGATAGCGATATAAATTTACTTCTGTCCCTGCGGTAACAATGGCAGTTTTAGGGATTTCAAATTGTGCAGAAGCAGGGACTTGAACTTTTTTAACATCAAAATTCTTTTCAGCTTCTGGAGAAATCTGAAAACCTTCTTCTTCACTTGCGCTAACGATCCCTTTACCTGGACCTATGTTCTCGTTACCTTCTTCGTGACCGTGGCCTCCATGACCGCCGCCTTCATCGTGGTCATCATGCTTCTCGCCTTCCTCTGATCCATGATCGTGATCGTCATGCTTTTCATCGCCTTCTTTTCCATGACCTTCTTGCTTCTCGCCTTTTTCATGTTTGTGCTCGTCTTTCTTCGATTCGTTAGCCATTCCAACGTTTTCGTAGAAACAGAACATAACTAGAGCACTAAATAAGATCGTTAAAAATCTTGATCTCATAATACAACCTCGCTAAATTTATTATCCATAATGAGAATTCGTCCGTATGTTTCCAAAGCTTCCAGCTCCGAAGCATTTCTTCGTTCTTCAAGATCAAACAACTGTCGATGCGCTTCAATCACCAAAGGACTAGAAACTAACCCTTTGAAAAATTGACGTTCAACCTTCTCATGTCTTTCTTCAAGCGCCTTCACACTTAAGGAATTTTTTAGGCTCGCGATCATTTTATTGTATCTATTCACAAGCTCACTTCGAGACGCTGACAATTTTTTACGAGATTGGTCAGCAACTAATTCAGCCTCGATAAGTTTTTGAGAACGATACTGACGATTACCGCTGTTTGTTGTTAGAACTGGAATCGGTAAAGAAAGTCCGACGCCAACAAAGGTTGTTGTTTCGCCGTTGTCCTTTGTGAGCTTCATAGATGGACCAAGTTTCAAATCAGGCCAAGCTTCACTTTCTGCTCGATCTTTCTGGCTTCTGGCAAGTTTAAGATCAGCAACCGCTTGTCTCATTTGCGGAGAAGCTTCGATATCACCTTCAACAGAAACTTCAGCCCACTTTTCTTTTCTAGAAGGAAGACTTTTCAAGATTGCTTCCTTCGAAATTCCAGTCACGGCTGATAATCCCTGAACTAACTTTTCCTGATCCGCTTGGAGCTGAGTTAGTTTTAATTGGTGATCAGAAAGCGCCATTTTAAACACCGTTAGCGACACATCCTGTTCGGGTGATAACGCCGGTCGCTTTTGAAACTGATCAACGATTTTGGTAAAAGTGTTAACAGACTCATTACCTAGAGCAATTTCTGTTTTTAAATGGGAGAGTCGATACAGTGAAAGCATAATTTCTAGTCGAGTTTGATTCACTGAGAGATCACGAGAAGCTTGCGCTCTTTGAATTTCGCTCCTCGCTTCATTTACTAACGCATCTTTCTTTCCACCTAGTCTCAAAGTAAAGAGCAATGCGGCAGAGGTCTCAGTTTTGTCAGAACCCTTCCAAACACTATCTACATCTAAATCAGGATTAACCCATTGTTGAGCAGCGTCCTCTAGTTTTGATGCGCTCTGTACCTGCTGGTCAGAAATTCTAATGTCCGAAGAGCTTTTCTCGGCGCATTTTACAAAATCGGCATAGGAGTTTGGCTGACAACTAGATTCCGTCTCAGCCGCGAACACTGGTTGGAACGCAATAGAAAGCGCTACGACAGTGCGAATAACATTGTTCATTGGAATACTCCAAAAGTTAAAAGTTGTGTTTTTGAAGGCTGGAACGAAAAGCAACACCTAATCGACTAAGCCATCGAATCGTTAAAAATTTCTTGAGATGGGAGTCTTTAAGACTCTTATGATATTGGAGGACGGAAAGGACTTGATTTAAAATCTGAAAGATTAAAGTCACCTTTTACTGGTACGAAACCAGATAATTCATGAGTCGAAAACAAAACTAAATTAGCAGAAATAGTAAAAGAGCAGTGCCCTAGATGACAATTATGACAAGCTCCGTGTTCGTGAGATGCTTCAGAATGATTTTCATCCTGGCAAGGAACCGCCGCTTTTAATACAGACACTTTTTCTTCACTTGAAATAGAATTACGAGGATGAGAATCATCGCAAGAACCGTTCACAGGTTTTGAAACACTAACCATGGTAATTAAGATGAATAGAAAAGCCAAAAATGTTTTCAGAAACGTCCTTTATTTACTTAAACTTACCTCGACCTATTTTATTTGTCAAAGCCGCGATCTGAGATTTCAATCTTATAATCGGTAAGATGACTTTGAGACTTAACCTCAAGAAAACATTAAGGATTTTGATTCAGGTTGAGACAATTAACCTTATTTGAAATTAATTAAATGTTTTTAGGAGTTCGGTCGCCAGACTTTTATTTCAGCCAGTTCTTCTTCTGTTGGACTATTTTTCTGCCATTTAGATTTCAGTAATTTTTCCGTCTCAACCTTCCAAGGCAGTTCAATTCTATTTTCGATTAGAAAGTTGTATCTTTCAATTCCCGACATTTTCTTGTTCTTCAGCCAATCTTCATATGCCGACTCTCGAATAATAAAAATGCTTCTGTCATGTCCAGCATTAAAAAAGGCTTCGTATGGATCATCCGTAATTAATGTGAATGTCTCCTTTACTTCTCCGGTCGTCCTATCCATCCAATCTTCCCAGAGTCCCGCCACATAGTAAGTTTCTTTGTTTTCAAGACAGAATTGAACTATTTGCCCACCGTGAGTTCCGAAATAACATGATTCTATAGCTGATGTTAAAGGAACTAAACAGGTGTGCCCTTTGTTGAATGAGTTTCTCCATGTGGGTACTTCATATATATATTCAGTGATTTTATTTCCGTTTTTATCCAAGACTAACTCACCCATCTTGTTTCGCTTATAGCGCCGCATCCGAGCATTGTAAGTGGTGGGGCTAAACGGAAATTCGCTGGCCCATTCTGGGCAAATGGAAAAAATTAGTTCCCTTATTTGGGTTTCTCCATTTTTGTGAACTACAACTGGTGCAGTCTCGGTCTTTGGATATCCTCTTATTCTGAAATCAAATTCTTGTTGGACATACTTTTCAACGTCGAATTTTTTTGCGATATCTTTTGCTTTAGCGACTAGAATATATGATTCACACATTTTGGCCTTCTATTTATCGTCGATTGATTCCCAACTAACATCAACCTGCAAATATTCCTTTCCCTGTCTATAAGTCTAATTCAACGACATCTTTAGTCATTTGACAGGAAAGGCGTTGATTTGTACTTACATATATTTTACATATTAATCATGGAGCCGAAAGAGTGGCAACATTTGCTGGATTTTTTTAAGCACGTTCAAGCCAAAATTTATCGAGTAAAGTTCCATGGGACGATTACGATGGCTGACCGAAGGCGGTATCAACCTTTGCTTAATAGTATTGATCTACTGGTTAAAGTGGCCTCTGGTGAAATTGAACAAAGCTATCGAAATTTTAAATATTGTAGAAATGCTTGGCTTAAAGTTGTCGACCTCCTCAAAAGAGATAGGGATTTTTTTGACGAGTATAAAAAAGACAAAGAATTAAAATTAGTCTTAAAGAAATTTTTAGAAAGGGGAACAAATGAGCAGCACAAAGTATATTAGTCCAAAGTTAGGTTTTTTGAAAAGCATGCCTGCACTACTAAATTACGTCGAAAAAATGAAATTCGATCTGGAATCGGTAATATCAATCGAAAAGAAGGATTTTGGATACGCATTTAATGGACTTCGATTTTCGTATCACGTCCAAACAGATTCTCAATTCAGTTTTTTTAGATCGAACCTAATAATAAACGAAATTCAGTGTGAGGCATCATGACTCGAAGACCTCAATATCATCCACCTGTTCCTAAAAATCCTGTATGGAAAAAAGTTGGAAATTTCTATTATGCGGATAAAGCGGAATTTGAGAAGTTGCTCAATGAATGTGTTTTCTTGGACAGCTATATACAAAAGACTCTAGGAAACGCATACAAATATATCGGGCATGTCTTAGCTGGAATGGGGTTAGAAGCCTCCACTGCTGTATTTGTAGAAAGCGCATTAGATTCCTCGTTGAAAAAAAATGACCATTATCCAAGAGAGCAAGTTTACAAAAAACCATAAATACCGTTTATGAGCCCCGCTGAAATATTTATTTCTGAAAAGACGAAATTAGCCAACATCTTAAAAAGGTGGTGGCAGTATGACGATGAAGAAATCGACTTCGACCTCGTCTTAGGAAAACTGAGGTTGTTAGTAAATCAATGCCCTGACGAGTTTGCAGAACAGTTTCAACTTGAGCTGATCGAAATAGAAAATGACCTGAGAGAATACGGACTAATCGAATAAAGTCCGTACTTCGTAATAAACTCTAATAGAGATAAATTATTACCATAAAGTTATTTTTACACCAATGAGTGACCTGCTCCCAGATGTTGATCCAAATACTAAGAGACATATTTAAAATCAACTCGTGTTTGATTGTTTGTTAAAGTTTCAGGTGCTGGCGGTCTATAACCAAGACTGCTATGTGGTCTGATCGTGTTGTATTCAACTCGCCAACGTTCTATTAAAATCTGTGCTTCTTTCAGCGTATAAAATATTTCTCCTTTTAATAATTCATCCTGAAGCTTGCCGTTAAAGGATTCGCAGTATCCATTTTCCCAAGGACTCCCAGGGGCAATATAAAGCGTTTTTACTTCGGTATCTGCAAACCATTTTCGAACAATCTTTGCAACAAACTCAGCTCCGTTATCTGATCTGACATAATCTGGTACACCTCGCTGGATAAATAGTTTCGAGAGCGCCATCAATACATCTCGTGAATTTAATTTCCTGCGCACTCTGATTGCCAAACATTCACGCGTGTACTCATCAATTATATTTAGCATTCTAAATTTTCTGCCATCATGAGTTTTGTCTTCCACAAAGTCATAGCTCCAAACATGGTTTCGATACTCGGGACGAAGTCTGATGCACGAG
>DDVI01000039.1 GCA_002345205.1 Bdellovibrionaceae bacterium UBA2316 | reverse complement strand
TCCTGATCCTGGAGTTTTGCGAAGACCGAGCAGTATAGTTAACAAATTTGTGTACGCAGATAATCGACCGACGTTACTCACTGATCCTAATGGAAAATTTCCACTTTTTGCAGCAATTGTCGTTGCTGGTGTTGTAGGTGGAATCTTTGGTGGGTACAATGCAACTAGAAACGGAATGAGCTTTTGGTCTGGATTTGCTTCGGGAGCTTTAATTGGTGTTGGCAGTGTTGTTGCTACCTGGGCCGGTGCGGCCTTGCTGACGTCAGCTGTGGGAGCTATGGGCTACACTGTTGGAGGAGGTTCTGCGCTCGGAATAGTTGCAGGCGCCGTTGGTGGAGGGCTTGGGAACATGGTTCTTTATGGCGGACTTCTTGGTGCTCGAGGTACCTCTTTGTTCATTGCCGGCCTAGCCGGGGCATTAAGTGGAGGAATTGCTGGCGCTTATGGCTCCAACTATGGCCAAGCAGGCGGAATAGTTGCTCCAGCAAATCAGGCCACAGCCATAGAAGCCGTAGATTCGTTCAACAGGACGATTACTCCGATTGACATTACTAATGACCCGACGAAATTTATTAACGATCTTTTTAGGCAAAATCCAGATGGTAGCTGGTCAAATGGCGCACCATCTATGGATGGATCACCGGTATATAGGCACTAGTATGGAAAAAATTTACTCGCCCAGTCTAGTATATAGTGGATACCTAAAGTTTATGTATTCAAAACTGCTTCAAAGAAATATTCTATTGCCCCTATTGGGTTTCTATATATTTATGGTTTCTTTGAATGTTTTAGGCAAATCCATTCTACTTTCAGTGGAAATGAAAGAAATTGTTTTTGCGCCATTAGACCTTTTAGTGTCCCAAATGGAATACGTAGGACTTTTTATTCCCATTCTGATAGGCCTCTATATCGTATTTGCTTCGGGTATGTGGTTTCAAAAATTCACTATTCGTCAAAATAAAATTGTAGACCTTTTTCCAAAAGAAAAAGAGTTTAGTTTGTCTGATATTGTGCGGATCGTACTTTTTTCTCCCAACCTAGGTCAAATTCATTTACAATCGGTATCTAATAAGTTAATGCACTCTGTATATTGGCATGGTAATAACGAAAAAGAATGGTTAGATTTTTTAAATATCCTTGTGTCACAAAGGCCATCAATAAAAAATAAGATTTATATAAATACTGGCAAATGGCGAGTCGGGAAAATAGAAATTTCAACGGTTGAAGATAGCTACTCTGAAATTTTAAAAATCTACCATAAATGAAATTAGAAAAAATTTATTCTCCTAAGAAAATTTATAAAAATTTTTACAGCTTTGCTAAAGAAAATTCTCTTGGGAAAAATCAAATTCTGGTAGCGACTATATTTATATTCTTTTTTACTGCTGTACTGGCGCGACAGTATCAAGCTCATAAAACCTTGCCTATAAGGCCTTTCACGGTAAAGTTTTGAAAAATTTCGTCTGGAGAAAAACATTTAGCATAGATCACTTGAAATTAACTAAGCACGGAAAGACCTGGCAGGTGAGAAACAAGGCCGCCAAATCTACCCTACTTTCCCGATCAACAAAACAGACTATTTAGAATTGTGAGTAAGCTAATTTAGATTACCAAAAATTTCAACAAACTGATCAGCTATCGAAAATAAGAAAATCTACCGATTGAAATTTTGTTTTCGGTAGAAATTTCAAACAGTTTATTCAAATACAAATAACCAGTGGCTAGCATTTTTTCCGAAACTATAGCCTCACACCAACCCTGACGAAAAAAATAAGCGTGACGATCAATATCTTTTTTGAAGTCCAAATACGGATAACATGTCGATTCAACAACATCCCCCGCGAGCCAATACAAGTTATCACTCCCAACAAATTTAAAATAAAAAGGAACATCACCCCGACTAAGTTGAATTTTTTCAGAATCAAGAATATTATCCGGAGGGTTGACTAACGAACTTTTATATTCTGATGTGTTTCTAACAATGACTCGAACGGGGTGGTCTTTCAAATCCAGATTCTCAAAAACGTTATCGATTTCTTTTTTCTTGCCCACCACGATACTAAACAAATCCAAATATCCATTTACCATTTCCTGCTTCTGTTCAAGAGTGTGCGCTGTTTTGTTATTTGCAAAAACACCAATACCAGCCAGTTCGTACCCAATATGTTTAAATGGCAAAAGCAGTGTCTCACTTGGCAAAATCAGCCGGGTAAACACGACTTCCGCATCGACGACTTGAAAATGACTTTCCGTTTTAATCAAGTTCTGCTTATGCAAGTCTCTGATTCCAAAAATATAACTGTAGGCGATGAGTACGCCAAATGCATAAAAATGTTCGTTAGTAACATCCCCAGGCCATTCAACTACTTCTTTTGATCTACCTCGCCATTTTCCAAGTATTTCAATATCGAGATTAAACAAATAGTGTGAAAGCGCTTTATAAGGATCGCGCGCTTTGATTTCAAAAATATTTTTAAGCGGACTTGTTTGTCCAAAGAACAACCATTCCCAGTAAACCGATCTGGGTTTATCATAATAAAAACAAGGCAAAGCGTCCGTGCCTCGCTGAACTCTTTTAACCTGCTGTCCGAAATTATGCGTATCTGCTAAAAACACGAGTCCTATCCTGCTGAACTGAGTCCAGCATTGTGACTTTCAGCTTCCGCTTCTAAAGCTTCTAGGTCGATATAAACAATTTCCATATACCCTCCCTTTATTGGGTTAATTCCCTTATTGGACGAACTCCGAAGCCATTTGATTTTCAAAATCAAATTCGATTTCAGAAAGTGCATCTTTTGGGATTATTTTTACTTTTAATTCGCGAGCCCGGTTTTTGACTGCCTCATCGTCGTACATTCCTGTGACAAGAAAGCTCTCAAACTTAAGACCATGCCTGTCGATTAGGTCCAGGCCATTTGATTTTGATTTTAAATCGTAGTCCATCAAGAACAGACGTGATGAAAAAATGTCATTTTCATTCTTTAGCAACCATTTATCAAGTTCAGTATCCGAGTATAAGTGAACAAGCTTTAGCATATCAACATCATCTTGGAGGATATGCTCCCACGTTTTATGAATAAGCTCATCGTCGTCTACAATTACTAACTCTTGGCCTGGAAACAATTTGATTCGGCTACCTTGGCTTAACATGTTCACGCGTTTTTCAGGAATTAAAGGAACCGTCAAAGTAATCGCCGTCCCAATACCTTCCTCTGACACAATTTCTACTCTGCCGTTTAGCGAATCCAAAATATTTTTAACATGAAAAAGTCCAAGGCCACTGCCGTTTGTCTTTCCAAAGGTGGCGCCCTCGCTCATTAACTTAGGAATTATGTCTTTAGGAATACCTTTGCCTGAATCTTTGATAAGGATCAAAATGTTTCCTTCATCCTTCGACAGACTTAATTGTATTTGGCCTTTATCTGAAATAGCTTCAATGGAGTTTGTAACTAAATTTAGCAATGCCAAGGTTATCTGAGTGCCTGATCCCGCCATTACTAATTTTGGCCCAACACGATTTACAAAATCTATTTCTATAGACGTCGTGAAATTCACGCTAAGCTCATTTCGTTTTTGTTCTACAATCTGGTTGATAATTTGAACTAGTTCGAATTCATCAACCTGCTTTGGTTCGCCAGTTGCGTTTGACTTGATTAATTTTTTTGAAACTGACGAGATTTGATCAACGATTTTCTTAAGAGCTTCTTTGTCCAATTCACTGTTTCCATTTGATTTATTTAGGCAAAGAGACAGTGCGCTTAGAGAGCCATTCAGGGCATGACTGACTTGTTTTGCCATTTCTATTTGGCCTTCTAAAAACTTTTTTTGAGAAACTTCAGATTCAAGTTCATTTATTCGTTGAAAAAGTCGCTCCAGCGAAGAATCAAGTTTTTTAAGTTCGTCAATTTTCACGTCCTCTAGTAAAAGCCCATTTTTTGCTGTATGGGACAAATTACTTTGCGCTTGAGTTAGCGTTTCAATTCGATTTTCAAGTGGTTTTGCAATTTTATTTGCTACTTTCGAAAGACTCTTTTTTAAGCTTAAAAATACCAAAATTAAAAATCCTGCAAATACTGAGATCAGGGCGAGCAACCGATATAGTGGGCTCATGAGATCAGTTTCGATTTCAAGTTTCATCACTTGACCGTTTGGTAAAACTTCTGAGTATGAGTCAAATGATGAAAATCCAAATTTTGTCAGAGGGCCAGCATGTGCCCAATGTCGCTCATTTAAAAAAAGATCTGCGCGAACGGGAAACTCTTGGGTTTTTGACCACGTATCAACAATTCGATTCAATTCGCCATCAAGATTGAAAGTATTTTGACTAGTCACCTGCGCAACTATTATTTCCTTTAAATGTGAAACGATAAATTGTTTTGATTGTTCTTTGGTGTGTATGCTCCACACTAAAGCGTATACTACAATCCCTGCGATGGCCGCCACTAAGCTTAGTGTAAGAATGGTTTTTACTTTCTGGTGAATCAGTTTTGATAGTTTCAATTTGACCTCATCAAAATCGTTTCAAAAGGCATCGTATGAAATCCAAGTGGATGGGCTGGAATCGTTTCTACTTTATCACTCCACAGTCCCGAAGCCGGAGTGCCAAAGTAAAGCGGGATATTTGTGTAATGCGCGAGAATCGATTTCTGTATATCTTGATACATTCTAGATCTTTTTTCCTGACTAAACTCTTTGGCAGCGCTAGCAATCATCTCATCAATTTTTGAATCATCGACATGAAAATAATTTGATTCGTATTTTCCTTTAAAATAGGTCAGAACTGAATAGCCGTCAGGATAATCTGTCCCTTTACGACTGACCGTAGCTTCGGCGGTTTTTGAAAACATTCGTGTGAGTTTTTCGCCGCGAGAAAATTCTGTCAGAACCACTTCGATTCTATCGGTTGTCCATTTTTCTTTAAGATACTCAGCCAGTTTCTTATCAAATTCAGATCCAGCCAAATAGTCCAGCACAAAGGAAACCTTTTTGCCGTCGTAGGGTTTATAGTTTTGCTCCAATATTGGTTTTTCGAAAATCGCCCCATAAAATCCATCTGGAATTAGACCAAATGCTGGAATCAACTTTTGATCTCCCAAAGTTTTTACAAGATGCTTTTGGTCGATTTTGTAATAAAGCTCTCGTCTAACTTCAAATGGTACAAATTTGGGATTTAGAATAACAAATGATTCATACGTTAACTCAGTCGGGCTTGATACCCAGCCCATTTTCTTAAGTTTCACCGTCGAATCGGCATCAACTTTGTCAGTGTCTAAAGAATCCGTCTGATCAGTCATCGCTAGGCTGATAGGACTCTCTTTCGTAGCAAAAAATGAGATTAAAAGCGGAGGACGCGCACTATCAATGCTGTCTTTGCGCCATTTCTCTAGCGTGTACTTTGAAATTTCAGTTTTTTTAAGTTTATAGGGTCCACTAAATCCACCTAGTACCGACAGATTAGGATTTGATTTAAAATCCTCTATGTCCAGGATAGCACAATCAACAACGGCCAGTTGTTTTAAAAATAGAGCCGATGGATGAGACAATGAAATTTGAACCTCAGATTCATTTTTTACTTTTACTCCGAATTTTTTTAGATCCCAGGATTTTTTAAACTCATCAGCACCGGAAATCACATCGATATCGGCAGCCATCGACGAGCCCAAATAAAATAGTCGAGCTAGACTCATTTGAACATGAGTAGCCGTGATTTTCTTTCCGTTAGAGAAATTTAAGTTTTTAAGCTTTACGGTATAGCTTAAATGATCATCGGATTCGCGCCAAGACTCAGCTAAATCCGTAAGCACATCTCCGTTCTGATTGTATCTAAATAGCCCCCGATGAAGCTGCATAGCGATCATCATAGAAAACGCGTCTTCCATTTTCTGAGGATCAATTTGTAAATTTACATCAGGCAAATGAATATTTAAATTCATGTTTTCCTTTCTCTCTTTAGTACAAGCTAACATCGCGATGGTTGTCGCCCCTAAAAGGACAATTTTAAAGTGCCGGGCGATCACTTAAAACTCCAATTTTTTTCGTGCTACTTAGCACCACTAATCCAATTCCAATACTTATAGCTACTGCTGCTCGAAGCAATGTTTCTGTTTCAATCGGTATAATTTTTGACCAGACTCCTACTAAAATTTCACCAACAGACAAAATGATAACCATGATTGCAAATCGAGCACTTGAAACGGCGCCGATAGCTGAAACCGGAGTGTCAGCCTGAATGTGCCCAGATATTCTATGCAAAATAACCCAGTAGGATATATCTTTTATAAACATAACAATAAGGGTTTCAACAGTTGGTCCCGCGATTTGACCCAGAAGTAAAAACGAGCCGCCAAGCACAAACCAAAACGGAATAGAGCTAAATTTCTTAGCGAATGACCTCTCCATAAACCCAGCAATCCAAACTGATAAACCATAGCTTGTAAGAAACAATGCATTCCAAACGGCGCTATCTCCGGCCACACGAGCAAAGAATGAAATCAAACCGCCAACAGAAACAGCAAGACCTATATCAAGTATCGCCGCCCGTTTGTTAAAAATGAAATGCTCTTTAAATTTTGTACTCCATGAAATGTTTCCCTGATTTGATTGATTTATTTTCTCTTCGTCTGGCATAAAATAAACTATCAGTCCGTTAACTAGAAACGTTGCCAAATCAATAAGGATTGCTACCTTAAGTGAAAGATACTGTATAAGTACTAAACCAATAAGCCCCGCAAACAGCGTGGCGCCCTGACTGGCTTTCATTTGCCAAATGGCGTGCTTGGCGTTGGAATCATAACTGCCGTCACTCAATAATTTTGATATTTTAACTCGGCTCCCGGTTTGAAAATTTACTAACACTGCTCGAAAGACACATAGGCCTAGAAATAATATGTAGTTCGTCTGAGTTTCATTCCATGTCCAAAGAAGTAAAAGAGATACAATACCGGCAAGGACTTCAAGAACAACCACTGTTTTCTTAGCACTAAACTGATCGGCTAAATGTCCCCACACGCCTAGAATAAAAACAGGTATAAAACGTTGTAGCCCCAGAATTAAACTTATCTGCCCAAGATCAAAACCCGCTTGAGGCATAAACGCCACGAGACAAAGATTAAATGCAAGGCTCCCCATCGAAGACAAAAACTGACCTAAATAAAAAAGAAATGCCTTATTAAACACTAGATAGACCTTTCAAAAATTTGATTTTCTGTAAGGCCAAGGTTTTTCTTCATTTCAAAATATCGTGTTTTTCCAATTCCTAGTAATGAGATTAGCTTTTTATTGTCGCCGTTTAAAATTTGTAATGCTCTCCTCAGATAGTTTTTCTCGACCCAGTTTATTCCTAAGTTAAATGTATCGGCGGAAATCTCGCTCTCAGACTTTGGAAATAGATCGTTCGGAATACCTACTTCACTAGGAGGCGACGGCTGACTTTGCAAGCTCAAATGGTCCGGCTTAATCCATGTTAACGAGTCACTTTTGGTATGGATACAGGCACGTTCAATCACATTATCAAGCTCGCGAATATTGCCGCGCCAAATGTGGTTATCTAATTTTTCTTTCGCGTCGGTGGTAAGCTTTGCTAGTGGATGATACTTTTTTATAAACGCCTCAGCCAAAACCGCAATGTCTTCTTTCTTTTCTCTAAGCGGCGTAGTGTAGAGCATGATCTTATTTAGACGATAAAATAGGTCTTCCCTAAATTTTCCTTCGTTGACCATTTTTTCTAAATTACGATTGGTCGCTGCGATTATCCTGACGTCAACGGCAATTTCTTTTTCTGATCCCACTGGAGTTATCACTTTTTCCTGCAACACCCTAAGCAAACGAACCTGCGCAGATAAACTCAGTTCGCCGATTTCATCTAAGAAAAGGTCGCCTTTGTTTGCCGCTAAAAACAAACCCTGATTGTTTTCCGTAGCGCCAGTGAAGGAGCCTTTTTTGTGTCCAAAGAGAGTGCTTTCAATAAGATTTTCAGGAATGGCGCCGCAGTTAACCGCAACGAAAGGCCTTTTAATATTTCCTTCTTGCAAATGAAAGGTTCTAGCAATCAACTCTTTTCCAGTGCCTGCTTCACCTTGAATCAAGACTGTCGCGTTTGTGCCCTTGTATTTAGCGATTTCAGATTTTAGTTTTAAGGTGGCTACTGAGTTTCCAAGAATCTGATAATGCGAAGATTCTTTGGCCGCCGCAACTTTTGCTAAGTCTGACGTTTCTTGTTTTATGGCCGACATTTTTAAGCAATTAGAGATCCTAAATTTTAAACTAGCGACTAGGTCTGGGGAGTTCTTAACGACATAATCGTCGGCTCCAGATTTCATCATGTTGACGATTACTGACGGATCGCTTTCACTAGTGAGGATAATAACCGGAAAGTCTTTACTTCGCTGTTTTACTGCCCTGAGGACATCTAAGCCAGACACCTCGGGCATGTTCAAATCAACGATCATTAAATCAGGACGAGCTTGCCCAAGAAGGCGAAAAGCCAATCCAGCCTCAGTAGCTGTGATTACCTTATACTCTTCAGCTAATGCATCCTTGAGCTGATCCAGGTGATTTTGGTCATCATCTAAAAGCAAAAGTGTTTTCATCTACGCCCCCTGACGTTAGATAACATAGCGAGAACAATGCCAAAATCCGAAGCCCGGAGCTAAAACATTGAATTTACTTTTAAATCGAATCTTATCGTAGAATTACGACATTTCTGTAGAAGGACCTAGAAGTTCGCAGAGGCGAACTCATCGTGAATTTTTTATAAGAAGTGTATTGAATCTAGCCAAAGTCACCATGCCATTTTCTTAATGTATTCGCACGGGCCGCTTGATTGTGATCCGGAGTACCGAGTCGTGAAAGCCCTAACCGCCACCGAGCCAGGACCTAATTTTTATATTGTGGAAAATTTAGTTTTACCAAAGTTTCGGCACGGTCTTTACTAAGCTTGTCGTTTTTATTTGCAGCCATAAATTGTTTTAATAGTTCACTAACGTCTTCATATAAATAATTTTCTCTTAGCTTTTCTATAGCTTGAGTAACCAATTGATAACCTTTCATTTGTGTAGGAAGGAATGTGTTTTCTTTGTAATCCATAGGACGAACAATTACTTTCGAAAAATAAGCAATTTTATCACTTTTAGAAACCTCTAGTTTTTCAACTATATCCATAAATGATCGTTCCGTATTAGAAAGATTTTTAACTGTTTCATCCAACGTTAGATTTATTTCAAACAACGTCGTGTCTGAATTACCAACAAGAATTTCTAAGATTTTAGACTTTAATCCGTCTGATCCCGGGGACTTTTTTTTAGAGGGCATGACATTCAATGCATGATACATTCCCAGCAGACGTCCAATTTTAGTTGCTGAAATACCGACAGCAAACCGATCATATTCGACTCTATCATCCTCGCCCAAATATTTCAATGTCCAGTCTTCATATTGTTCGACGACCTTCAATTGCTCGGCTTGGTTCGTTTCATTTGGAAGTGCAGCGACAGCTTTTTTTGAGGCCGATTGTTTTAATGAATTAGTGAGTTTCGCTGTCTCAGACGCGAAGGAAGTAAATGAGGTCGCCTGTTTGGGGGGAGTGAAAATCTTAATGTAGCGGATTTTTCTGTTTGGCGCCTCGACTTTAATTTTTATCACATCGTTCGATTTTGATGCGGGTGTCTCGGCGCCGCTGTTTAAACAAAGAATCGAAAACACAAAAACATATTTTAGATAGTGCATAATTAAATTCTATGTCTAAGGTCGAAAAAGACAAATTGAAAATGGAAACCAACCGCCAACAGGGTCAAAAGTCGGGATGACGAAATAGCGTTATTAGCTAAAAATACCATACAGCTAGCCCCATAATAGGAAAAGAGTCGTTGTTATTTTGTTTCCCAGTGTTACCTATGTTAGAATTGGTCATTAGGAATTAAACTAGACAGAGCCCTGCCGTTCGGAATCACTATCGGTCATTTGATATAGTAAGCCGTAGCCAAAGGTCCTAGGCCCACTACAAACATTTATTCATTTTCTTATAGCTGCAAACTACTTAGGGATTGCCTCTATATCTCTAATTTGCTTTTCAAAGAAACTCTTCATCGTCACATTAGTTTCTAATTCAATACAACGTTTAAAGGCCGCTTTAGCTAGCTGGCTATTGCCCAGTTTTCTGTAAATTGCACCTAAACATCCCCACGACCGTAAGTGATTGGGCGCCAACCGCACACATGTTTCAAGATGTGGAATTGCCTGCTGAGTTTGCTCATCGATCCAAAATAAGTGCGTACCTAACAGAAAATGAGCCTGCAAATGTTTTGGAGAACGGCGTAGAATACTTTTCAATTGTCTCTCGCCATTGTCATCATACCCCTTTTTCAACATATTTTTAGCGTCTATAAACTCTATATAATCTAAAACATCCCCATTGGAAGGATCGATCAACCTTGCTTCAGACAATACACTACGAATTTGCATCGACGGAGCATCTGTCTCGATCAGAATCTTTACAAACAACAAAATAAAACCTATATTTGTTTTTGAATCCGGATCTTCCAAGTAGAGCTTTCTTGCCAAACTCAGTGCTAAATCTAACCGACCTGATTCATATATTTCAGCCAGTGATTTACTTTGAGCAAACTTTTCATTCGAAGAGTTAGACATCACGGTTTTACAAAAAGGACAGACGCCCACGGATGGACCACTTAAAGCACCACAACCAGGACAAATAACTTCAAAACTCATTTAAACCTTCTTTCCACATTTGGCACAATATCGATCAGCAGCCGCCAAAGCTGATTGACAATTTAGACATGTTTTTTTCGCTTCTAATACTGGACTATCGTTTTTTTCCTTCTCCTTGGAATCTAATCCCATCAGTCCCTTTCCAAGCATCAAACCCATCATCATTTGAAGGGGATCATTTCCTGTTCCATCATTGGCTTGGCCAAGACTCACGGCTGCTTTATACAAAAGATATTCCTTTTGGGAGCCGATGATTTGAATGGCCGTTTTAGCCTCCATCGCGTCTAAAACCTCTTTAGAAGGAAGCGCCGACAGCACTTGGATTTTATTGACCAATAGACCGAATTCTTCAATTTCTTTGTTCAAGTTAATTTCAAGATCTTTAGAAAGAGCATTGTAGGAGGCGCCCAATTCGTCCAGTTTTTTAACTTTCTGAATTGACTCGGGCAAAAGTTCAACAATTTGACCCTGAATAAATTCTTCAATTTCCATAACCGAATAAGTAGATCGACTTCCCATGATTTTAGTAAAAAACGTCTTGGGATTATATATCGAAACGTTAAAATTCCCAAACGAGCGTATTGGTACAGCGCCATAATCTTTAAAATTTGCCATCACTGGTTGAGGCGTTCCCCACCGTCGGGCAGTAAAGGAATGATTCGAAACAAATATCAATTCACACTGCAAAGGACTCTCGAAACCGAATCGCCAATTCGCCAGCCGAGTCAGTATCGGCACGTTTTCTGTTTTAATCTGATGAGTGCCTCCGCCAAAAATATCGGCAAGCTGCCCTTGATAGATGAAAAGGGCCCATTGGGTCGGGCGAACGATCAGAGCGGTTCCATTGTACAAATCTACAGAACCAGCAACAGGAACTTTTGCGGCCAACAACCCTCCTGATGGGTCTTCGAATTGATAGATTCCTCTAAAAAATGTTGATTGAGTTGTCATCGAACTCCTATTTTAATTTTGAATACTCTTTGCAATTAGTTCATCGGAAAACCGAAGCGAGTTCAACTATATCTTTGTATTTTCTGGGTTAGGTGAATTACAATTAGATAGCAAAGATAAACAATTTTTTGCATTCGCTTTAGGTCAGTAGACCAATCGCGGTCAATTGTTTGCAACACAGGACGAAATACCTGTTCACTCGAGACAATGGTATGACTCTTGGAATTTAAAACAAAACTTACATCCTAGGGTCTACCAATTGGTCTTCAAAAAGAGTAATATCTATACAAATACAATGAAAGATAAAAAAATGCCTCTGATCATCGTCTTGTTTTTAGTTTTCAACTTTCCACAGACATCGCATACCGAAATGACAGACGCCGTGAATATTAAAAATGGTCTTTTAAATTTCGAAAAATCTGAAGCTGATAAAATTGAAAGACAGCGACAACTCATTTTAAATAGAAAACTAAGAGGCTGCGAAAACGTCAGCCTTGCGTTGGACTGTCTAAACACATTTGTAAAGACCATGATCTTTAAATCGATTTCTGAGATTGCTACAACTACTAGCATAAACAATGAATGCCTCAAAAGCGATCTCGCCAGCAAATCAATATCTTTAGGCTGGGGGTTGGTGAAATCAAATGAAAACTCGATACTGTCTCTTCAGAATGTGGATCTAACCAAATCTTGGCTCGCATCATATAAGCTAAAATACTCTGTGGATTTAAAATTTATAGAGAATGTCAGAGATAATTTGATTTCTGATCAAAAAAAAGCACACGAAAAGCTGATTGAAGCAATCGTTAAGAATGTTGAAGTTATATGGAAAAATGAAGATAAGGAACTTAAAAAGAAAGAACTGCATGCAAAAGGATTGGAACAGCTAAAAAAACTGAAGCCTATTCGTGATAGAAATTTTCAATTTCCGATTAAGCAGTAAAAAAATATACATAACTACTTTTGTTAATACAAACTTAACACAATTTGGAGCTACAATGATTAAAACTATTTTTCTTATACTTGTATTTTCTTTTTTCTATCACCCGGTTTTTGCTGAAAGTGGTCGGTATGTTTCTAATAAAGTTGATTGGGTGATATCGAATTCTAAAAAGTTTAAAGGCTACATGAAATTGGAAATGAATGGTGACAATTCATTTTCAGAAATGACCCTTGGTCAACTTTCATTGTTTCACATAGGTTTTACTTGCAAAGAAAAATACTTTCATGAAATTGAAAAAGATAGCCAAATAAAAAATAATGAAAATACGGTAACTACGATATTTAAGTGTTTAGATGCGCAGATAGATAATAAATCGATTAATCACCACGAAGATTTGAAGTCTGCTTGCCCGACGGACGTTGAAAGCCAAGACTCCGAAAAACATGCTGGTGAATACACCAAAGAAATTAATAAACTTTGCAGAACCTATTTCAAACGCTACAATTGACGTAGGGAAAAACAGCTAATATCAACCAGACTTCCTATTTTCTAATTTTTCCAGTATTGGAAAATAGCCACAAACTATCTTTGTCCCGAGCTGTGTGGCACAAAAAGGCGGCAGGACTTATGTGCCTGCCGCCGTAATAGCGCTAATCTATTCAAGATTCTTTCTTAATGTATCAAGATCTTTTATGGTTTCATTTAGTATTGTGTAGAACCCAAAAAGAACATCACCGTAATCTAACGGTAAAGAATGATCGGGATTTTGTGTCTCTAAAAAGTGACTGATAAATCTCAATTTGCACATGCTAACTTTAAGTTGATCGCAGACATCGACAGAATTGCTTGGTTCCATTCGTTACCTACCTTGTTAGCTTTCGACTGAAATTTGAAAGTGATGGATGGCCTTTTTGTATTTGCTTTAGGGCCATGATTCTCACCTCTCGGTGTACTTTCTCGCCGGCATAACCGGCACCAAATAAAATCATTAGCGCCACAAAAATTTCTTTAACTGATTCCATAGAACATTCCTTTCAGGATTTTTTAAAAACCCAGTGATGATTAAGTTTTGTTCTTGGACAACAGATTAAAATGGTCGGTACTGAGCGCGTGAGCTGAAGTGTATTTAAGTAGCCACGAGGTAGCCAAAAAGTAGCCAACTCGGGTGATGGGTCGTGATTTCGTGTGATGATACTGGAAAATTACTTTTTTTCGTCGAAGCTAAGTTATTGTTTTTATTCGTTTGTGAAATCGCGTAGATAAAAAAATACCTCGAAGCTTTTGGCCGCGAGGTTCTTGTAATTTGGCGGAGACGGTGAGATTTGAACTCACGGTAGTCTTTTGGACTACGAGCCTTTAGCAAAGGCTTGGTTTCAGCCACTCACCCACGTCTCCGTTTATAAAAGAATTTAGATAAATTATCGAATTCAATAAACTTTTTTGGCAAGTATCAGGATCTAAAATCTTGATATTATAGCTCTTTTTGAAAGTGCCATAGTCATGTTTGTAAATCAAGGCATAATTTCATGGAAAATCTACGATCAGGAATAAAACAATTGATTTTAACTTGGAATAATACTATCCCTTCACTTCTCTGTCGTGCGGTCGTAGCTCAGCTGGATAGAGTACCTGACTACGAATCAGGTGGTCGGAGGTTCGAATCCTCCCGTCCGCACCAATTTTTTTGATCCTGTCCTTTACTCTGGATAAACTAAGACTAATATCAATACTATTATGGCCACGATATTTTCTCATGCCGTCGTCGGTTGCACGATGGTAGGTTTACTGCCTTCGAAACTACGCGCTAAATCCATATATTTTTTTGCGGGATTATCTGCGATCCTTCCAGATTTTGATTATCTTGGGTACGTTCGCCAGATTCCTTACAGCAGTGTGTGGGGTCATCGCGGAATTACCCATTCTTTACTATTTGCGGCTATTACAGGGATAGTATTGGGAGTGCCTCACGGTTTTTGGCTTAAAGCCAGTGCTGTCAGACTTTCCGTTTTCTTTTTCCTAACAACTATTTCCCACGGCATTATCGATGCATGTACCAACGGCGGTTTGGGAGTCGCTTTCTATGCGCCTTACAACACGCTGAGATATTTTTTTCCATGGCGTCCGATTCAGGTTTCACCGATGGGGTTAGGCTTTTTTTCTGAGCGTGGGCTGGTCGTGTTAATTAGTGAACTCTATTGGATTTTACTTCCGTGCGCAGCGATCGCATTGGTTCGAGTGGCATTAAATTGGAAGCGCAAAAACCAAAACTAATTTATCTCTGTTATAAATTATTGTTAGTACCCAAAATCATCATTTCTCCTCTGCGAAAAGAAATTCTTACAATTTCTTATTTTTGAAAAAAAATAATTGCTCAATTGAACTATATCGTAGAGACTTCCCAGCACGCTTAGGAGGGGTCCTTGAAAACACTTATTACAACACTTTTATTTGCGGTTGCTTTTTTTAATATCAACCCAGCAGTAGCTCAAAACCAAGTCAAAGAATGGACGATTTTAGTTTATCTAAATGCGGACAACGATCTTTACCGTTTTGGTTTTTTAAACATGGCTCAAATGGAAGCCATTGGTTCAACAGCGGGAATGAACATCGTTGTTCAATTTGACCCAGAACCTCAAGGTCAGCCGACTACGCGTTACTTTGTAACTAAAAATCCAAATCCAGTGAACGGCAAAATTACATCTCAAGTTCTTGAGCAGTTACCTGAAACCGATATGGGAAATCCAAAAACGTTATCTGAGTTCTTAGTTTGGGGAGTCCAAAAATATCCAGCTAAAAAATACGCGGTAATTGTGTGGAATCATGGAAATGGCTGGCAGGGCGTTTCTTACGATGATAACCCACGTTCTCATTTATCAATGCCAGAATTAAGAGCTGGTTTTGAAACAATGAACGCGGCGATTGCGCAACAACGTCAGGTGCGCTCTCGTGCACCGCAAATCGATTTGGTAAATTTCGATGCGTGTATAATGTCCGCACTCGAAGTAGGTTATGAACTAAAAGATGTTGCTAAATACATGGTTGGTTCTCAATTCAACGAGCCCGGTGAAGGTGAAAACTACACACTATTCTTAACTCCAATGGCGGCAAAACCAACAATTACTCCGCGCGAATTAGCCGAAGTTATGGTTTATAATTACACATTGAACTACAAAGGTCGTTCGGACATCAGCTACGCAGCTGTTGATTTATCCCGTATCAACACGTTCGTTTCTAGTTTCAATCAGATGGTGGGCGTAACGAATGCGTCTCCTAATAAATCTAAAATTAAAAATTCCTACGGGGCAGGTAGCTTCGATTTAGTAACTGGCTTAAACAGCGCCCGCGCTGCTGCAGGTACAGATGCGAACTCGGCTAATGCATTAGATGCTTTGATCGCGGCCTATGGATATCCTAAAGAAGGCGTAGAACGTTTTGTTCCAAGTCGTCGTGAAAGTTTCCAATCTGGTTTAACGGTTTCTCGCTTTAAACCAAGCCAAGTGTTTTTTAAAACCCAAATTAACGGTCAATGGCAGCAAGCCCCGATGCAGCAAGGCGCGACTGGGCAGTATGAATACAAGTTCGCTAAACGCCCTGTGCAATATTATGTAGTGTCGGCAGGCGGCGTACGGGGGCGTGAAGTCGCGACTCGTGATGCTTTAACAACAGTACTACGTGATGACGCAAATCCAATTGTGTTCCATAACCAATTCCCTGAAACAAGTCCTCTGATCGCTGACTCGTACTCTCTTCAAACAAGGGGTGCTCATGGAATGACATTGTTCTCGCTAGCAGGAATGATGAGTGCGCGTAATCCATCGACACAACGTTTTGGTGCGGATATGCTAAGCTTATATAAAGATCTTCTATTTGCCCGTAACGGCGCTCCTAATTGGACGATGTTCTTCGGTCTATAGACACTGCACTCCTGGCACAGTAAGCCATTTTAAATGCTAACCAATTTCTAATTCGACAAGCGATACCTTAAAAAGGTATCGCTTAGTCCTACTATATCATTTAGGGGGAACGAATGATTAGAATTCATTTTATTTTACTTTCACTTTTCACTGTCTTTTCTGTTTCGGCAGCTACATTTCAGTTTGATTTCCGTAATCCACGTGCCATTAAAAACTGGGATACCTATGCCATCGTAGGCGATGCGGGAATTCGCAATTCTACAACAGAAGCTCTTCGTCGCAATCTTGCGGCTAATAAGATGTTTAATCTAATTATGCCTGGGGATAATTTATACCTTCCGACGAGCAGCTATGCAGCCACCTGGGATATTTGGAAACAAGAAGGTTTTAAATTTCCTTTAGTCGCAATCGGTAATCACCACAAAGGTTATTCAAATGAAGTCGCTTACTTTGGAATGCCAGGTGAGTTCTACGCAGTAGAAAGCAAAGGCGCTTTGTTTTTAGTTCTTAATTCAGACAACACAAAAAATTACACTCAGCAATTAGCATGGCTCGATCAGGCTCTGACTCAATCGAATTATCCTTTGAACTTTGTGATGTACCATCACCCAAGCATCACTTTAACAGGTATGCATGAATGGGAAGAACGTCGTGGTTTTCAGGATGGCATGCGTGCTCTAATTAAAAAACATGCGAAAAAAATCACCTCGTTGATTAATGGACATGATCATGCAGCAGGAATGTACGCAATGGACGAAGTTCCCCTTATCTTAAGCGGAGCAAGCTGGGAAAGTCGTAAAATTTCTCTTCCGGTAAAAAAAGATCCGATGTTTGCGGCCACAGGTATGTGGGCGACAACTCAAGGTGGATTTTGGTGGGCTAAGTTGGATTACAATGCTTTGACAAAAGAAGTGTACGTTCACTTCAATCGATTCGATAAACAACAGGCCGTTTGCACGTTCCGCGTATCTCCAAAACCAATTGCAAAATCACAAGGCTGTAAATAGTTAATTAGACCCAGTTTAACAAGAGGGATCAATTCCCTCTTGTGGCCCAAGTTAAAAAATTAACTAAAAACTAAGCTTTTGCTGATTTCTTTTTTTTCTTAGGTTTTGATTTTTTCTTTTCGCTAGCTACTGAACGATCTTTCTTTTTCTTATCTGCTTTCGCTAGTTTTTGCTTCTTTTTCTTTTTGTCTTTTTTAGCGATTTTTTTGTTCTTTTTTTCAGACTTTGAAATGCTTGCTTTTTTGCCGCTTTTCTTTTTGGCTTCTGCCATGTTTGAGAACGCAAATGTAAACACTAACATCACGGCTAGTACGATATTCTTTAACTGCATTGACTGCATTGGGCCTCCCTATAGACTAGCTATCGGTCTAAGTCCGTCGGACTTAAGTCTTTTCTAAAATCTGGTGGTCCTGTGGGTGATCGTCGCATCATGCGCGAAGGGTCATTCGGGAGTTTGTCTCGATATGAAACGGGTTTAATCAAGGACGGTGACTTTATCACCCAAAACTTCAAGCAAGTCTTGATGATAGAATGTACCTTTTGTGTGGCAGACAAAACGCCACTGCTCATTGAACGAAGTATGGGTGAATACCACGCGGTTTTTGTTTTGAATGGTTACATCGACTTTGTACATCTCGCTTTGTAGCTCACCCGAGAAACGTAGCTTAGCGCTTTCAAAATAGCAGTAGTTTTGGTTTGAGCTAATTTGACTGAAATCTAGCAGTTGGCCATCTACAAAATAGCTGTCTTTAATTTTCGCTTTAGCCGTATAAAACGGAATTAATGAATCCTCGAAGTGAAATTTCAAATTAACCGATGTTACTGGCTTTAATTCTTGAGGCGAATATTTTTTAGAATTTTTGTTTTTCAATGAATGGAGTTGGTTTTGGAAAACATCGCAGTACGGTTTCAAATGATAAAATGAATATACTTTTCCATCGCGCGAGCACTCGAGGTATTTATAGTTGAAGAAGTATTGATTGCACGCTTTCTTAGACGCTAACGCATTTTCAAATAAAAAGTCATCCGTTACGTCACCGTTTTCCATAGATTGTAGGCTGGTATTAAACTCCCTTTGTTTTGCGATTATAAAATCAATCAGATCATTGCTGCAGGTGGATTGATTTCGAGGAGTCAGAGGTGGTTCGGTTGATTCCGCGCCCGACTTTGATTTGTTAGACGAAATTCCGCGTTTACATTTGTTATCAAAATCGCTGGTATGAATTCTTAGTTCCGTCCCATCAACATGAGAAAAACATTTTACACCCGAATAGCGCGCGTAGAAATCATTGCAAACATCCAAAAGGTCGGGGGCTGCTTTTGATAAGTTCAAAATTCTTTCGTATTCCCGCGAGTAGTCTTCGCTGCATGCTCCCCCATATTGCACCGACTGATCTTTTGGGGAATCAACTTTGGTGCACGCAACAAAGCCGAGGCTTAAACTTGCGATTAGTAATGTAAAAAGCGCGTGGAACGACATATGGGTTTTGTCTTAGCCAGCTTACCGGATAGGGTCAAGAAACCGGCCAGAAATACTGTTTTTGAAGCCAAAAAATGGCCTACTTTCCTATATTTATTTCAAATGCTTACTGGCCATAAATGTAACCTGACGCCGCAAATTTGGCAGAAATCTGGAGGCTCGTGTGACCAGTAGAGTTTTAGTGTTAACGGGCCATTTTTTCCAGGTGGCACAGCCTTTGTTAATTATCATTAACAGAAACGTTCGAATTTAAATGGGTAAAAGAATATGATCAAAATTTTTACAGTTGTTTTAGTTGCCGCCTCAAGCGTATTCGCTCTGAATTTACCAGGAAAGTCCCTGGGTTTTGGATCAGTTCAAGCACCGCAACCGACGCCTGTTAGCCAATCCGTAGTAAAAGCGTCTCTTCCGATCGTTCCAGTAGGTACAAACATAGTTAATGTAAAAAGTTATAAAGAATGGAAGAACGAAAAGGTTCAAATCGCTATCAAAAAAGTTACGATTACTAAAGCTCAAATTGAGTATCGAAAGTTAAATAAACAATTCTTACAAAAAGATGAACCCGTAAATGTGAAAGACCCAGAAACTGACCGCCTAGAAGTACAGCTGAAAAACGACCTATATTCACTAGAGGTAGCCCAAGAACTAAGCGTGACGGACTATTTTGCTATATATTTAACCAAACAAGACAATAAACCAGACGCCTATAAAGAAGCGGCCGAAAAAATGACCCCAGACGAGGTCGGCCAGCTTATCAAAGCCTATGCTGACTCTATGTTTTCCGCTAACGGGAACGCGACCCCTGCCGGAAAAGTTGGCCCAACCGCAATGGAAAAACCAGACGCTTCAAAGAATCAATAAAATCTTTCTGAAATCCTTGTCCCACAAGACATTCACGCCATCTAGGCAGGCCACAACACGTGCGGTCATTCCCTTTCGTTAGAAATCTTTAGTCCTTTACCTTGACACCTTTTCCGGGCAAACCATATTACAATTGCATATCCAAAATCTATTAGGAGGACTCTATGAGTAAAGAAATTGGTGTAAGACCATTACATGATCGTATTTTAGTAAAACGAGTAGCTGAGGAAGAAAAAACTGCTGGTGGATTATTTATCCCTGACACAGCTAAAGAAAAACCACAACGTGGACAAATCGTAGCGACTGGTAAAGGTCGTGTTACTGAAGACGGAAAAGTTCTGCCTCTAGAAGTTAAAACTGGCGACAAAATCCTTTTCAGCAAATACGCAGGTACAGAGTTGAAACTTGATGGTGCCGAGTACTTAATGATGCGTGAAGAAGATATCTTGGGAATTATTAACTAAATTGTTATTGAAATTAAATTGAGGAGACTACTATGAGTAAAGAATTACGTTTTGCGGAAGATGCTAGACATCTTATTTTAAAGGGTGTGAACACTCTTGCCAATGCAGTTAAAGTGACTTTGGGACCTAAAGGTCGCAACGTTGTTATCGAAAAATCTTTCGGTGCACCTTTAATCACTAAAGACGGTGTAACTGTTGCTAAAGAAATTGATTTAGAAAACAAATTTGAAAACATGGGCGCGCAAATGGTTAAAGAAGTTGCTTCTAAAACCAACGACGAAGCCGGTGATGGAACAACTACAGCGACTGTACTAGCGCAAGCTATTTACAGAGAAGGCGCTAAAATCGTTACTGCGGGTCACAATCCAATGGCAGTTAAACGTGGTATTGATAAAGCAGTAGCAACTATCGTTACTGAACTTAAATCAATGGCTAAAACTGTTAAGAGCTCAAACGAAGTAGCTCAAGTTGGCGCGATCTCTGCAAACAACGATAAAGAAATCGGTCAAATGTTGGCTGATGCTATGGAAAAAGTAACTAAAGAGGGCGTAATCACAATTGAAGAATCTAAAACAGCTAAAACTGAAGTTACAGTTGTTGAAGGTATGCAATTTGACCGTGGTTACTTATCTCCTTATTTCGTAACTAACTCTGAAAGAATGGAAGCTGTTTTAGAAAACACGTACGTTCTAATCTACGACAAAAAAATCTCTACAATGAAAGACATGATCCCATTGCTTGAGCCAGTAGCTAAGCAGGGTCGTCAATTATTGATCATTGCTGAAGATGTTGACGGTGAAGCATTAGCAACTCTTGTTGTTAACCGTTTACGTGGCACTCTTCATATCTGTGCAGTTAAAGCTCCTGGCTTTGGCGACAGACGTAAAGCTATGTTAGAAGATATCGCTGCTTTAACTGGCGCGACACTAATCTCTGAAGATATGGGCCGTAAGTTAGAACAAGCTACTATCGCTGATCTTGGTGTGGCTAAACGTGTAGTTGTTGATAAAGACAACACAACAATCATTGATGGAGCTGGTAAAAAAGCTGAAATCAATGCTCGTACAGCGCAAATCAAAGCTCAAATCGAAGAAACGACTTCTGATTACGACAAAGAAAAATTAAAAGAGCGTCTTGCTAAAATTTCTGGTGGCGTTGCCGTTATCCACGTTGGTGCTCCTTCTGAAGTTGAAATGAAAGAAAAGAAAGCTCGTGTTGAAGATGCATTGAATGCAACTCGCGCAGCAGTTGAAGAAGGTATCGTAGCGGGCGGCGGAACGGCTCTAATACGTGCAGCTCAAAAAGTTGATAAAACTAAATACTCTGAAGAAGAATCTTGGGGTGCTCAAATCATCAAACGTGCGTGCGAAGAGCCTTTACGTCAAATCGCTCACAACGCGGGTCTTGATGGCGCGATCGTTCTAGATAAGGTTCTACAAAACAAATCTACTTCTTTCGGTTACAATGCATTCAGCGATGAATACACTGATCTAATCAAAGAAGGCGTTATCGATCCAGTTAAAGTTGTTCGTTGTGCTTTAGAAAACGCAGCCTCTGTTGCTTCATTAATGTTAACTACTGAAACAATGATCGCTGAAGCTCCTAAAAAAGAAGCTCCTGCAATGCCAGGTGGCGACCACGGTATGGGTGGCATGGGAGGCATGGGCGGCATGATGTAAGAGGTACCTCCTACATTTTTGCCACTCAGTGCATCAGAAAGGTCGGCCAAAAGCCGGCCTTTTTGTTTATCTGCTGACTTGATAAATTTTAAATCGTCCAGCTGCAGAATCAAATTTATGGAAGTAGAGTTTTTTTCCATCTTGGGTAAGCGATGGTCCTTCCACATAGCTTCCAGTGATTGCCGAAATGACTTGGGGCTTTCCAAACGGTTCTGTGAGTGAAACTCTTTTTGCCACAAGAATTCTAAAATCACTTCCAGCGATAGACGTTTTAGGAATGATCGTGAAGTAGAGTTCCTTTTTGTCGTCTGAAAGAGTTCCGGCGTAAGACCGACACAGAGAGGAATTTATATTTGCCAAGATATCGCTGCTATTTGCTAATGAACTGGCTTGCCTTGAGCTCACATTAAAAAGTGTCAGTTCGCTTGTTTCGGGGTAAGGATTTCCAGCGAAAAATGCCCTTGAAACAACCATAAGTTGGCCGTCCCAGCTTATATCGATATCCATATCTAAGTAGCCCGACTGAGTATTTTTAACTGCCGAATCTACTGAAGCAACTGAAGTGACTGCTAGGGAATTGACTCCTAATACGCCAAGCTGGCCACCATAAATTGTCTGCTGATTTGTTGCATAGGATCGTGTTGAAATGAAATAAAAATTCAAAGCAGAGTCTAATGCAGGAACGCCGTCCAAATTGGCGTTGTCCACCGTTCCGGGAACAGTTCCAATATATAGCCATGATTGGTCGGACTGTTTTACCGCGTAGTGAATATTCATCAGAGTATCTCCGCCAGCGGGTTTATCATTCCAAAAAAGCACACCGCCATCGGCAGATACTTTCGGCTCCATTGCAGATTGAGAGTACCCAGTAATTTGAATCTCTTGTTGGTTAGACCATTCTGAATTTGTATCCCACTGATTCAAACAGGTTTTTGTATTTGGATCGCTGGTTTCCAATGCGTCCTTAGTGGCGCTATCTTGGCTACTTCTACAAGAATTTTGTAATAGTTGAAGTGTGATTAACCCAAACAATAGAAATTTTCCAAGTTTCATTCTGAATCCTTTTATCGGGCGCTTTTTTTGCTGAGATCACCTTTAAAACGAGTACTCGATCCCCGCCAGTGTTGACGTCAGTTTGTGAGTGATGCTGTTTACTGGGTCAGGTCGTGTGCCGGTTGCGAAGTCAAAATCTGAGCCGTAGGATTCAAATGATAATTCGAAGGTGTAGGCTAGGTTTATTGTCTTCATGTATCTGACGATCATACCGAAGTCTGTGATTTGTACGCCCGATGAAGCGGCATCGCCAGAATCTTTGGCTGTCTTTGATAGGAAGTAATTAAAATATAGTCCCAAATCAATTGGGCTTTCTTCAGAGACCGCGAATGTGCCCTTGAATCCCACCAGTGCGCCTCCGTAGCTTAAGTCACCAGTGCCTAGTGGCGTGGCTTTATCTGCTAAGGCTTGGAAAGAGCCGATTCCGAATGCGACTTGAAATTGGGGAGCACGGGCTGAGCTATCGACTTCGTAGTTATATTTTGCTTTGATCTGGTACTGACTTAGGCTCATGTTCAAACTTCCCGGCTCTGAACCTGGTAGTGGGTTCGACGCTTTGAAAGAGCTTTGTCTGATGAAAAGTTCTAAATGTAGATTTGGATTTAACCACAACTCTGCCATGCCCTTGATCGTTGGTGTAAACCATTGCGAGAGACTTCTACTGCCTGCTGTTAAAAAATTTAAGTTTTGCGTGTACTGCACCAATCCGCCACTAACGGATACTCGGCCGAATTGTGGCGGCTGTCTTGGAACCCATTCGCCTTGGGGCACTGAGGGGATTCCTGGTTCAAGCGGGATTGCCGGCGCCGCTAAACTCGGGCGATCTAGCCTTGAGAATTCTATTTTTGTTTCTTTCTTCAAGATTTGCGGTTCGCGTTCGAATTCAATTTTACCGAAACTTAGAAATTCGTCTACCTTTGTCAGAATAATTTTTCCGAGCACGATTTTTTCTGATGACAAGTACGCCTGCGTTTTAGGGTGCAAGTTTAATTTAGCAATATGAATCGCTAAAACCTCTTGATTCGTAACCACCCCGTGAGCCGCGCCAATATTGATTGTTACCTGGTCTTGTGTTCGGCTGGCGATCATTCCTTGGTATGGGATTCTAGATTTCAAGTTTTGAAATAGTGTTTCGTAATGGCCTAGAATTTTTTCTGTCTCAAAAATATTGTCGATCTCTTTACTGTCTTGAATCACGATTCCACTTTTAAACAGTAAGCCCATTTTCAATGTGTAAGATTTTGGATTTTTTGTAAGCCGTGATTCGATCACAAGGTCAGCGTCCTTTTTAGACGCGGTTACATCCCATTGATTGTCATTTTCGATCAAGCTTTTGATTTTGATTTCTGCTTTGGTTGCGTAAATTAAATTTACGTTATCTGAGAACGGTTCTAGAAACACAGTTTTGATTTTTAGTGCCCCATCTTCGTTGTTTATATATGCCGGAGTCTTCGCCAGTATTGAAAAACTGAATAAATAGATTAGGACAAATGTAAGTGATCTCATTACCTTAATGTTCGTATGTATGCGATTTTCGGTCAACGGACCAAGTTATTTGTACTGCTTTTGTCTAGATTAAGCAGAAGAAAATAGGAATCGCGCCTGTCCTAGGTCAAAATAGAAATATGGTTAGATATATCATTGCAGACGATGCTCCGTTCATCCACGAAATCATAAAAAACGTTCTCCCCGAGAGTGAGTTTGAACACGTGGGCTCTGCGTTCAATGGGTTAGAAGCCATTGATCTTGTTAAACGTACCCTACCGGACTTAGCCTTTTTAGATTTCGTTATGCCTTCAAAATCAGGCGTAGAAGCTATTTCCGAAATGAAACAAATCTGGCCCGATTTAAAAATTATTGGAATTTCGACTATTGATAACACAGGTATTATTCAGATGGCTGAACGAAATGGTATGAATACCTTTTTAGAGAAGCCATTTACAAAAGATACTTTGTTTGAGGCTTTATGCCTTGTTGGTTATTCATTGGGATCACATCAAAAAATGAAAGAGTCAGTTTAAAAAGGATACGCTATGATCGGAGATTTTTTTATTATTGTACGCTACTTCGTAATTTCAATTATTTTAGTCGGAGCACTTCAAGTTGAAATGAAGGGAAAAAGTCTGGAAGGTTACGTGACCGATTGGTTCTATACGTCGAATGTGGCTCAGCAAATCAGAACAGCTGCTAAGGGCGGGGCCTTGTTGATTGAAAACGGTGCCCATTCGACAAAGCGTTTCTTTAAAGATGTCTTTGGTAGCGCTTCAAACGCCGCTGATCGCGCCAGTCGCTAAAATTTAAATACACTGAGCGATACACAGATCGCTCAGGCTTCAAATACCTCTAAGATTACTTAGTTTGACCGCCGTAAACTACTTGTTGTGTAGGAACGTTGTGTTGCTGTTTAAACTTTTGAGCTTTATCACGTTTTGTATAAGCGCCTTCATGACTTCCAAATGCAGAGTCTGCTAGTGGGCAGTTTGCTAATGCGAAAGAGCTAGAGAATGCAATTACTAATGATAGGATTAAAGCTTTCATAAATGTCTCCTTATGAAGTATCGTTCTGCTTTTTTATCATTGCGATACATGTGCCAGAGACATTCAATTTGAGACCAAAATTTCAACATAGTTTCAGTAACTTAGCGGCGACCCAGAATGAGACACTGTCTAAAGTCTATACATGTGTAGGATTGAAATAGTCAAAACGAGATAATCATTTTGATAAATCGCGCCAAGATTTACCTTCACGCGCTTTTGGATCTAATTGAGTCTCTTGTACGTTCTTGTTGTGCTCGCTTAATGACTCTGTAAATCGCGTCGTCCCGTCATTTTGGCTCACAAAGAATAAAAACGGGGTTTGAGCGGGCTCGATCGCTGCCATCAAAGAATCACGGCCTGGATTTGAAATCGGACCCGGCGGTAAGAAGGCAATAACGTATGTATTATATAGATTATCCGACGCTAATAAATCTTTACGGGTAATGTTGTTTTCTAACTTCTTAGATAGCAGGGATTTACCATAAAGAGTCGTTGGATCTGTCTGTAGCTTCATTTTCTTTTGAATACGATTGTGGAAGACAGATGAAATCAAAGGGCGTTCTTTAGCATTACCAGTTTCTTTTTCTATGATACTAGCAAGGACTAGGATTTGTTCTTTGTTTAAGTAAGGAATTTTATTTGATTTTACAACGTCATCAAAATTTCTGCGGAACTGTTTTACTTGGGCTCGAATGATGTCTTTTAAACCCATATATTTGGTAACCTGATACGTTTCTGGGTACAAATAGCCTTCTAGGCTCATGATATCAGCCGATAGAAGCAGTTTTTCGTCATAAAGGTCTTTAATAAAGCCCTTATCGAAAACAAGTCTTAGGAATTCGTCTTTAGTTCCTAATTTGTTTTTCTCAACGATATCTGCGATTTCAAATAAATTGTAACCTTCGGGAATTGTGAATGGGCGAAACATGCTTTTTCCAGAGACCAAAACATTCAAAATTTCACTCGGACGCATTTCCGTATTCAATGCATACTCGCCCACTTTAATTTTTGAACGCAATCCTGTTAGGCGCGCGTATACGTTAAAAAACTGGGCGTTTTTGATAAGTTCTTGGGATTCAAGTTCCCCCGCAATGGTCATAAAAGACTTTTGCGGAGTCACTTCATACACGACATCTCTTTTTAAGTTAGATGCCGTAGAAAAAATAAACGTCCAATATAAATAGCCAACAAATAAGATGGCTGAAAAAATGACTGAGAATAGGCCTAGAATTAGGACGCGCATAGGTTTACTCACTCTTAATTTCCTACTTAACTAATGTTAATCCGGGTAAGTTTTTAGTTTCATCGTAGCTCGTGAAATCTTCTAAGCTAGCTATTGGGGTTGTGCAGTATTGAATCGCGTAATGCGCCGATGGACGGTCATTACCTGATTTACCCAAACCACCAAATGGTAATTTAGAACTTGCACCATTTGTGGTGCGATTCCAGTTTAGTAATCCCACTTTTGCATCAATTAAAGCTTTTTGGTAAAGTGATTTATCTTTAGTGAATAAAGCCATTACTAATCCATAGCCAGTCGCATTTACTGTGTCGATAGTTTCATCGAAATCGTCAACAGTGTAGATCGCTACATTGGGGCCAAATATTTCGCTTTTTTGGTAAATCGATTTTGGATCGAATTTTTTTACTAAATGGATAGATGGAGTTACGTAGTGGCCTTTAGTTTTTAAGTCTAATGCTTTACCACGCATCATGGATTCACAGCCCTCGCGATTAGCAATTTCTTGAAAGCGAATATACTTTTCTACTGCCGCCGCATTAATTAATGGACCCATAAATGGATTTTCTGACCAGTGACCGATCGTTAATTTTTTAGCGGATTGGTAAAAACGCTCGATAAAATTATCAGCGATTTTCTTGTGTACAAAGATTCGGCTCGTCCCCGAGCAACGTTGCCCTGACGATAAATAGGAACCCGTCAGTGTTTCATAGATAGCTTTATCCATGTCGGCATCATCCCAGATTACTGTCGAATTCTTACCGCCCATTTCAAGTGCTAGAATTTTCCAGTAGTGGGTCATTGTTTCCTGTTTAATTTTCAATCCGACTTCATAGGAACCAGTAAATAAAATACCGTCTACGTTTTCGTGAGATACTAGACGACGACCGGATTCACCATCGCCTTGTACCATATTAAATACGCCCTCTGGAAATTGAGCTTTTTCAACAAGCTCGGCATACAGTTGACCAACATACGGAGTTTGCTCTGAAGGTTTAAATACAACGGTGTTACCAGAATAAAGCGCAGGAATAATGTGACCATTGGGTAAATGCGCTGGGAAATTAAAAGGCCCAATAACCGCCATCACACCACGTGATTTATGACGAATAACGCCGTCCACTTGTGGCAAGGCTTGGGGGATAACTTCTTCTTGAATTAACTTACTTGAAAAATTAACCGTGATATCAATTTTACCCACCAAAGCTTTTGCTTCTGTGGTTGAGTCCCATAAAGGCTTACCCGTGTCACGCGCGATCGCTTTTGCTAACTCGGCTTCGTGAGACATGAAAAGTTCTTTTAATCGGATTAGATATTCTTTACGAGTTTCAATTGGTGTGTGCGCCCATTTTTTATAAGCTTTATGAGCAGCGACGACAGCTTCATCGACATGATCGTGTCTAAAAGGAACGGTCATAACCAGATCAGATAAATCCGCAGGTGAAATGTCTTTGAATTCACCATCACGTTTTTCTACTTTGACAAACTTACCGTTTATAAAGTCACCATTGTAACTCATCTGGACCTCATTATTATTTTTCAATATCAAAAGGCGATACGAATACCTCTTGATCAGTGTCTATCTCTAAAAGATCTCGTACTTTCGACGGAATAGCAATTTCGTCTTGCCTTTGGTCGCAGGCCACAACCATGGCGCGAAAATTTGTGCCCGGGGTTCCGATAAACTTACGACCATGGAACTTAGGATCTTTAAATTCTGTTACGCGCGCAAATTTGCCATATTTGATAGGTAAAATTTCTTTTGTTTTACAGCCATAGTGAGGGCCTCCATCAAAAGGATCCACTTCGTCTAGGTAGCTAAAACCAATGTTTTCTAGTAAATGCTGCGCCGGTTTGGTGGCTTCACCCACACGGCCTAAAACTAAACGCGCTTTTGAGTCTAAAAGTGCTAAATAGATATCATCTTCCGGAAATAAGCTTTGGATAAATTCCTTGTGGGTTTGACTTAAAAGATCAGCTTCTTGATAGGGAAGTCCAGTAAAACGACGTCCTAAGGCTTCCCAGAATTCACTTCGGCCTTCTTCCGTTAACGGAGGCGTCAATTCACACAGTACGCGATCTTGAAAGCGATCCATGTTTAAACCCATGAAAACAAAACGAGCTAAACTAATTTGCTTACCTAGCTTTTCTGGGCGACGGCGATAAGATTTATCAACTAACAAACCGCCAATCTCTGTCGGTCCATCGGTATCTAATTGGAAGCGTAAAACTTGGTGGATAAATCCAGTTCCTAAGTCTTCAGAAAAATGATTGCGCTTTAAGATCTTGAAAAAATAGTGAGGAATTTCATCACTGCCATGTTTAGCCAGAATCAATGAGCTCCCCATAACAAATTGTTCTTCTACATCTTCAAGTACAAATAAATATTCAGACTTATGCTTCGGCAGTTCGCCAGAAAAAGATTGAATGCTTGTTTCTACTTTTTGAGTAATGACCTTTTTGTCGCCGGGCAAATTAAGCAAATTAAACTGCTTAGCCAAATCAACCAGTTGGTTAATATCTTTTGTATCGGCAGGACGAATAATAAAGCTCATAAACAAAACCTTTCTATCACTTTAGTATAAAACGTGGTGGCTTTTTCAAGATCGTCAATTAACACGTGCTCATTTGGGGTGTGGATATTGTTTTCGCGTAAGCCGGGACCGAAGCAAAGGCAATCCACCTTTAGACGGGCAATTAGGCTAGACTCGTTAGTTGAAGATAGTGACGTTAAATTATTGGGTAAATTCAATTCAGATAAAATATCGCGACAGCCCTTGGTGAATATTGACGATTCAGAAGAACTGAACGGTTTTTTATAATCCGTGATCCTGAACTGGCTTTCATTTTTTACGCATGATGTGCGCAAGAAATCCATCCACTTGTCAAAGGTGTCTTGATTTATGGATGGTAAAATACGGCAGCTGCCGCTCATCAGGATATGATCCTCTAGTGTACGGATCAGGCCAATGTTTAAAGTTGGATGATCGGGGGAATAACCACTATCCTTGTGATTTTTAAATTCACTTTCTAAAGTTTTAATCGCCGCAAAAATATTTTTAATTTTTGAATTCACTGGATTACTAACTGGAGTGAAATCAAGTTCTAAAAATGCGTGACTTGGAACCGTATTATAATTGCTGCCCCCATCGATTTCCATGATCGCTACGCTTTCAGGAATCATATCTAGGTAAGTCAGCATTTTTACGATGGCACTATCGCCCAAATGTGGATGCGCGGAGTGAGCAGAAACGCCGTGAAATACTTTGCTTTGAGTCGATGTGCTTTCGCGTAAATTATGTTCACTACGATATTTAATTTCGTCTTGCGAAAATGGGATAATAATTTCCACACTAACAAAACCTTTAGCAGCATTGGCTAAATGTAAATTGGTAGGTTCGCCAATTAAAGCAAATTTTGGATTTACTTTATTTTTTCGGATCAGTTTCAAACAGCCCATCATACCAGTTTCTTCGCCGTAGGTACCAACTAGAACTGGCGGGAGTTTAAAATTAGGATTTCGACTACTGATTTCCGCAAGCGCGCGGGCTTTACATAAAAAATCAAGTTTTACATCAGCAGAACCTAATCCGTAAATTTTCTTATCCACAATCGTGGCGTCAAATGGATTATTTCCGGTTACGGACCATAAGTGAAAAGGCCCAGGATCTACTGTGTCTAAATGATTTTGTAATAATAGTTCCAGGCCCTGTCGTTCGGCTTTGGGGCGAACAATAATATTCGCTTCCTCGCCAAGAGGTGATGATTCAATTTGTTCTTCAACATGTAAGCCGAGGTCACGACAAAACTTTGCCGCAAACTCAGCGGCAGCTTTGGCGCCTTGCGAGGGCGTACTATCGATAGAGATGAATTCCCGGCAAGCCTGGACAAATTCCATTGGAGACAAAAACTACACGCCTTCTTGTAGTGTTTTTTCAATTACATCAAGAGCGATTTGAATGTCTTCGTCTTTGATACACGCTGGAACCAAGAAGCGAGCGCGTACTGGATCTTTTCCGCATGGGAAACCAATCACGCCATTTGCAAATAATTTTTTAAGGAATACATCTGCTTGTTCTTTTTTTCCTTCGAACGGCGTAAACGCAATCATTAGACCCATACCACTAGCGTCCGAAATTTTACCGTTGCATGTAGTATTTCCCAATTTTTCAAAACCACTGATAAATTTATTATGAATCTGCATGATGCGACCCTCTTTGCCAAGGTAGCCATCATTTGTAAGCATATCTAACATCGCCATTCCCGTGCGCATAGACACCGTCGAACCCGAGAATGTACCGGCTATTAAACCTGGTTTTGGATTGTAGTCTTCAGTATAAAGTGTTGCGCCGATTTGGGCCGTTTTTGCGATAGTGACTAGGTCAACGTATTTACCGATGTCTAATGTTTCGAACGCGAATAGTTCACCCGTACGCGAAAACGTTTGAACTTCATCGGCCCACACTGCGATGCCATTAGCTTTACAGAAATCTAAAAGTGGAACAAAAAATTCACGGTTCGCTGGCATGTAGCCACCTTCACCAAGCATTGGTTCAAAGCCAAATACGCTGATATTTTTACCGTGCTTTTCAACGTGCTCTTTCATCGCGCGTAATGTTTTTTCACCGGATTGAGGATCTTTTTTATCATAGAATGGAATGCGTAAAACTTCGTTGTAGTCTGGCAGACCTTGTTTGTAGGCTGGGTTATCAGTGACTTCAGCCATCATCGTTGAACGGCCAGCAAATGCGTTTTTAAAACCTAAAATCATACGTGCGGGAGAATTTTTTTGACGAGACAATTTTAACGCATTTTCATTTGCCATGGTTCCGCACGTAGATAACCAGGCGTATTTTAAATTACTTTTTTTACCCGCAAGTTCGACTAATTTTTTAGTAAATTGGACGTATTCTTTATTAGGCTCAAGATTTCCTTGTGTAACAACATCCATGATCGCGCCTTTAAGACCGGCTTTAATTACCGTTGGGTGCGAGTGACCAAACAAATGGATTCCAATTCCATTGATCAA
Source organism: Bdellovibrionaceae bacterium UBA2316 (assembly GCA_002345205.1). GTDB lineage: Bacteria > Bdellovibrionota > Bdellovibrionia > Bdellovibrionales > Bdellovibrionaceae > UBA2316. The sequence goes on along the minus strand of DDVI01000039.1, from coordinate 89,467 downwards.
ATCTAATTTGACACTACCGTCCTCTAGTTCAACATAGGGACCTCTGCCTGCGCCGCTGCCAACGTAGGGATAATGTAGGGGGCGGCCACGGAATTGACCGGCAGTATCCATCCATTTTTTGCCATTGTCTTGAAATTCAGGGGATGCGGCTTTGATACCCGCGATTTGTTTATTATTTTTTTCAACTTCGTTTGTTAGGCTATCAATAAGTTCGTTAATTTTTTGATTTAAATCTAATTGTTGTCCAATCAATGGCATAAAAAAGTCCTTTGGTTACACCGTTTTCTCTGCGAAATTTAGTATAAATTGAAATCTATTAAAGTTCACGCTTTTAACACCTAGTTTAAAGTCGAGCTAGAGACAGAACTAGTCAACGGTATGAAAAGAAGCTACATTCTTAAATTAAATGAAATTATCTCGCGACTTTCTAATCCATTTTACTGTTGTTTTGATGTTAACGGCCTTAGGTAGCGGAGCCCAATCTAGTTTTGAAAAGGGTCTAACGGCTTACCAAGCAAAAAACTACCCCGAAGCGCAGGCAAATTTAGCTGCGGCCTTAGAGGAATCACCTAATAATTTAGCGATTTTGAATAATATGGCGTTAACGCAAGTCGAGCTAAATCAAAAGGGAAAAGCGTTAGCTTATTGGCTAAAAGCGCTCAAGTTAGATCCTAATTTTGAAGAGGCTCAAAAAGGGGTAACGTTTGTACGTTCAAAGGCTACTCCGAATTCATTTTCCATAAAAGACACTGATTTTGAGAGCCTTAGGAAATCGTTACTGACAGGATTATCGCTAAATCTGCTTTTTGGATTAACAGCGTTAACGTTTCTCGTTGCGGGTTTGCAGTGGATTCGTCATCTGAGCCAAGTTAAGAAGGCTAATCAGGACGAAGCAACGCCGCCACCGGTCAGTCTAGTGTCAATTGCATTTAGCATCATTTTTGTGGGTTGCGCTCTAATTTTGGCATTGAAAATGTGGGATCATTTGACCCCGCGAGCGATCGTGATCAAGGAAAAAGTGGAACTAAAGATTGCGCCCGGAGCTGATCAAAGTAAGATCGTAGAACTGAATGAAGGTACAGAAGTTGAAGTCGGTGTCGTTAAGGATGTTTGGGTTCAAGTTAAAATTCCGGGAAATTATTCAGGCTGGTTAAACAAAGAGGAAATACAAATTATTTTGTAACAAAACGTATGAGTTTATCATTATTCTGGGACAACATTTTTAAAAAAGATCGACGTGTTTGGACCATCCAAGAAGCACTGAAAAAAAATATTGTATTTAAAGACTTAGCCCCGCGGGAAATAAATCAAATCCAGGTGATCACCCATGTGCGTAGTTACAGTCCCGGTGAGCCTATTTTTAAACAGGGTGAAGTTGGCGTTGGGATGTACATTATTTCCAAAGGTTCTGTGGAAATTATTTATGATGAAAATCGAATTACGACCCTAAAAGAGGACGATTTTTTTGGTGAGTTAGCGTTGGTTGAAGAACGTGGTATACGCACGGCGACCGCGATAGCCAAGGACGACACGCAGTTGATTGGTTTTTTCAAACCCGATTTAATTCAAATTATGAATCAAACTCCTGAAATTGGCGTGAAGATCCTTTTTCGAGTCGCACAGGTTATTGGCACTCGACTTCATGAAACAACGGCATTGGTAAAAACTCAGCAAAGGAACTAAACTTGGAAACGCTTCACAGAATTAGGCGCATAAAGCTGTGGTTCTTTTTGTTTTCATTAGCGTTCGCTATTTTTTTAATCTTTTGGGTTAAAAATTTACTAGTTTCTGTGTTTCTAGCGTTTGTTGGTTTCTTTCTTTTGAAACCGTTCGTGGATTTTTTAGTCCGTCAGGGATTGAGTCGATTAGTTTCAACTCTGTTTCCGTTTTTATTTTTCTCGTTAGTTTGTTTTGGACTATCGCTGGTTGTGTTTCCTACCCTTGGAAATCAGGTAGATGAACTTAAAGGGGAATTACCTAAGTATGTTGAAGGCACACAAAGAATGCTTCAGTCGTGGGAATCGGGATTTTTTTCATTTTTACCTGCCGAATCTAAGCAAAAATTTGGTTTAGAGCTGAGCCAAAAAGTGCAACAATTTGCTCAATCTATTTTTACGGACTTACCAGAAAATTTGCTAAATTCGTTAACGGTTTTGTTTCTGGCTCCTTTCTTGTGCTTTTTTATGTTGCTTGATGGAAAAGAGTTTTATCGGCGGATGATTTCCACAGTTCCTAATGCGTATTTTGAGCTTTCAATGTTCTTACAACACCAAATTATGGAACAAATGGGTGGGTTTATTCGTGCTCGTTTAGTCGAATCCGTGTTGGTGGGATTTGTAATTTGGATAGGCCTTGCCGTTATTCAATTTCCATATGCTTTAGTATTGGCCGTTTTTGCGGCACTTATGAATTTGATCCCTTATTTGGGACCCTTAATTGGCGTAATTCCGGGAATTTTGATTGCTTTGGTGAACCAAGAAACAAATGCGGTGACATCCTACATCGTATTTATTTATTTGTTGGCTCAGTTAATTGACGCTTTGGTTATCGTGCCCATGGTGGTGGCGCGGATCGTGAATTTGCACCCAGTTACCGTTGTATTGGTTGTGATGGTGGGATCTCAGACAATGGGGATTTTGGGGATGATAATTTCCATCCCAGTTGCGAGTGCTGTAAAAATTATTTATGCCTCGATTTATCAGCATATTACCGATGGAAAACCACTGAGTTAAAAACCAGCTTGACAGAAAAGTGACCCCCCTAATAAATTCACTTTATGCTACGCAAAATACTGCCTATTGCCCTAAAAGTCGCGTCCTCAATAATTCCTGTTTTTGCTGTGATTCTGATGGCTTCGTGTGCTTCAGATGAAAAGAAAACAGACACAGCGGAATCGACATTTAATGTCGCTCAAGAGTACGAAAAAGATGAGCGCTATGAAGAGGCAATTAAAAAGTATGCGGACGTCAAAAACAAATATCCGTATTCACAGTATGCAACCAAAGCCGAACTAGCGATCGCAGACGTTTACTACAAAGAAGAATCCTACGGTGAAGCGCAAATTAATTACCAAACATTTCGTGAATTGCATCCGACTCATCCTCAGATTGACTATGTTATTTTCAGAACGGGGTTGAGTTTTTATCAACAATTACCAGAATCTATTGATCGTGATTTGTCGCTGGCGAATGATGCCATTGCGGCGTTTGACGAAGTTATCCAAAGATTTCCAAAATCAGGATTCGTGGCTGAAGCTAAAGAGAAAAAAGAGAGCGCACTTAAAAAGTTAGCTGAAAAAGAAGATTACGTTGGGGATTTCTATTTTAAACGTAAAATATACGACAGCGCTTTGTTACGTTACGAGTTCCTTGTCGTGAATTATCCAAAGCTGGGTTTAGACGAACGTGCGTTAGCGCGTGCTTACTATTCAGCAGTTAAAGTTAAAGACCGTGTAAAGACTAAAAAATATCGTGATATGCTTAAGACTCAGTTTCCAGACTCAAAGGAGCTAACGTCTCTTAAAGATGCTGAAAAGGAAGCTGGCGAAACAGATAAGGTGCAGGACTAGTTATGATGGAATATTCAACAGAAGCCCTTTTCCAAGAAGCTAAGCAAAACTTCATTGATGGCAATTACAAGATGGCGGAAACAATGCTGGCGCAGTTATTAACTAAGCCGCAACGTAATCCTGAAGTTCATCAGATGTTAGGTACAATCTATTACGATCAAGGTAAATTCAATAAAGCGATTAAATCGTTTCAACGCGCGCTTGAATTAGATCCAACGTACACAGACGCTAGCGTTGGTTTATCGATTATCCTGAACGATATCGGTCGTTACGATGAAGGTAAAAAAGTATTCAACGATGCCAAGAAATTATTAGAACTTCGCTCTAACCGTCCAGACCCTTACATCGACGAAAAAATTGCGAATAAGCATGAAGAACTAGCGGACCTATATTCTCAGTACAAAAAATATCCAGAGGCGCTTGAGCAATTATTAAAAGCTCAGAAGCTGTCGTCTCGTCGTGCAGAAATCACAATGAGAATGGCTGAGGTATACGTAAATATGGGTACACCTGATCGTGCAATCAAAGATTTAAAAAATCTTGTGATCGAGTATCCTCAATTCATCCCCGCAAAAAACAAACTAGGTGTGATTCTGTATAATGAAGGACGAACTCGAGAAGCCGCAGACCAATGGGAAAGCGTATTGATGAGAGACCCTCAGAATCCAGAAGCGAATCGTTACTTAAAACAAATCGGCGCCCTCAGAAACTCTAGCCATCCAAACCTGTAGGACTTTTTATGAAATTAAATAAAGATGACATGATTCCATTTTTAACAGCTAAAGAGATCGACGAGATCATCACAAAATTAGCTGGTAAAATTCAAGACGAATACTACGGCAAAGAATTAGTCATGATTTGCCCCCTAAAAGGCTCTGTCCATTTCATGGCTGACTTAATGAGAAAGTTAGAATTAAAAATCAGGGTCGACTTTGTTTATTTAACTTCATCGGGCAAAGGTTCGGTTGTTAAAATCTCTAAAGATATATCTGAAAACATCGTAAACAAACACGTTCTAGTTGTAGAAGAAATCATCGATTCAGGCAGAAAGCTAAGCTTCCTAAAAAACCGATTATTAAATGCAAATCCAGCGACACTAAAAATCGCATGCTTACTGGATAAACCCGCACGCCGCGAACTCCCTATCAAGCCCGACTTCGTAGGAAAAGTAATCGACGACCGCTACGTAGTTGGCTACGGCATGGACCAAGAAGAACTAGGCCGCAACTACTCGACCATCTATCATTTCAAAAACTAAATAAGGTAAATAAGGTGCCAGGCCCTAAATTTGCCCGCCAAAATGTGTAACGAGCGGGTGGCCAGCCACCCTGTTTGTCGAAATAGACAGGTAGATCTCACTAGCTTCAATTCAATTTTTTATTTGAAAGCCTCAACCGAAATGTTGGGGCTTTTTATCTTTGAAAAGGTTTTCGCCAGGCGATTTATGTTCGGATTCATTTCGCCTAACAGGGGGGCTAGCCGCCCGCCCGTGGCACCTTTTGTCTAACTAACAACAACGTTAACAACGAATAAAACGACGACACAGACTACGTACAGGCGAATGAGTTGCTTTTGCATGATTTTCCTTAGGAGTTAGAGTTCTACTGTAAAAATATCAGTCAGTGGTTTGTTTGGTCAACGGTGACTGACAAAGGTCTGGTCGGTAAGGATTACGGAATTGTATCACAATGAGAAGTTTTAGTTTTGCGCTCATGTTTCTTTGAGAAATGTTCGATAATAAAAACAAGCGCAATAATCTAATTTACGTGGAGGATTTATGAAAACAGTAAATAAAAAAAATAAAATGAAATTTTTGAAGAACCAAAAAGGTCAAGGTATGGTTGAATATATCTTGTTGCTAGTGGTAATTATCGGTTTAGTTTTTGCTTTCAAAGGCAGAATCACAAATAAGTTCAACGAAGTTGTGGGTAAAACTGAATCTGGTATGGACGGCGTAGTAAACCAATAAGGTTTGATTAATGACAATAGAGTACGTTCTCTTACTTTTTTGTATGTTCATGATCGGTTTGAAGTTCTTCTTCAGTGCGCCGATGGAAGCATTTCGTGACTACGGTCCGGTGCTGGGTGCACGCGTGGAAAAACATCTAACAACTGGTCATGGATTTAAAATGGAGAACGGGCAGGCGCTTCAGTGGCAAAAAGCAAAGTAGATTTTAGAAATAGAAAATCGAAAGGTCAATTTGTTATTGAAGCGGTACTCTTGTTGTCGATCGGTATTATGTTATTCCTAGGCTTAAAGAAATGGGCCGAAGAAAAACAGATTTTTGCGAATATGTTAACGAAGCCATGGGCGAAAATTTCAGGGATGATAGAGAATGGCGCTTGGGGTGATCCCGCATCAACGCGGTCTAAGCACCCACACAATCATGAAAAAGTGGCGACTCTGCAGCAAGAATAATAAACTCGACTAATGATGGTCGCGAATTAGAGTAGTTATGAAACTAGCACTAAAAAAAAATTCAAAGGGATTTCTAACCGTAGAATTCTCGATCGCGCTCTTAATTAGCGTGGCGTTTAGTGTGATGTTTTTTGCGATAGCATTTACGTTATCTACGGCGTTTGTAGCTCAATACGTCGCCTTTTCGGTAGGACGAATCTATTCAGGTGGCCACCTAACTGTGGCGGAACAAGAAAGCTTAGCACGAAAAAAATTTACTAAATTGATGGCTCAACCAGGATTAGGAAAACTATTTTCACAAGGTTGGTTTAGCTTAGGCTATGACTCTCCCGCATTTCGTAGTGGAGTTAATGGCGAGATATTTTCTGAATATGTTGCAAGCACCGACGGGACCAGATTGCCAGCTACGGGTGTGCGTTTAGTATTTGGTACTAAATTATTAACCTTAAAATTAGGTCCCTTAGGAAGCACGAATCCGCAAGATGAGCCAATGACTGCAAAAGTCACTGGTTTTATGCTGAGGAACCCAACTCAAGAAGAATGTCAGAAATACTTTAGAGTGGAAAATCGACATCGTGCCTTAATTGAAATCGATTCACGCTTTGCAACCTATGATTCTCAGGCCGGAAGTAATCCGAAGTACTTTCCTATGGAGGATAACGGATGCTAAAAAATGAAAAAGGTATGGCGGCATTAGAGGTCGTAGGTATTTTCGCGGTAATTATGATTTTGTTTAATTTCAGCCTTGGATTTTTCGGTGTAATTCAGACGGGAATTTTGAAAAGTATGGCCGCACGTAATTACGCTATGGAGACCTATCGTTTCCGCAGTAATTTAGATTTCTTTTGGCGAGAAAATACAGACACACGAAATTTGTCGAAATTTAGAAAGTTTGGAAATCGATTCCACGGTGTTACATCAGAGTTTTCGACGAATGATGATAAATGGGTGGCAACCGCGCGGCCCATTTCATTCGTAAACTCGTTTGGTGGAACGGACCAAGATGGCAATGACTATAGTCGAACGCCGCAAACGGATTCTAACTTAGCATTGCATAACCAAACGGTTTATCAAATTCGTGACGATGGAAAACCGTTGCTAGATGATAAAGATAAATACAAAGCCTTCCCCGTTTGGATCAAAACTGTTTATGGAATCTGCATCAATTCTGATTGCGCGAAAACTCAGTAGGAAATCTGAACTGTTTAGCTTCTAGTCGTTCAAAGATCTAATTTTACATTTTCCAAACTACCCTCTTTCACCCGCACTCACTGGTGTTTAGGGGTGTATCAAACTGAAACAGTATGTAAATCTATCTAAACTTTCTACAGCGAAAACAGTAAAATGAGTCTAGGCCTAGTCAATTTGTCGAAAAAATAGATAAGGAATCTCTACTAAATACCGATAGATGGTTGAATAGTTTGATTAAATTTTCAAGAGGTCACCATGGGAAATGAGTCAAAGAATCTTTGGATTTCCATATTTGCCGGCGCGTTCGCTGCATTCATGATTTATAGTTACGCTCAAGAGCAGCGCAAAGCTATCAAAGAACAATTGGGTGCTCGAAAAGTAGTAGTGGTTGCCAAAGAAGATATTCCAGAAATGACAACCATCTATGATTCCATGCTAGAAACAAAATCGGTTCCAGTCGATTTCGTACCAGATGGTTTTTATTCAAACATGCAAGATATTGTTGGTAACGTATCTGCGGTTCCTTTCAAAAAAGGTCAACCTGTTTTGAAAAATCATTTGTACTCGCCCGGTGCGGATACGGGTATTGCTCTGCAAGTGGCACCATCAAAGCGTGGTATTGCCATTCCGGTTGATGAAGTTCGTGGTGTCGCAAAACTTATTCGTCCCGGCGATCGCATCGACATCTTTGTTGCGCTTGATATCGGTAAAGGCGCAAACATGCGCCGCGAGAGTTTTTTATTAATGCAAAATGTAGTAGTTCTTGCCACTGGCGTCTCAGTTCAAAACAACATCCCACGCCTAATTGAATACGATTCAACTGGAAAGAACGCGATACAAACCTCTCTTACTGGCGATACGAAATATGGTACCATAACGATTGAGGCTGAGATTAAAGAAGCTCAGGATTTGGTATATATTTTATCCACGTCGCCTGGAAATATTTATCTGACACTTCGAAATCCTACAGATGGAACTTTGAAGGCCAGATTACCAAGTTCAACAGCAGATTCAATTTTAGCTCGAGCTACCGAAGGTAATGCAGCTGCAGCACCGGTTGCGCCCCAGCAACCCTCTCCATTTTCTGGAGGAGGAATTTTGCCAGGGGGTAATCGTCCAGGTGGCAGCGGCGGCGGTCGGTAACAGTGGTTTAAGGGGGAACTCAGATGGCGATGTTTAAAAATCTTTTAGTTGTATTTCTACTCCTTAGCTTCCAATTTTCATTGGCGCAAGATGCCGGCGATGATGCAGGGGCCGATGAAGCCAACACCGAAAATGAAGACAAGTTAGCTGCGGATAAATCATCAGCAGACATGTATGTTGAAACTGATGGTAACGAGTTAAATGCGACCTACCGACAAGCTGAATATATCAATTTAACTTACGGTATCGAGGAAGATAAAAAACTTCCATCATTGCCAAAAATGATTCGTTACGATGGTTCTTATAAGGGCTTCGTAAAAATTGAATTCAATAAAAAATTAAATCTATTTCGTTTCAAACCAATTAAAGAAGGTTTCGGTACACTTGTTATCTACGATAAAAAGAATAACAAGAAGGTAGTTGAATACCGTATTAGTGTTCGCAAAAATACGTTAGATAAGGTAGTAATTGAACTTAAAGGTATGCTGTCGGATATCGATGGTATCGCGATTAAGATCATCAATAATAAAGTCGTTATTGATGGTCAGGTATTAACACCAAAAGATTTAATGCGTATTAAAAATGTTACTCGTCAGTTTGGCGATAAGGTTGATAGTATCGTAAGCGTAAATCCGATGGCTTATAGCAAGATTTGCCAATTCATCATGAGTGACATCAACAATCCTGAAATTGAATGTCGAGCTCGTCATGAAAAAATTATTCTTCAAGGACTAGTAGGCAGTGAGGCCGAAAAAATCCAAGCCGAGATCATTGCTAAAATCTATATGCCTCCAGTGTATGTAGATCCGTCATGTTCTGATGGTTCAATTAAATGTCCAAAGCCAATGAATGACGGTGTTATCAATATGATTTCTGTAAAAGAAGGCGCACCACCTCCACCGAAAAAATTAGTCCAAATGAATATTCACTATGTGGAATTGAAAAAGGACTACTCAAAATCATTTCGTTTTGAGTGGGCTCCTAAAATCAGTGACGAAACAGGTGTGAAAGCAGCGACTGGTGATACTGGTGGCGGCGTGGTCACGTCGTTAACTGCGGTAGTGAGCAATCTTCTACCTAAATTGAATTCAGCTAAAACTCACGGTCATGCGCGAGTGCTGGAAAGTACATCGTTCATGGTTCGTGATGGTGAAAAAGGTTCGATCTCGCAAACGATTGATGAGCCCTATTCCGTTATTGGACAAAATGGTAACCAAGGAACCGCATTCACTCCGACAGGTTTGAAAGCTTCCATCACTCCTACAATTAGTGGTGATAAATCAGGAACAGTGGAAATGCGTCTAGAGTTCCAGGTGAGCCAAAAAGTCGGTGTTGTGGGTGGTAATCCAGTTGTTTCGAAAAATGAGCTAAACACAGTCATCGCAGTTCGTGATCGTCAAAGCGCTGCGGTAGGTGGTTTGATCAAGAATTCAACAGATACTAACTATAACCGTGATCCTGCGACAGCTGCATTATTTAATGCGCTAGCAGCCAAAGGTACGGCAAGAAATCAAAATCAATTCGTAGTCTTCGTCACACCAAAAATTATCACATCTGCAAGTGCTGACAGCGAAAAGATCAAAGCTAAATTCAAAATGCCTTACTAAAGTAGGGCATTTTATCCTGACTAACTCTAGCCGTTCCGCGAGTTATCTAAAATTGAGACTATTCCGATATAGCTAATGGAAAAACCAGGAGAATGGCTTTGGCGTTGAATCCTAATTGTACATTAATAGGTGTTATCGGTGGTAAAGGCGGCGTAGGTAAGAGTGTATTTGCTGCAAACTTTGCCGTGGCGTTGATGAATGAACTGCGAACACAGGTATTATTGATTGACGGTGACTCTAAAACTATTGGTGACCAAAACTTCCTATTGGGCCAGAAACCGAACAAAACGTTAAAAGAAATTACAACGATGGCAACGGGCCTAGCAGCAACACCGTTAAATCAATTGGTAAACATGCATCCTTCGGGCTTAGGTTATTTGGGAGCAGTACGTGGTCCCGAAGAAAAACTGGATGTGAATCCCGAAGCTCTTATGCGACAAATTGAATTTTTCAGTCGCCAATTTAAATTTATCGTTGTCGATTTAGGTAATGATATTGGTCCCTTACAGAATGCATTTTTGCTAGAAGCAACGGCGTGTTTTATCGTAACGACTCCGGAAGTTTTAGTGGTAGCGCAAACGCAGCGTTTGGTTAATGACTTATTATCTGCAACGTTTCCTAGAGATATGTTTCAATTAGTTATCAATAAAGTCAGTCCATCGGGAATTTCTCCGCAAGATATTAGTAATTCATTACGATTGCCTCCAATGGGTTTAATTCCGCACGACGAAGTCATGACATTAGGTTCAATCCAAAAACAAACTCCATTTGTAATTTCACAGCCGAAATCCCCGTTGACGAATGCCTACTATGAAGTCGTTCGCCGTATTACAGGCGGACCATTACAAAGGTTAAAAAGCTTAGCGAAACCTAAACCAGCGGCAGTGGCTGCAGATACTGGTGGTTCTGGTGCTAGCGGTGGTTTGTCTGCGAGTTCAATGCAAGGATTAGATCCCCAAGTGCAAATGCGTCTGCGAGTTCATGCTGAGCTTTTGCGGTTACCAGAGCTTTCACGTATGATGAAAGACTACACTCAGGATGAATCTAAACAGAACGAAATTAAGGATCGCGTAAAGCGCGAGATTACTCAAATTGTAGATAAAGAATCCCCGGATATGGCGCGCGATAAACGTCAAATTTTGATTGAAGATGTCTTAAAGGAATCGCTGGGTTTAGGTCCATTGGAAGATTTATTAGCAGACAAAGATATTTCAGAGATTATGATTAACGGTTACCGAAAAATCTTTATTGAAAAAGGCGGTAAGCTGACTTGGGCAAAAGAGATGCAGTTTACATCAAACGATCATCTTCGCCGAATCATTGAAAGAATCGTGACTCCCCTAGGTCGTCAGATCAACAACGCCAGCCCCATGGTGGATGCGCGTTTAAAAGACGGAAGCCGGGTGAATGCGATTATTGAACCGTGTTCTATTGATGGCCCTGCCGTAACCATTCGTAAATTTAAAAAAGGTGGCGTATCACCCGATCGCTACGTTGAATACGGCTCGATGACAAAAAGTATGATCGAATTCCTACGCATATCTGTTGAAAATGGTATGAACGTAGTTATTTCTGGTGGTACTGGTTCCGGTAAAACGACATTACTAAATATGTTATCTTCGTTTATTCCGACCAGTGATCGTATCGTAACGGTTGAGGACGCGGCCGAGTTGCAATTGCAGCAGGATCACGTCGTTCGTTTGGAAACACGTCCGACTTCGATGGAAGGTTCGCATGCAATTAGCATCCGTGATTTGATTAAGAATGCCCTGCGTATGCGTCCTGACCGCATAGTGGTTGGGGAATGTCGTGACGGCGCTGCTTTAGATATGTTGCAGGCGATGAATACTGGTCATGACGGTTCAATGACAACCACCCACGCTAACAATGCAAAAGAATGTATTTCGCGTTTGGAAACTCTGTGTATGATGGCCGGAATGGATCTGCCTGCCCGCGCGATTCGTGAACAGATTGCCAGCGCAGTACATATTATCGTTCAGGTTTCTCGTTTATCAGATGGTTCACGTAAAATTATGTCAATCACTGAGGTTGATGGTATTCAAGGTGATGCTGTGACGCTGGCGCCTATCTTTGTTTTTAAAGAAACAGGTTACGATGCTAAGAAAAAAATTCTAGGACAGTTCCAACCAACCGGTTACATTCCAAAGCTAATTCAAAAATTAGCCGCGAAAAATGTTATTGTTCCAAAAGAATTATTTTTGGCGGATGCCCAGAAACCAGCGACTCCAACAACTAGCCCATCGCCTACTGCACAAACGCCTGTCAAAAAGATAGGATAGAAAACGAATGGATTTTTTGTTCAAGCCAGTACCTTTTATCATCCTCACTTCGATTTCGGTCGCTGTGGCGATCTATGGCTTGAGCGGAGTTCTGTTTCCATTCTTCGAAAGAAAATCAGCGTCGAATCGAGATTTAATTTTAAGATATTATGAGTTAATGGGTGTTCAGACTAACCCTCGAAAGGTCACTTACTTGTTATTTGGCTTAAGCTTTGGATTGGGTGGAATATTTTTCTTTTTATTCTGGCCAGATGTTATTGTGGGTTTGATGTTCGGCGGGTGTGTGGGAATTGCGGGCTGGAACTTGCCGCTGTTAATGGTTAAAGCTACCTATGAAAAACGCTGCAATCGCTTTGTGGAACAGATGGTGGATTCCCTTACTATTATGGCCAATGGTATTAAGACAGGCTCAAATCCCGTGCAATCCATGCAACGTGTGATTGAGATCATGAATAATCCAATAAAACAGGAGTTTGAAAAAATTGTCGGTGATACGCAACTAGGTTCTAGCTTTGAAGAGGCCCTAAATAAATTAGCAGAGCGTATACCTAGACCAGACGTCCAGATGTTCGTTACGGCGATTAATATTTTAAAAGAAACCGGCGGTAACTTAGCGGAAACATTTGAAACTATTGTATTCGTGATTCGTGAACGCCAAAAAATCGAAAAGAAAATCGAAGCCATTACCTCAAAAGGCGTTATGCAAGGGATTATCGTGATGGCCGTCCCATTTTTAATTTTTTTAGTTTTCCTATTTATGGACCCTAACTTTATTAGACCAATGTACACTACGACAATGGGCTATATTTTACTCTTTGTAATGCTAGTTCTGCAGGTAATTGGTGGCATTTGGATCAAAAAAATTGTTACAATAAAAGTATAGTCAAAAAAGGAATTTTAGATTATGAAAAGCTCTCTCCTGCTCATTTTCCTATGCTTCGCATCCGTAAATGTTCACGCCATCGTGGACATGAAAAATGCCAATTATTCTAATACGTGGATTGACTTCGAGTTAGATGGTACCGGCTACGATTTGAAACTAGAAAGAACATATAACAGTCGTACTCTTTTCAACGGAATCTTTGGATTCGGCTGGTGCACTAACTTTGAAACTAAATTAGAAATCACAGCGGAAAGTAATTTGAAAGTGCGCGAGTGCGGTGCAGGTGCCGAGGTTGTCTTTTCACCTCGCGAAGTTGGTAAGCAAGAAGTGGATAAAGTTATAGATTTTGTAATAAGCAAAATGAAGGCCGAAAAAGTAGCAGGTCGCAATGAAGACTTCTACAAACGAAAAAGAGAAGAATTAGTTGAATATGACGATGACCGTGCGGAACTAGCAAAACAATATGGCTGGCAAACCAAAGTAGTCGATGGCACTAAATTCATGGCTAACGGTAAGGAAGTCGAAAATATTATCTTCAAAACTTCGTATTACGAGCGCACCCTACCCGACGGATCAAAACAGAGATTTAATCCACAAGGCCAACTAACCCACATGTACGACAAAAACGGCAATATGCTGAAGTTAGAATATGATAAAGCCGGTTTATTGAAGGAAGTCGCGGATACCTTATCTAGAAAGCTTACTTTTAAATATTATTCTGCCAATAAAAAAGTTCAGCAGGTTTTCGGGCCAAATGGTTTGACGGCAGAATATCAGTACGTAAATACGGATGACTTGTCTTATTCTCGTGATTCTAAAAAATATGCTACGAAATATACATACGATGATTTACATAACTTAACTAAAGTAGTTTTCACTGATAATTCCGTGATTCAAATTAAGTATGATCAAAATAACGATTGGGTAATTGGATTTACTGATCGTGACAAGTGTAATGAAACATATAACTATGAAGTAGATAAGAAAGACCCTAAAGGTCATTTCTGGTCGACAGTTAAAAAAGTTTGCGGAAAAGAAACAGTTGCAAACAGCCGTTATGAATTCTGGCATAAACAAAAGGCTAATGGCGAATATGTTCTGTCACGCGTTTTATCTAAAGAAAATGATAACGAAACAGATATTTCATATCATGAAACTTTTGGACGACCGACTTCTATTCGTAAAAATGGTGATAAATTCACATACGAATACACTCCAGATGGTTTGGTAAAAACTAAGAACACTGCTAATAATAAGCTCATATTCGAATACAATAATGCGCTTAAGAAGCCGTCAAAGGTCATTGTTGAAGCCTTGAATGAAAAAGGCAAAAAGGTTTCGACTAAATTTACAATGTTTCAATATGATACAAAAGGTAATCTGAATTTCGCAGAAAACTCGGATGGCCAAAAGATTGAATTGTCGTACGATAATCGTGGTAGAATAACTAAGATAGTAGATCAGGCTAAAAAGATCGTTAAGCTTGAATACGAAGAGAAATATAATAAGCCAGTGGTTGTATCTCGCCCAGGATTAGGGTCTATTAAAGTGAGCTATAAGCCAAATGGGGACATTAACAAGGTCGATAGTAAAGAGGGTCCAAGCGTAGCGATGCAGGTTGCGAGCACGTTTAATACCCTTCTAGATATTATCGCCCCAGCCACCCAAGAATTATTTTTATAGGAGCAATTCAGGATGAAATTTTTAATCTCTATAATCATGGTTTTACTAATGATGAACTTGTTCGCACAGGCGCAAGTCGTTGCCGCTGATAACGAAGGCGCAACGGCAATTAAAGTCGACGACTCCAAAACAGCTCAAAAAGTTGAACCGGGTAGTTCGTATTTAAAGACAATGACAGGTATCCCAACCGGTGGAATACAGAATATTCAAGGTCAGCAAAAGCCGTGTGAAATTACCGACGCTAATGGTAAGTGCCACCCGATGCCAAACAAATCCACTGTAGCCAATGTTAAAGGCGCCGGTGTTAAAGGTTCTGCTGGCAAAGTTACTGGTAAAACGCCAGCTACAGCCGGAAAAGCTACAAAATAATTTCTATATCTGAATTTTTCCGGACACTAAGTTATCAATAGTGTCCGCATGTTGGCGACGAAGAGCATTTTTGATCGCCATTTCACTACGGGCTGCAAATTCATTCATTAAATTCGCATACGGAGTTTTAATCGTCGCTTTGACAGCGCCGCCGGCGAAAACACGCGTGACGATAAAAGGATTTTTTTCACCCCAATCTTCGGTTTGGATATGAAAGCTGGTTCCCTTTACTACAATGTCTGAATTAAATCCCTTTTGCATGCGACATCACTGTAATGGAAAATTGGAATCGGGGCAATAGCCCTTATCAGATTATTTAGAAGAAAGTGAGCGGACCATAAGCACTCTGCCAGAATGGTCAAACTCAACGACACCGATTGCGTTTTTCTGCATCCAACCAATTTGCGAGATAACTTCGCCATCTATGTTCAAATATTTAAATTCATCGCTAGTATGGAGGTGAACCTGGCCACCCGTTGTTGAATTTGTTGACTCTTTTCTGACAACAAAAACTTTTCCTTTTTCTTCTGCAATTTTTTTAAACTTTTCACCGGTCGCGGTCCCAGTTGTGACGTGATTTGCTTCTTTTAAATCCGCACCATAGTTTCTCACAAACCCTTTAGGATAGATAAGAGCATAGAATCGCTCGCCCCCCTCATTAGAGCGTTTACCCATAAAATTAATGGCGCCGACATGGCCAACAGCGAAAACCTTTTCTCCACTTTCTCCCGGAACATCTATATGGCCATTTTTCGCGACATGAATATGGCGAGTTGCGATCCCGCCTGATGAAAATGCGGTGTCTACTTCGTGCACATCACCAGTATTTTTAGGAGCACTTGCTTTTCGCGCAATGGTATCAAAATGCTTTTCAATCTCAGCCATCGAGGCTCCAGGACGGACGTTTAAGCTTTGGTAAATAGTTTCGTGAGTGGTGGGAAGTTTTTGAGTTTTAATTTTAATCGATGTAGTTCTGGCTACCTCGGCTTCGAGTTTAGCGAAATTAGATTTTAAAAAATTATCAACCATTTGGGCCGCAGGTCGATTATTTACAGTAATTTCTCGAGTAAAGCGCTCTAGGTTTTTAGCAGCCACCTCTGGCCCTGTTCCGCCCATATTTGTCAATTTATCAAGCGCCTCTTGCAAAAGTTTTTTCCGTGAGTCATCTAATGGGTACGTTTTAATCACGGCTGCCACATTGACCCGCATTTTTGTAGTATGTGCGACTTCTGCTGCACGAATGGCCGCATCCATTTTGACTCGATCAATTTGTCCGCCGCCTGTAATGTGAATTTTTTTGAATACTGCATTTGAGAGTGCGCCTTTGGCGATTTTTTCAGATATAACGAGTGTGTTGTCTACATTAGTTGTTCGCGGATAGATCCGCGCTAATTTATTCTGCGCTTCTATGATTTGTTCAGTGGTTCCTAAGTTTTTAAATGAACTGGCAATGGAAAAGCCACCCAACGCTGTTTGAAAAGCGAGTACGCCTGACTGTTGAATGCAGTTACTAAGGGCAGTTTGTCTATTTAGAATTCCGTCAAGGGGTGCATCTTTATCTTGTGAACATAGTTTGCGAGCGCTTACGGTTCCGACTTTAGCTTCGCAGTTTCTTATTGCATCGCGAAGTCCCAGCGAAACACTGAGGCCAACCTCGGCCATGACAGTGGCTCTAGCGGCCATAGTTAGCGTATGCGACCGTTTTGTAAATGCAGCTGTTCCTATTAAACGGCTGACGCCGGCGATTCCAAATCCTAAACCAAGTTTTGCAATAAGGGACATTCGATCACGAATTTCGGCACCTGCTCCATAGCGGGCGTCCATCCGACACAAAGCAGACGAACCAAGTTCAGACGTCCTTTCAATGCTTTCGACTACGTACGTTCGACTTGCAGAATTCCACAATGCTTCTTTCAGATCGCTGTTAGAAAGCCATTCCCCGTTAGGAAAAACACTTTCTAAAAACTCTTTAGATTTTCTATTAGCCTCGCGGTCTTCAGCTAAGAAAGAGTCCGTGTTTTGGTACAGGTAAGAACAAACGTCACTAGCGGATTTGCCATCAGTAAAAAATCCTGACTCTAATTTCGAATAAACTTTATTGTAAATTTCATCGGAGCTTAGAAGTAAGTCGCTGCTTCGAAGTGAAGATATTCGTTCTTCTATAGCCGCAATTAATGGATTAACTTCGGCAACAATAGCATCTCGTTTTTGTAAATCAGTTTTGGAAACTACTCGAATCATTGGATCGTTTGCTTTTTGATAAGACTCTTTCAGATCTTTAAAATATCTTGAACTCTCGGCAAGTGATTTTAGTTCATCCATATGACTACATGTATTGGCAATTACGCCCTTTTTAGCGTTGGGGTCCTTTTCCAGTTTTCCAAATAAATTCTCAAGACATGAATAGTGGTTTAATTCTGATTTTGCGATCGGTTCAAATATTAATTGTTCAGATAGCTGATCTAACGCTTGGAGAGTTCGGGGAGGCGTTGCTGTACACCTAGAAAGAATATTTATTTCGGCTGCAGACGAGTCATTACAAGTTATTTTAAGTTTTTCTTCATACAATTGCTGGGCGATGGGCTTCGCCTGAACTATGGAAAACAGAACGAGTACTGTAAATAAGGTCACCTTAAACTGAATCATCATTTGGAGTATGTTGTTTCTATAAATAATTATCGGTCTTCTATGCAGGCTTTTAAATTTTTTGTTCAAGGCAGGCTTAAAAATAGACCAGTCAAACTAGTAGACAGCTGGATCAATGTCTAAAACGTCGACTTTCTTGCATAGATATTCAAAAACGCACATGAATTTACTCATGTCTCAGATCGAAACGTAAAAAATCTAGACTAAACTCGGCGTAAAACGTCGTTTAAAGTGAATAGAGGCGGAGCACTTATTGCTCTACATGACATCTATCAGGGGAAACACATTGAATAAAATCAAATATAATTCTAAATCGCTTTTTTTATCGGTTGGGTTTCTCTGCTCACTTTGTTTTAGTATTTTTAGTTATGCAGACACCGACTTTGAAGCAATTGCAAGTAAAGCTCTTAAAGATTGTAATCAAACGACTCCTAGTTCTGCAGGAAACGGGGTTGTGACGTCTACTGCCGATACCGGGGCACGGGCGGCCTGTGCAAAAATGGCCATCCGAGAAATTGAGAAGGGCCGTAAATCTTGTGGCGCTAAAGATACTGAATGTCGCGCCAGCGCGGAGCAAGCGATTGATGACCTAGAATCAGTATTTAAAACGGAATCACGCCGTAAAGAACGATGTGAGGCGCTTTATGAAGACGACAAAGATATTTACAAAGAATGTTCAAAAGTGTCTGCGAAGCAGGCGCGTTCATGTTCAAAAATAGTGTCAGAAGGCGGCGGTTTCATGGGCAGTGAAGAAATGCAAATGGCTACACCTATGTTAGGCATGGTGAGTGGGGCCGATACATTGCTTGGCTTATATTCCGCGATGAATGATCGTCCAGACTGCACGCTTTCTAAGGATGATTTTAAAGCTCAAGAAGACAAACTTGAAGAACAAAAGAAAGATTTAGAAGAAAAAGTTAAAGATAATATGAAAGAAGCGGAAGACGCACAAACAGAGTATTCTGAAAAACTAAAAGCTTGGGCCGAAGCGGAAGGAAAAATTGCGGACCGATTAAACGATATGCCTGCCGAAAAAGAAGATGCCATGCATAAGCTTGATAATGAAAAACTTAAAGCAAAGATGCAGGCTGATTCCAATTACAATTCGATCGTTGATCAAATGGGCGAGTTAAGACGAAAATATAATGATATGGTTTCAGCAAAGGCTGTGGCATTGGCAGAAAATTCAGATTTTGCAATTCATGACCGCTGTTCAATCGTCGCGACTGGCGGCGATCCTACAAAACAAAACACAGCCAATGCAAAACCGACTCAATCGGTACAGGCGTCTTTTGCCGGTGCATTCGCGCAAGGTAAAGTTTTAGCGGTGAACATTCAAAAACGCTATGATGCGTGTATAAAAACAGAATCTCTAAAACAAAAACGAGTTGAAAGCACATTTATTAGCGAGCTTTCTGCGATTAAAGCGAAGCTGACTTCGATGGATACACAACTTGGGCAAATAAATGAGCAGAAGCGTATTGCTGATCAGGAAATTATATATCAAATGCAGAACATCGAAAAAAATGCAGCGAATGAAGCAAAAAAGTTAGCGGCAGAATATCAGCGTATTCAAACCGATAAAGCGAATGAGCAAACTCTTCTTAAATCAAAACTTGAACGTTTGAATTCTGAAACTAAAAAATATCAGCAGCAGTTAGCGGTTCTTGCGATGAAATTAAGTATGTATAGTGGACGTCGCCCCTCAAAACAAGCCGACGACAAAACGATGGCTGATATGTTAAATCAATGCGGTGAATCTTACAGCGAGTTGTTAACAGCATTTCAAAGCAATTGCTGTAAACCGCAGGCCTACATTGGCTCCGGCGCAAATGTTTGCCGATATACCTATACCGACTACAGCAAGCCGGCAGAAAAGAAGCCTAAGCAAGATCCAAAAGACGATAAGAAAGCCGGCGCTAAAAAGTAATCTGTTCATAATATTTTATACCCTACCTTGGTCCCTGGACCAGGGCGGGAAACCTACTCTCTTCATCTAAAATTTGCCATACTAGTAGTATCTTTTTATTTGGGAAAAATCCCTCTGGAGTACTACTGTGACCTTGAATTTGACCACGCGTAAACGCATCCTGATTCTTGTCGGTGCTGCTTGTTTTATAGTTTTAATCGGTATGATTATTTGGCTAGCCTCGATCAAATCTTCGCTTCCTCAAATATTACAAATTAAAGACTACAAACCACTGCTTGTTAGCCCTGTGTATGATCGCAAGAATAAAAAAATTGGCGAATTTTTTCGTGAACGTCGCACGCTGGTACCGTATGAGCGAATTCCAGAAAAAACAATTCAAGCATTCCTTGCCGCTGAAGACGATCAATTTTTCTCGCACTCGGGAATTAATTATCTAGCCATCATGCGTGCGATGCTGGCTAATATGCGCGCTGGCCGTAACGTTCAGGGTGGTTCAACGATTACGCAGCAGGTAGCTAAGACTTTTTTCTTATCTAGGGAAAAAACATTTGATCGTAAAATTCGCGAAGCCTTCTTGGCGTACCAATTAGAAGATAATTTAAAGAAAGAAGAGATTCTGTATTTGTATTTAAACCAAATTAATTTTGGCCACGGTTGTTACGGGATTGAGAATGCGTCACAAACGTATTTCAAAAAAACAGTAAGTGAATTGACGGTGGCAGAGTCCGCCATTCTAGCGGGATTGCCCCAGGCGCCAAGTCGCTATTCACCAGTACTTAATCCCCAAAAGGCCAAAGAGCGGCAGCGCTATGTTTTAGGTCGTATGGCAACGGTGGGATTTATCACTCATGAAGAGGCTGAAAAAGCGGTTAATCAAGCAGTAAAAGTATACGTTCGCGACGATTTTGAAGACTTCGCGCCTTATTATCAAGAAACGATTCGTCAGATTTTATTCCAGCAATTGGGCGAAGAAACCGTGCTAGATCAAGGTATCAAGATTTACACGTCATTAGATTTAGAAAAACAAATTGCAGCGCAGGAATCTGTGCGTGCCGGTTTAAAATCTTTGGATAAGCGTCAAGGTTTCCGTGGTCCTCTAGACAACCTTCAAGACCCTGCACAGATTACGGCCTTTTTAGAAAAGCAAAAGAAAGAATTAATTCTGGAAACGACGCCAGAAAGAACAATCAACGTAGACGGTAACTTCGATGAAATTTTGGCTAAGAAGCAAGGCAAGAACACCAAGATTCCATCTTACTTGAGTCTGACAAAAAGTTACCGCGCGGTTGTCACTGAAGTAAATGATGCTGATGGCTTAACGTTTGTTGATTTGCCTGAAGTTAAAGGTGTAATCGATATGGACACCATGAAGTGGGCACGTAAGCCAGATCCAGATAAAAAATCTGACCAAGCACAAATTAATAAACCCTCTGAAGCTTTAAAGAAGGGTGATGTTGTTCTGGTAAAACTGACTAACGAAAATGTATTGATTTCTAGATTGAAAAAACCGATGGATTTTACATCTTATATCACCGTTGAATTAGATCAAGAACCAGAAGTTGAAGGCGCGTTGATTTCCTTTGATCAAGATACGCAAGAAATTTTAGCAATGGTAGGTGGATACCAGTTCATCAGAAATAAAAATGAATTTAACCGTACCGTTCAAGCGGTTCGTCAAACTGGCTCCGCATTTAAAGCCATCGTGTACGCCTCAGCATTAGATAAAAATTACGATCCGTCATCGGAGCTAATGGATGCGCCGCTTGTGTACGAAGAATCGATCAAGGATCAAGAAGGCCAGGCCGACACGAAAGTTTGGAAACCAACTAATCATGGAAAGTCATTTGGCGGTCAGTTAACATTTAGAAATGCCTTAGTTCAATCATTGAACATTCCGGCAGTTCGATTGATCGAAGATGTCGGAGTTCCTTGGGCGATGGATTATTCAAAACGATTAGGTGTATTTAGTCCGTTAAACAATGATTTTACTTTGGCACTAGGTTCGTCCTCTTTAACTTTATACGAAATGACGAAAGTATTTTCACAATTTGGTCGTTTAGGAAAACGCATAAAACCATTACTGATCAAATCTGTGTATGATCAGAATAATAAAAAGTTAATGGAAAATGTGTCGTTAGATATTCGCTTTCAAAATGAAATGGACACCTTGGATAAAGAGTTTGGCGAGCGGCGCAAAAACTATTTATCACACAAGCAAGGTTCGACGGTAGATCCCAATAATCCCAATGCAGTAGTGGAAACGGAAACGCCAGATACGCAAAATGCGAAAACCAAAAAACCAGACGAATTTTTCTTCTTTGATGATGAAAATCAATTAATCCGTCCGCAAACGGCTTACGTAATGACTAGTTTACTTCGAGGCGTAGTTGAAGATGAAAATGGAACTGCAGCTAGAGCTCGATCGCTAGGGCGTGAAGTCGCAGGTAAAACGGGAACGACTAATGGGTACGTCGATGCTTGGTTTGTTGGTTACACGCCGCAAATCGCGACGGGTGTTTGGGTGGGATACGATAAAGAAAAAACCATTGGTAAAGGCGAAGTCGGAGGTCGTGCGGCACTTCCGTTATGGTTAGATTACATGAAAGCGGCTCACGATAAGTTACCTCAAACATCGTTTCCAGTGCCAAGTGGAATCGTGTTTGCGAACATCGATGCCGAGACCGGAAAACTAGCCTCTGCTGTATCAAAAAATGTGATAAAGCAAGCCTATATTGAAGGGACAGAACCTACGTTGTCTACCAACAAGGGTGATGAAACCGTTGATTTCTTGAAGGGTGAAGTTAACGAATAGACTGGACGATTTTAGGGAAATATCATAAACCTAAGTGATGAAAGAAATTCACATTTGGGGTATTAAACAGAACAATCTAAAAAATGTGGATATCAAAATCCCGCTCGGCCAAATGACAGTTATTTGTGGGCCATCGGGATCGGGCAAGAGCTCGTTAGCTTTCGAAACATTGTTCGCTGAAGGACAACGTCGTTTTATCG
The DNA here is from genome assembly GCA_002345205.1 of Bdellovibrionaceae bacterium UBA2316. Taxonomy (GTDB): domain Bacteria; phylum Bdellovibrionota; class Bdellovibrionia; order Bdellovibrionales; family Bdellovibrionaceae; genus UBA2316. Next base: position 66,716 of record DDVI01000039.1, on the reverse strand, counting down.
AAAGCATGTCTAACTACACTAAACAATTTCTAAATAAGGCACCTAAACCCGACATTGAAGGCGTAAGTAATATTCCACCCGCAGTATGCCTAGAGCAAAAGAACTCTGTTAAATCGAGCCGATCAAATGTGGGAACAACGACGGAACTTGTCGACTACTTGCGTTTGCTTTATGAAAAGCTAGGTATTCCATTTTGTCCGAACCATCACATTCCGTGTGAAAAACATTCTATTACTGAGGCAACTAAAAAAATAGTCAAAGTTCTACACGGCAAACGTGGCTATGTGTTGGCCGAAGTCAGTCAAAAAGATCGTGCGTTTGACGGTAAAGTTTTGCTTGGTGAAATTATTAAGAATGGTTACCAAAGAATATGGATCCCAAGTAAAAATGAAATTATCGAAATTTCTGATCCAAAGGTGGCCAAGAAAGCGGCGCCTAAAGAAAATTTCTTTATTGTAATCGACCGCATTGCTTTTAACGCAGACGACGAAGGGCGTATCGCTGACTCTGTTGCGCAAGCTTACGAAGCGTATGTACGCTATAATAACAATGTAACGGCCCGAGGGTGTTTAGTTAGAACAACTGACGATGTTACGCTTAGATTTTCGGAAGAATTAAAATGTCCAGAGTGTGATTACCAACCGCCGCCGCTTAACTCACGGTTGTTCAGTTTTAATAGCCCCTTGGGTGCATGTCCTACGTGTAAAGGTTTTGGAAACATTCTGAGCCTTGATCCAACAAAGGTAGTGCCAAATCCAAAGTTAACGATTGCTGGAAATGCTCTACATCCTTTTAGTATGCCAAGTGCAGCTGAGGATAAGAAGGATTTATTATCGTTTTGTAAAAAAACGAAAATTCCGACGGATGTGCCTTGGGAAGACCTAGCTAAAGCTCAGCGTGATATTCTTTGGGAAGGCAATTCTAGCTTTATGGGCGTTAAGGGCTTGTTTGATTATTTAGAAACTAAAAAATATAAAATGCACGTGCGCGTATTTATATCACGCTATCGTAGTCCGCAGGTATGCTCTGAATGTAACGGATCTCGATTACGTAAAGACGTAAATACGATTTTGTTCCGTAAGAAAAATATCAATGATTTGACCCAAAAAACAATTGAAGATTTGAAAAAATTTTTTGATGCGATCGAAGTTAATACAAATGAAAAAAATATCGCGGGTGAAGTATTCCAGCAAATTCGATCGCGTTTAGATTTTCTAATGCGGGTTGGTGTCGGTTACCTGACATTAAATCGCGAAACTCGCACGCTCTCGGGTGGTGAATACCAGCGTCTGAATTTGGCAAATCAGCTAGGGATGGGTTTGACTCAAACATTATACGTACTGGATGAACCGACGGTGGGTCTACATCCGCGTGATAATGATCGCTTGATTTCCATCTTAAAGGACTTGCGTGATTTAGGAAATACCGTAGTTCTTGTTGAACACGATTATGATGTGATTCGAAACGCAGAAAATGTTATCGAGATGGGTCCTGGCTCTGGGTTCCGCGGCGGTGAAGTTATTTTCTCTGGTCCGCAGAAAGAGTTTTTGAAAAGTTCAAAATCAGTGACAGCTCCATTTGTAAATCCTTTAGTGCGTAAACCGATCGAAAAAACACGACCTGTGGAAAAAGATCTGTATAAGTACCAACTTCGTATGGAAGGTGCGAGCGGCCATAATCTAAAAAATCTAAATGTGGATATTCCTCTTCATCGTATGGTGGTTGTGACCGGGGTGAGCGGTTCAGGTAAATCAACATTGATTGCCAAAACATTGTATCCAATGCTGGCGCGTGAATTAGATATCGAATTTTTAAAAGCGGAACCGTGCAAAAAATTGAAAGGCTCGGAGTATATTCACAATGTTTTACTTGTGGATCAGTCGCCGATTGGTAAATCCGCACGTAGCTCGCCGATTACGTATATCAAAGCCTACGATATTATTCGTAACGTAATGGCAATGTTGCCCGAATCAAAAGTGCGTGGTTACACGGCAGGGACATTCAGTTTGAATGTCGATGGCGGACGATGTCCATCGTGCAAAGGCACCGGGGTTGAAGAAATCGACATGCAATTTATGGATAACGTGATTATTCCATGTGACGTGTGTGATGGTAAGAAATTCCGAAATGAAATTCTTGAAGTAACTTATAAAGGTAAAAACATTCACCAGATCCTGACGATGACAGTGGCCGAAGCGATGGACTTTTTCGTGGCGCATCCTCCGATCCGTAAAGCTTTATCGGTGTTGAAAGAGGTGGGATTAGATTATCTTCAGATCGGTCAGCCTTCGAGTACGTTAAGCGGTGGGGAATCTCAACGCTTGAAACTAGCAAAAGAGCTAATTGAAGTTAGCCACAAGGCGACTTTGTACATTCTCGATGAGCCGACAACGGGTTTGCACTTTCGCGAAATCGAATTGTTAATCAGGGTTCTGAATCAGCTCATCGAAGCTGGTGGTAGTGTGGTAATTATTGAACACAACTTAGAAGTTATTAGCGCAGCCGACTATGTAATTGATTTAGGCCCAGAGGCCGGGGTCAAAGGCGGCGAAATCGTCGCTATGGGAACCCCAAAAGACATCATGGCTGAACCACGCAGTCTGACTGGCCAGTATTTGAAAAAATACTACGGCATCGACTAAGTATAGACTTTAAGAAGCAAAATAAGTAGATTGGGGTGGTGAACACGACCCTTATACGCATCATCAACGAAGTAAAAAAATATCGTTCCCAATTGGTCATTATCGCTGTCTCTGGAATTATGTATGCAGCCGTCTATGCGCGATTAGCTTTAGTTCTTAAAGACATCAATGATAGTTTTCAGTCTGGGGACCAAAATAAAGTGGCCCAAGTGGGTGTGATCGCTTTGTGTATGGCGGTAGTTGTGGCGGGTTGTCGTTACATTCATATTTATACGATGAATGTCGTCGGCGAAATGGTAACAAATAACTATCGCTTGCAATTACAAAAAAAGTTCATGGATTTAAATTTAAAATTTCATGGGCAGTATGTTTCGGGATCTGGTGGTTTGTTGAGCCGAATAATAAATGACATTAAAGTCATTCAAGATGGCTTGCGTATGATCGCGGATTTGTTTCGGGAACCATTGCTAGCGATTTTGCTTTTAGGAAATTTGTTTTATTTAAACTGGCGCTTAACCATGGTGATCTTGATATTATTGCCGGTAATTTTGATATTTTTAAAGCAGATTTCGCGAAGTCTTAGAAAATATGTATTGTTTGGTCAGGAAAACTTAGAACGAATTACGTCAGTAATTAAAGAATCTATCGATGGCGTTCGCATTATTCAAAGCTTCAATTTAGAAAAAATTATGCAGTCTAAACTGAAGGCCCAAACGGACGAGTACTTAACCATTCGCAAAAAAGTACATTCAAGAATTGAAATCATGGGGCCAGTCACCGAGCTGCTAGCGACCGCAGTTATCCTGGGGATCTTTTTTTATTTCAGTGTTGAAGTCGCTAAAGGTAATACTACCACTGGGGCAGTTTTAGCCTACATCACATCCATGATGATGATTAATCAACCCATTAAAAAACTTCAAGAAAGTTACGTCCGTATCCAAGAAACGATCGTCGCAGCTGAACGAGTTTATGAGATCTTAGACAATAACGAAGTCGTAAGTGATCCGGTTTCTCCGAAACCGTTTCCAAAAGATTGGAAAACTATTCATTTTAAAAATGTGAGTTTCCAATACGGACAAGAAAGAATACTGGACAATATCGATTTTAAAATTCAACGTGGTCAATCCATCGCTTTAGTCGGTGAAAGCGGTAGTGGTAAGTCAACGATCGTCAATTTGTTAGAACGCTTTTATGAGCCGAATCAGGGTGAAGTTTTATTTGATAATACAAATATTCTTGATTGTTCATTGAAAGAACTTAGGTCGCAAATTGCCTTAGTTTCCCAGGACGTGTTTCTGTTTAGTGATTCGGTTATTAGTAATATTCGTTCAGGTAACCCAGACGCGCCTGACCAGGTTGTGTTCGAAAAATCAAAACGAGCAAATGCGCATGATTTTATTGGACGTTTAACTGAAGGTTATCAGAGCAAAGTCGGTGACCGCGGCTCGTTGTTATCGGGTGGCGAAAAGCAAAGAATCAGCATGGCGCGTGCTTTTGTTAAGGATGCGCCTTTATTGATTTTAGATGAAGCTACCAGCGCTTTAGATTCATCCAGTGAGCGTGAAGTTCAAGCTGGTATTGAGGCACTAATGGAAGATAGAACAAGTTTAATCATTGCGCATAGGCTATCTACCATCCAAAATTGCGATCGCATTTATGTTTTGCGTAAAGGTAAAATCGTAGAGGCAGGAACTCACCAAGAACTATTAGCAAAAAAAGGTGACTATTACCGTTTCTATCAAATCCAGAATCAGGGCGAAAATGTCTCATTATAATACAAAACGGGTTTGAGTTAACGGTCAAGATTCTATATCAAAAAGCCGATACTACGGGTATGAAAGATAATCGGCTTCTATTGATAGGCTTGCTTGAAGTTATGGAAAACGCAGTGGCGGAAAACAACCGTGATGTTTTCTTTAATAAATTCTATCAAGTCCGAAATATGCGTGCGGAATCGGCGTCACCTGAAATAGTGGCTGCGTTCAAGCGTCTTCTTTTAAAATCAATTGCGGAGTTTAATAAAAACAATACGTTTAACACAATTGTTTCATCAATTATTTCACTTAGCTATGGCTTAATTCCAACTGATAAATTGGACTCTGATTTATTAAAAGTCATGAATGATTGCGTTGATCTTCCGGATACGCGAATTAAAGCGAACGCTTTAACTGCAATTAGTGAATTTGACCCTTATTCGGAACTTTTTAAAGAACATATTAATTCGAAGTTTAATCGAATCGCTGCAGAGGCGCTCATTGCAGAAGGCAAAAAATCTTTGAACGTGGCAATTTTTGATAAGCTCAAAGAGTTTTTCAATTCATCGAATCCATTTTTCGTAGCTTCAGGCATATATGTAGTAGGCCAATTGCTCGAGTACTATCGTAATTCTCCGCGGAACTCTGCAAATATGTTTCAATCTGATTTTGATTTTTTTGTTAAAAAAATTACTGTTTTTTCAAATCATCCGCATGAGATGATTCGCAAGCGCGCAATTTACACCAAGAAAATGATCGAAGGCGACAAGCGATCCGCATAGGTTTGACTTGGCTTGATCAAATTGCCCACTAGACTAAGAACATATTTTCATTTAACGTACTAAGACTATGAATTGGATTATTTCAATGGATCAAAGTCTTTTCTTTTGGATCAATACCGGACTAACAAATGCCGTATTTGATATCTTTTTTCCGTTTATTACCGATTTGCATAAAACTCAATATTTTCGAATTATCATTATTCCTCTGTTCGCATTTCTTTTATATCGCAAGTACGCGAAGCAAGGTTTGATGATCTTGTTGTTTTGCCTAATCAGTTTGGGAACAATAGACCTAGTTGGAAATCATGGGTTTAAAAAACCGTTTGAACGAATGCGTCCATTTGAAAATACCGCCCATGTAACTATTCAAAGATCGCCGGCGTCTGGATTTGGTTTTATTTCTAATCACGCGGCCAATATGTTTGGGTTTGCTTTGTTTATGGGATTTTTCTTACCTGCCGTCCGCGGATTATTTTTTACCCTAGCGGGGTTAGTGGCATTTAGCCGAGTTTACAATGGCGTTCATTACCCCACAGATATTATCGCAGGGGCGATGGTCGGAGCCCTTATATCATTTGGATACATAAAGTTCTACTTATACATATTTGACCGTAAGAAACCGGTGAGCGCATGAGGGCCTTTATCACCGGTGGAAATGGGTTCCTGGGTGCGCACCTTATTGAAAAACTTTTGTCCGAAGGTTTGGAAGTCACGGCGTTCATCAGGAAAAGCAGTCGTTTAACAGAGTTAAAATCCCCGGAGCGCATTCAGTTTGTGTATGGTGATATTACAGACAAAGTATCTATTGTTGAGGCTTTGCGAGTATCTAAGCCAGATGTGGTATTTCATTTGGCCGGCTATATTGGTTATAAAAAAGCGGAACGTCCTTTGATGGATGCAATCAATGTGCAAGGTACTAGAAACTTAATTGAATCCATGGTGGAAACTAAGGTCCCTAAACTAGTTCATATGTCATCGGTTGTAGCTGTAGGCGCCGGTTATCGCCCAACCGAAATACTTGACGAGAGTTCGAAATTTAATTTGTCTCCGCTAAACTTAGGTTACTTTGAAACCAAGCGCCAGGCCGAGGAGTTAGTGGTTAAGGCTACTCAGCAGGGTGAAATTAAAAGTGTTATACTAAATCCTTCCACGATTTACGGTCCTGCTGATGCTAAAAAAGGTAGTCGCAAGACACAGCTGAAAGTCGCGCAGGGAAAATTTAAATTCTACACGTCTGGCGGCGTAAGCGTTGTAAGTGTCGAAGATGTTATCGAAGGTATTTATCGCGGATTTAAAGTGGGCCGAAACGGCGAACGGTATATCCTTTCCGGGGAAAATATTTTAATTAAGGAGCTTTTTGAAAAAATTGCGGGTTTCGCTGGGGTGCCGGCTCCCAGTATTTATCTGCCTGATGTGGCTTTGCACATGATTGGCAGAGCGGGTGATTTAATTACACGTCTTGGTAAACCAGTTTCGCTGAGTCAAGAGAACGCTTGGACCGCAACACTATTTCATTGGTTTAAAAATGATAAAGCCCGAAAAGAATTAGGGATTGATTTCAAGCCAGCAGACTACAGTATCAAGCAAAGTGTCGATTGGATGCGAGAGAATAAACTTATATGAAATCGACAAAAATTATTCTGTTGGCTTTCTCGTTGATTTTTTTTCTAGTTGTAGGTTTTGCTATACGTGTTTACATGATGATTCCTGATCGCAAAGAATTGATGTCGTGTTTTACTACTAAAATGTACCAAGTTAAGCTATGCCCTGGCGGTAAAAACTATGTACCTTTGAGTCAGATTTCTAAGGTCATGCAAAAGACGGTAGTGTTAACGGAAGATTCGTTATTTTACACTCATAAGGGTTTTGATTGGGAATCTATCGAAAAATCCGCTAAAGAAAATCTTGATGGCGGCAAGTACAAGCGTGGTGGTTCGACGATCACTCAGCAGTTAGCAAAAAATTTATACTTAACTAAAGATAAAACGCTGATTCGAAAAATGATTGAAGCATTCATCACACTTCAAATTGAAAAGCATTTAACTAAAAATGAAATTCTAGAAAAATATTTAAATGTGGTTGAGTTTGGTAAAGACATCTACGGGGTTAAACCGGCGGCTTGGCACTACTTTAAAAAATCTCCTTCGCAATTGGATGTGGTAGAGAGCGCATTTTTAGCAATGCTATTACCAAACCCCAAAAAATACTCCCGTTCGTTTTACTCTAAAAAATTAACACCGTTTGCGTTCAAACGCATTAAACGCATCGTGAGTGACATGTACCAATACAATCGCATTACAGAAGAGCAGTATTTGACGGCTAAGGAAAAGCTGAAGAACTTTTACAGCACACCCGAACAAGTGTCAGAGATTGACTCGATGGATGCTGGTAGCGACGAATCAGCCGATACCGCGGATGATGATGAAGCAACCGAAGATTCCATTGATAGTGCAGATCAATCCGATACAGAGAATGATGCTTCATCTGGAAATGCTGTCGAATTCGATAGTGAATAGAATTAGTTAATTAGCTTTTTAGTGATACGTTTTAAAGCAACTGCAAAGAAAATGTAGGCCGAGATTAATAAATACAGAATATGAAAATACCCCCACCAGTGCCACGAGTCCGCAAGTAACATTCGGCAGAGTTCGATCGTGTGAGCTAAAGGGAACAAGTAGGTCGCTATTTGCAGCACTAGCGGCATTTGGCTAATTGGAAAGTAAATTCCAGAAACCAGGGTGAGCGGAATAAGAAAGCCACTCGTTGCATAAATAAACGAGTCATAGTTCTTTGCAAATGAAGTGATCGTCATCGCGATACCGGCAAAGATCCAGCTATTCAGAGTTAGGATCAATACAACCAAAATAATTTGCCATTCTGAAACTAAACCGAAGAAACTGCCAATTACCACCAGCCCAACAATTCCAAAAAATCCTTTGAATGTCGACCATAGCAATTCGCCAGTAACTATTTCGTGGGAATCCAGGCGAGTTAGCATCATATGATTGTAGATCTTTTGAAAGGTCAATTTAGTATAGTTATTATAGGTACTTTCAAAGAAAGGAACCATCATTGATGTTGAAGCAAGTAATCCTGGAAAAAAGAAATCGACATAGCTTTGGCCATTCATCGTTTGAATATAAGAACCAAGGCCATAACCGATGGCACCCAGATACATTAATGGCTCAAGAATTACCCAGAAAAAACTAACCAAGAATGTTTTTTTAAAATGCAAAAAATTACGTAGCCAAATATTTTTATAGCCTTCACGAATTTTTGGTATTTTTAAATAAGTTAAATCAAACATCTCTTAAATTGTATCCAGCTAGTTTTAGAAAGACATCATTTAGTGTTGGCTTTCTAAGGGTTACTTTTTCACTTTTAATTATCTCTAACAACAATCGGGAATTCTGTTCTGGCTTAATGAATACAAGAACCATGTTGTGATAAACTTGATACTCAAATTTATTTTCCTTCAGCCGGTTGATATAATAATTTAAATCTACCGAGTTAGAATGAAACTCGACGACCTCTTCACCGATATGAGTTTTAATTAGGCTCGACGGTGAATCGATCGATAGAATTTTGCCATGATCAATGACGGCTACGCGATCACAGAGCTCTTCGGCTTCTTCAATATAATGAGTCGTCATTAAAATCGTACCGGCCATTTCCTTCATTTGTTTTATAAAATTCCACAGCCATAACCGCGATTGGGGATCTAGACCCGTAGTGGGTTCATCAAGAAACAATAGATCAGGACTGTGAATTAAAGCCCGTGCGATACATAAGCGTCTTTGTGTCCCGCCACTTAATTGACTAATTTGGTGATTAGCGAATTCTTCCAATTTAAATAATCGTAGTAGATGGAAGATTTTCTCATCAACAGTAGATAGATCCATTTGTTGATAGCGGGCAAATAACTTTAAATTTTCCAAAAGAGTGAAGTCTTCGTCCAACATATTATCTTGTGGAACGACACCAATTTTAGACTTAATTTCACGAAAATTCTTTTTTACATTCAAACCTAGAATGTACAATTCGCCTTCAGTCAGCAGTGACTGGCAGTACATCAGTTTCATCAAAGTCGACTTGCCGGCCCCATTAGGCCCAAGCAACCCAAAGCATTCACCTTTCTTGATATCAAAGCTGACTCCATCAAGCGCAATAAAGTCGTTATACTTTTTAACGACATTTTTAGCTTCAATGGCAGTACTTAAACTCATTCCAAACTCCAAAAAAAAACCTGAGGTTTTTGGCCTCAGGTTTTATTTTCTAGTTATTTGAAATTAGATTCAAGACTATTCTTTGTCAGCTTTACCACGTTTGTGTGGGTCTAGTTCGCGACAACGGATACGGATATGTTTCGGAGTGACTTCGATTAACTCGTCGTCAGTGATCCATTCCATTGCTTTTTCCAAAGTCACTGGACGAACTGGAACTAAACGAATCGCTTCGTCAGAACCAGAGGCACGAACGTTAGTTAATTTTTTCTCACGAGTGATGTTAACAACTAAGTTATTTTCCTTAGCGTGCTCACCAACGATCATACCTTCGTAAACTTGTGTTTGCGGAGTTACGATCATCACACCACGTTCTTGTAAATTCCAGATTGCGTAAGCCGTTGTTACGCCACCACGATCTGAAATCATAGATCCATTTTTACGAGAAATGATGTCACCTTTGTAAGGCTCCCATCCTTCAAATTGAGTATTTAATAAACCAGTACCACGAGTATCCGTTAAAAACTCAGAACGGTAGCCGATCAAACCACGAGACGGGATTTTGAATTCAAGACGTGTACGACCAGATCCTTTTTGAACCATGTTCATCATCACGCCTTTACGAGTTCCCATTTTTTCTGTCACAACACCAACATAAGCATCTTCGACGTCGATAACCGCAGATTCCATTGGCTCTAATTTTGTCGCGCCATCTTGCTTAAAGATAACTTGAGGTTTAGATACGCAAAGCTCGTAACCTTCACGACGCATTTGTTCGATCAAAACGCCAAGCTGTAATTCACCACGACCAACCACTTTGAAAGAATCTGTGTTATCAGTTTTTTCAACACGAATCGCAACGTTATGAAGTAATTCTTTCTCTAAACGTTCCAAGATTTTACGAGATGTTACGCTCTTACCATCTTGACCCGCAAATGGACCATTGTTTACAGAGAAGATCATTCCAACCGTTGGTTCTTCAACCGCGATACGTGGAAGAGGTTTAGGGTCAAGAGCCGATGTAATAGTATCACCGATTGTGAAGTCTTCCATACCCGCAACGATCGCGATATCACCCGCGCCGATTTCTTGAACCGGGATCTGACTGTTTACGTGATAGCTGAAAAGTGCAGATACTTTTAGTTTCTTCTGACCTTTTTCCTGAACAACAACGACTTCGTCATTCACTTTGATCGAGCCCGCGCGAACGCGGCCGATAGCTAAACGACCTACGTAATCATTGTACGAAATGTTCGATACCATGATTTGTAGAGGGTTGCCTTCGTTTACTTTTGGAGGTGGAACAAGGTTGATGATCGCATCGTATAAACAGATCAAGTTATCTGTCTTAACGTTAGGATCTAGTGTTGCCATACCTTCACGCGCGATTGCGTAAACTGTATGGAAATCACATTGTTCTTCAGTAGCATCTAAGTCGATGAACAAATCGAATACTTCATTCAATACTTCTTGAATACGAGCATCCGAACGGTCGATTTTGTTGATACAAACCATTACCTTGATGTTCTGCTCAAGAGCTTTTTTCAATACGAAACGAGTTTGAGGAAGTGGACCTTCAGACGCATCGACAAGCAAGATAGCCCCGTCAACCATATTCAAGATACGCTCAACTTCGCCACCAAAGTCACTATGCCCCGGAGTATCTACGATGTTAATTTTGTAGTCTTTGTATTGGAAAGACGCATTCTTCGCTGCGATCGTGATACCACGTTCTTTCTCTAGATCCATAGAATCCATCAAGCGCTCAGCGACTTGTTGGTTTTCACGGAATGTTCCGGCTTGTTTGATCAAGTGATCCACAAGAGTTGTTTTACCATGGTCGACGTGCGCGATGATGGCGATATTTCTAATATGCTTGTTATCAATCATTTGTACTTCCTAGTTCCTATTGTCGTTTAAACATTAAAATAAAATTCAAAAGGTACCTCCTACATTTCTGTCACGCACTGCGCTTAGCCGGCCGCGTGGCGGAAATGTAGGAGGTACCCCTTTTCTAACCGTGGCCGCCCATTAAAAACTTTTCTTCTTCGTGGCTTTTTAGGAGCGAATCATTTTGGTTATTTTTGCTAAATAAATTAGAGAAATAGATTTTCGCCTCGTTCAAGATACTTTGAGCATCTGGAGACTGAAATAGCTTTTTCCTAAATTGAGCCGAATCAGGATACCCTGTTGAGAACCAAGCGGCAAACTTTCTTAATTGAATCTCTCTTAAGCGGTCACTACATCGCAGCGCATACAGTTCATTGAGGGTAATTAACAATTTGTAGAAGTCTTTTTCGATCTTTTCATCTCGACCTTGATAAAGAGCCAAAGATTCCTTGAAGATGTACGGGTTTCTTAGGGCTCCGCGACCGATCAGAATACCGTCTAGATTGTATTTCTTTAGCCAGCCGGTCGCGTCCTCGGCCGTTAAAACATCACCGTTTCCTAACACTGGGATTTTTACTTTAGCTTTTACTTCGCCAATATAATCCCAATTCGCTTTGCCTTCATAGTTTTGAGAACGGGTGCGACCATGAATGGCCATCCAAGTGATACCTTCGTTGTAAGCAATGTGCCCAACTTCATCCGCATTCAGCGTTTCATGGTTCCAGCCTGTGCGGACTTTGATCGTCACTGGAATTTTAACCGCTTTGACAACCGCACTGAGGACTTTCTGCAACATCACAAGGTCTTTCAGCATCGCTGAACCAGCCCCTTTTTTAGTCACCTTCGGAACCGGGCAACCAAAATTCAAATCTACGAAATCAACGCCTTTTTGTTCTACGATCTGAGCCGACCGAGCTAAAATTTCGGGATCATCGCCAAAAAGCTGTAATCCGACCGGTCGTTGTACTTCATCATAACCCATCATTTCGAACGTACGTTCGTTGTGGTATTCAAGTCCGTTAGCACTGATTAATTCACTAACGACCACACTGCTGTCTAATTGACGAATGAACGTACGAAACGAATGATCGGTAATACCCGCCATAGGCGCAATTACGAAAGGATTCAATTTCAGGTGATCAGTCAATTTCATAGGTCAGTCTGCTCGCGATTTTGTGATCGAAGATTAGTATGTGTTTTGCGGAAATAAAGCAATAAATAACCGATATACCTAGCTAATATCGAAGAACCCTACTTATAAGCAGAAAAATTTACCCTTTGGGCCAAGGAAAGTGTTTAGTTTCTGGATAATCCTGTTTTTATTACGTGCGTACTACCAGCGAAGACCCCCTTTATGCATGCTGATTTGGCCCGAGGTTCGCAAAGCTTTCCCCAGTTACTAAAAAATCAAAACCCGGGGAGGTTTTCATGTTACGTAGGACTTTAATAGGTCTAGTAGTTATTTGTTCATCACACGTATTCGCTGCCGAAACTGTTGAGGGCATCAAAAGTGATGCGGCTAAAATCGAAAAAGCATTAGATAAATGTATGGCCGATGCGGTTTCGAACGCTGAAATGGGTGAGTGCTCGTCTAAAAAATTTCAATCAGCGGATGCTTTGTTAAATCGCGTATATAAAGCACAAGTGGCCGTTTTGAAAAAGCAAATTCAAGAGGAAAAGGGCGAAGGACCTCTAGGACAATTTGGTGAAGAAACTTTAAAACGCTTAGTAAAAGCACAAAGAGCCTGGATTGCGTTCCGTGATGCAGAATGTGACCTAGCCGGTACCGATATGCTCTTTGGCAGTGGTGAAAGTTTAGTGATTTCTAGCTGTTTAGCTGAAACGACATTAACTCGCGCAACAAAACTGGGTGAGTTTTTCGGTTCATCTGACCCTAAATAAATTCTAGCTTAACCAATGAACTCGGCCCTCTGTCTGTCGGGGGGCTTTGGGTGGGTTGTGATCTGGATAACCCAAAACGATTCCGCATAATAATTCTAATTCTCCCGATTTGATCTGAGGATCATTTTTCAATCCTAAAAATTCGACCACGTCGTCTTTGATTTCTAGTGGTGCCCCCATCGTGCAGCAACCTAGGCCTTCTACGAAACATGCTAAATTTAAATTTTCAACAGCCATATAAACACTGCCGATGCTGGTAAGGTATTTTTCTTCATTTGAATTGTGAGAAAAGGCGAAAATTAAAACGGGAGCATCGCCAAGCGTAAAGAAAAAACGTTCGGTAAAATCATAAAGAGAGGGCTTTAGTCGTTTTTTTAAAATGTCCTTGATTCCGAGCCAAGACTTTTGGGAGTGTTTTAAATAGTCATCACGTTTTTTTCCTTGAACTACATAGAACCGCCAGTTCTGCCTGTTTTTTCCTGAAGGTGCCTGCATCGCCGCGGCCAACAAACGTTCTAAAACGTCTTTTGGAACTGGATCTTTTTTAAACTTACGAATTGATTTTCTATTTTCTAAGAGTGTGTAAAAATCATTTTTTTCTAACATGTAAGAATCGTATATCCGTTACGGGGATCTGTAAATAAAAAGGCGAGTAGCGTGCCTTGACATAAATTGTGAAAAATCGATATCTGTTAAATTGCGACTCTGGAGATAAATAATGAAAAATAAAAAAAATGTTGTGAGATGCGAATGGGCTAATGGATCTGAAATGATGGCAGAATATCATGACACGGAATGGGGTCTTCCTGTCCATAGTGATAGACAACATTTTGAATTTTTGATTCTAGAAGGAGCCCAGGCGGGTTTAAGCTGGGCAACGATTTTAAAACGTCGAAAGGGCTATGCTAAAGCCTTTGCTAATTTTGATCCCAAAAAAGTCGCAAAGTTCACCAATGCTAAAATCAACTCATTACTGAAAGACGAGGGTATTATTCGTAATCGTCTAAAAGTGGAATCGGCGATTCACAACGCGAAACTATTTTTGGATATTCAAAAGGAATTTGGTAGTTTTGATAAATACGCGTGGCAATTTGTCGGCGGTAAACAAATAAATCGAAAACGCAAAGGGATGGGTGATTTGCAAGCGACCTTTGCCGAATCCGACTCGTTTTCTAAAGATTTGAAAAAACGTGGTTTTAAATTTGTGGGCTCAACTGTTATCTATGCTCATATGCAAGCAGTAGGAATGATTAACGACCATACGGTGAAGTGTTTCCGGCATAAAGCATGTTCATAGGCTTTTTGAATCAAAAATAAAATGTGTTTGCGTTAGATCCCTAATTTTTCATGCTGACAGTCGATTTCTAGATTGTTAATACTAGTCAATGACTTCAACACTTGATCTTTGGATCGAATACATTTTACGTTTTTCTCACTTAGTGGCCGGTATTTCTTGGATCGGCAGTTCGTTTTACTTCATCTGGCTTGATAGCAGTTTTATGCCGCCTTCAATTCCACGTCACAACGTGGAAGGTGAAGTCTACATGGTACATGGTGGTTTCTATTATCAGGTGGATAAGCGTAAAATTTATCCTGGGGAAATTCCAAAAACTCTACACTGGTTCAAATGGGAAGCGACACTAACCTGGATCACTGGCTTTTTCTTATTCGCATTCTTGTATTATCTAAAAGGTGCCACGCTTCTAATTAATCCCGAAGCATTGGCGCTGAGCCAATTCCAAGCGATCGGATTAAGTTTAGGATTAATAGTTGGGTCGTGGTTTGTATATGATTTGATTTGGTATCCAAATTTGATCAAAGCAAAATCTATCAGTATTTTTCTTTCTTTGGTCTATTTTGTGGGAATGGTTTTCGGACTGACTCGCATTTTCAGTGGTCGTGGCGCCTTTATTTTAATGGGCGTGATTATGGGTAGTTTAATGTTACTCAATGTGTGGGTACGAATTTTACCTGGGCAAGCGAAAATGTTGAAAGAGGCCCAAGCGGGGCAAGTACCAGATTATTCCGTTAGCTTGAAATCTAAAGTTCGCTCTGTTCACAACACCTATTTTATCTTTCCAGTGTTGTTCATTATGCTGAGCAATCACTATCCGGGTATTTACGGTCACCATTACAATTGGATTTTGTTAATCATTCTGAGTGTATCAGGGGCCTTAGTGCGACATACAATGGTGACAAAGAATACGAAGGAACGTTGGTTATTGATTCCAGCGGCAATTGGAATGATGGCGTTAGTTTTTGTAAGTGCGATACAGCCAAAAGTGACAACAGCGAGTGCTCCGAATCCGGAACATCTTGACTATGCATACGTGAAAACGATTGTTGAAGCTCGTTGCCAGCGTTGTCATAGCACTAACAATACTGACGAAAACTTCAAAGTAGCGCCTAAAGATGTGGTTTTGGAAACTGAAGACCAGTTGATGAAACACAAGGATCTGGTGATCAAGCAAGTGGAAAATAAAGTTATGCCACTTGCAAACTTGACTGCGATGACGGATCAAGAACGTGCTGTTCTCGTTAGTTGGCTAAAAACTAAATAATTTTTGGTTATTTGACTGGAACTTCTTTTACATAGTTTGTGCCGACTTTTTTGTAGCCGCCAGTTTTGGCCATTTCAATTAACATTTGGTTTTTTATATTTCCACCGATCATTGTGACGGTTTCAATTTGAGGTGAATTTTGAAGCTGCTTCAGCATAAACTTTAAAGCGGCGGTGAATGTCTTAGCAGATAACCAGTCTGGCCCAAGATTTCTTTCGCCAATATCTAGTTGGCGATTTTCGATTTCTTTCATTACTAAACTAATTTCAAAATGAAATTGCTTCTTAGAAATTTTGGAACGAGTCGAAAAGTAGCCAAGACCATCAAGATAAAAATCATTTTTGGCACCAGAGGTTAACAACCCCATTCCTTCTTCAATTCTTAATACATCCTCATGGTTCCAAAGACGCGCAATCAATCTTGGCGATAATTTAAAAAACGCATCATTTAAAATATGAAACTGAGGATAAAAAATCGTCGCAGATTTGTCCCCATTAAAATAAAAGTGCCTACATTGATTGGTGTTAGCATCGGCATTCCCAAATCCGAAAAGGATGGAAAATACTAAAAGGTAACAAAGCTTGGCAGAGTGTCTAACAAGCCGACAACTGAAATACGTGAGCTGTAATATAACCATGTGTGCGAATACTGTTGCTATATTGAGGCCACGTTCGCCTCTACCATATTAGTAGACCATCACTCGGTGGATACCTCCATCTGGGAAGACCTTGATTTTAATTTGCTCAAATGTTTCAGAGTTTGAAATCAGGAATTGTTTCTTGTTTCCAGCAAACGCTTTCACCGTAGTTTTTGGCGCAAGTTCGATCCACGTATTGCCCTTGAGGCCTTCGATACTAACCGCGGATGGATTGTTGTTCACAAAGTATTTAAAATCTAAAACGACACGTTTAACAGGCGAGGGTTTTCCCATTTTTACCACTAGCTCTTCGAAGTGCCCAGGCTTACGACTGCGCGCAGATTCAAAGCCATCAAACATATGAATCGGTGGGAATGGCGAGATCACTTGATCCGCAGGCCCATAGTGCTGGTTACTGACGCTAACAAGCGCGCCACCGAACGCCGACGATGTTAGGTTAATCGGCTTTTTCAGCTTCGTTAATCGCTCGGTATTTTTCTGCGTTTCTTGCGCAGACGGGGTGAACGGAATTGTGAGTGGCTTATGAGATTTTGGAATCAGCTCATCAAAGCGTATGCAGGTCGCCTCATCGAAGCTCTTATATTTTTTGGCTTCGTCTGCTGGAAGTTCCGAATACAATCCTAATCTTGAAAGACCGCCATCTGGAAACACAACGACTCTGATTTTCTGATATGGTTTTTCGCTCAGCTTTGAGTCCTGTTTGACCTTTAATGAACCGTGACCCACTAAACTTTTCTTTGGTAATAGTAGATCCCAGTTTTTTGTAGAGTTGTCGTAGCCATAAACTTCGATGGCCTCGACCTGATTTCCATCATGGTATTTAGTAGAAACGTGTATGTAGCGAATTGGACCCGCTTTAGGCATTTCAAATTCTAACGTGTGGCGATCGTTAGGGTTATGACGAACCGATTCCCAGCTATCCATCACTTTTCCTTGAGCGCAGAATAACTGTGGGTCAAAGATAGGCTCAAATGGACTTAACAAATTATCAGCCTGAGCAAAACGTTCATCCGTAACAGATAAAACGATTCCACCGACAGCTAAATTGTATTTAGCAAATGGATCAACGGGACCAGTCTCTATAATAGGGTCTGGACGGCAGGGCTGAAAGGCATCAAAGATTAAGGCTTTGTAACCCCTGTTAACGATTTGTTCTTGCGAGAATTTTTTAGGGTCAAATTCCGTGTGAAATTTATCGTACGAAATACCGCTTAGATTTAATGTTTTAATTAATTCTTGTGCTACTTCAGCAATAAATGGAACCGCACCATTGTCACCGTTGGCGAACACCACGAAGCCAAGACCCTGATCTGGTCCCGCATAGCAATGCATGAATAAAGCACGGAAACCCTCATTCGCACCCTGATGTATGACCAGTCTATTTTCGCCCGCTTCCGCGATGAAAATACCAAGTCCCATCATGGCGCCCATGAATTCAACGCTACCTCTATCACGTCCATGTAACATCAGGCCCGCCGTATCGTGAGATATCGAGCCAGAGCCTTCGAGGTTGTGATACGCACGGGTTAGATGAACTAGGAATTGTGCCATATCCGCGGATGAACCTAAGCCGCCAGCCGCGAAGGCCGGAAATTGCAAGCGTGTGCCGGGAACTTCTTTTTGTCCATCAAAGTAGCCGCAGGCATAGTTTTTACCCGGAATATTTTTCAGATTAAACGTTAAGTTTTTTAATCCCATATCGGCAAAGAATGAATATGAAATTTCCTGAATTGTTTTCTTAGTAAGGCATTCAATTAAATGTTCGAGAACCAGAAAACCACCGCCAGAATAGCTGAATCTCTTTCCCGGTTTATTCAGCACTTTCACATCTTTCAGCAGTTCCGGCCAGGAAGGAATTGGTTTATTCACAGGGTGTCCTTGAACATAATGGCCATTCAGTGCGGTGTGATTTAATAAGTGTTCTAACGTTACGGCATCGGAGTCGAGCCTAAATGAAGCGCCCGCTTTTTCAAAAACTGAATTCACAGATGAATCTAGCGGAATATCATTCCTTTTAAAGAACTCTAAACAGTAGGCAGCCGCTAGCGGTTTACTTAATGATGCAATTTCAAATAATGTATCGGATTGAACGTGACCTTCGCCTTTACGGCGTTCACCGAAGCTCAATGTTTGTGTTTGGTCAAACGCATTGATGGAAACACTAGCGCCCACGATTTTGTGTTTCTCTAGAAGGTCGTTAATTTTATTGCGAGTATTGTCTAGAGGATGTTCGATCATGCGTTTGCGTGTGATTTCCCATAACGCTTCCCGAGCCGCACCCAGTTCATCTTGGAATGAGCGATGCAAGCGGGTCTTAAGTGTAGATAAGATTTCATCTGCCGTTTTGTCTTTTGCTGAAATAAGAAACTTGAAGCCAAATTTGTTTAAATACTCTTGTCCTAATTGCAATAGTTCCTGTCGTTGAGCTTCACCGCCTGCTAGAACCTTTTGTTGCTCAGACGCCGCTTGCGAATCTAATGTTTTTTTAGCTTCACCAATGTTTCCGTGGAAGTGAGCCGCATCGATCACATCTTGCTTAGTAAAACCCAAGATCAGGTTCTTGGCATATTTAGTATTTAGAACAAATCCTTGGGACATGCTTTTCGCAAAGTGTAGCGAGCCGCAATGTTCAAAATAATAATTGAGACGCTCGATATAGGCATCCAATTTAAATCGTCCGGGCATTAGTTCTTGAGCTGTGGCCCATGGATTTTGAGCGTCGCGAATAGATTTGATTGTAAATGGCAATAGAAATTCTGTTGCGAACTCTGGTGGTTTTGAGTCCGTCATTAATTGCAACATTAGCTTGATCGCGATCGGGTACCAGCGCGCTGTTTCGGCCGTGTACTTTACCTGAACGATTTTATCAGGGTTAGATAAGTCTTTGCGGATGAAATGCATCTCTTCATGAACAATTTTAATAAATTCCGCTTTATCGAAGCGGCCATGATATAACTCATGCCAAACTTCCCAGCGCGAACGTTCCGCCGTCGCTAGATCATCCATCACACGTACCGACACACCATTAACATGAGCAGGAAGCGCCACGCAGCCGTTTCCGCTTAACCAGTCCGTGATGTATTGCAAAGACTGAAATACGTTGTAGCGAATCTCATCTGGATGATTGTTTGCGATAAAATCTGATTCTTTAATATCTGCCACGACTAATGAACGTACATAGTTTTCATCGGATTCAGATAAACCGTCGATGTCGGGACCATGAATGAAATCTAAAATCTGCTTGTGATAGGACGGTTGCAATAACGATTTTACTAATTCATCTAGCCCAGCGCTTTTGCCATTTGTGTGCAAGCGCCAAGCTTCAACTAGCGCAAGCCCCAAGCGAACAAAGTCAGGATGGGCCACCCAGAATCCTGAAAGATCGCGTTTCATCTGCGTGATGACGTCTTTTATGAAGCCAAGTAACGTCATTTGGAATGAAGGTGATTGTGGATCAGTGTCTAAGGGCAGAATACCATACATTCCGCCGACTTTAATGCCACCGCGACCACCAACTACATTAGCTAGCAGATGATGGGAGGCCTTAATATACTTAATAACGATGTTTGGATCTGCTTTTACTGGAATTCTATAATGTGAGTCTTCTTTGAAAATGCGTGCGGTTGACGCCAGAAAATCATGCCAGCCCAGCGAAGCGCCCACAAAGTAAGGGTAAAGCGCATCAATGATTTCGTTCACACGCAAAATCGCACGCGGATTTTCTAGTACGATCATTAGTCGTACAGAACCAAGAGTGTATTCAGAAAATTGCGATTTAATCATTTTTTCAGCTGTGGAGATCATTTTTGCTATGTACGCAGCTTCTTCTTCATTCTCTAATTTAGGAACATAGAAACATAAAGCTTCTAGTTTGTTCCAATTTTTATACAAATGCAGGGCAAAGTCGTACATATGCAGGGGAATTGGATTTCTATCTTGGAATAAAAATGTGCATGGCAAAGCTAGACCTGGAAAACGTTTAATAGGTAAAGCCAGATGATCTTTTTCTAGTTCGTATTTTTTACCTTCGCCAGTAACATTTAGTGTTCCATCAAAGCACGCGGTTAAGTTTACCGCGGCATCAATTAAATCATCACGCATTGGCGTTTTCGAATCTTCGTCGTCCGCGCCCCATTTTGGATTGTGCACTTGAGTTTTTAATAACTCTTCAACAATCTTTGGCTCATTCTTGATTTTGCGATGGTACGAATTCATCGCATTGATAGCCATCTTTGCACTATCTGGTGGACCAAATAACGTAACGTGAGGCCCTTGTAAGTAGGGCGGGATGGCCGCTATCGAAGCGCCTTTGGCATTCATATAGTTTTTATCTTTGGCTCCCAGGACGATACGACCTTGATGATCTTCTAAACCAATAATGGTTTTGTAATCCGCATCGGTGATTTCCCGTCCTAACGAGGTATTAAAATCTGAGCACGCCTTGGTACGCTCATCGATAAACTTCCTGTCGATACGCCGTTGTTGAAGCACTTTTTTCAAATCGTCTTTAGTCGCTAAATAGAGCTCGGATAAAAACTTTAACGAGTTTTCCGTTTCTAAGCCGCCCCCAGAGCCAACTTCAACCATTTTGGCTGCGCTTTTAACGGGTTGGGCATTTTTTAATAAATGTTCGGCTAACGACGGTGGAATATAGTCGTGGTAATAATCGATTTCAAAAAAGGGTTTCATGAACTAGCTGCCTCGGTAAGTGCTGTACCCATATGGGCTAAGTAAAAGGGGAACGTGATATTTTCTTTTCGTGTCTGTGATGTTAAACGCCACTGGCACTGCTAAAAAGAATGGTGTTAAATTTTGTTTCTTAAAGTAATTTTCAATTTCAAATGTTAGGCGGTACTGGCCTTCTTCGTATGGGCATTCAAAATTAATACGGCCATCGGCATTTGTCAGGTCTTGTGTTACTTTCGACCAATTAGCTCCCGATAATTTTTCAAGAGTTACGTTCACGTCTTTAGCGGGAGTGCCTAAATTGATATCCAAAATATGAGTGCTAATCATTTTACGATCCTTTGGCTTCTATAAGCTTTGTTTTATATGTTAACAATTGAGCCGCGATACTAACAGCTATTTCAGGAGGGGTATTATCCCCGAAATCTAAACCGATCGGGCAGTGCAAGCGCTGAAGCGCCTCTTCGTTGATGCCTCGTTGACGAAGTTCACTACGAATTTTTTCGCTCTTCATTTTAGAGCCAATAACTCCTAAAAAAGCGAACCGCTGATGTCGTTTTAATGCGTTTTCTAAAACAGGAACATCGGCGGCATGGCCTTGAGTCAATGACATCAAAAATGTTCCGTCTGGCAAACTGTCCACGTGGGACGCCATATTTTCTGTGTGAATTCTTTTAATGTTGAAGGCCGTAGGCAGTTTATCAACCCATTCTTTGCGATTATCAAAAACTTGAACTTGGCACGACCAGGTTTGCATGATTCGGCAAAGTTCTTGCGAAACGTGTCCCGCGCCAAACACGGCAACTGACCACGTGCTAAAGAACAGCGTTTCGAAAAATAGGCTGACTTCCCCGCCGCAGGTCATTCCGATATCTTTTTGCAGGTTGTAGGTGCCCATTTCTGGAGGTGATTTAGCACTCAACATCGCGGCCGCTTTTTTAAGACAGAATGCTTCGATTTTTCCGCCACCGACTGTTCCGTAGCGTAGTCCTTCTATGGTCACTAACATTTTAGCGCCGACTTCCTGGGGCGCGCTACCACGTGCGTTCACTAAGGTAACGATTACGTGATCGATATGTTTCAGTGTGACTTCATTTAGATGTTCGAGCCAAACAGTCATGGTGTTAGCTCTTTCATTTTCATGTAGATTTGCTCCTGCGTAGCTGGAATTTTTAATTTCACAGGCGTGCTAGAAACGGCGGATACTGTTTTTGGTTTATAGTAACTAAGGGCATTCTTAACAGCCGACCAAACGGAAATGGCAAGTAGCAATGGTGGTTCGCCCACAGCTTTACTTGCTCGGACATTACGTGTGTTCAGTTTATTGTCCATTAGTTTACAATTAAATACGCGCGGGATATCTTGGATACTTGGAATTTTATAAGTACTTGGTGAGTTCGCAAGCAAGCGTCCATTTTTATAAAATAGATTTTCGGTTGTTACCCAGCCCATGCCTTGAATGAACGCTCCCGTAACTTGGCCATGATCAATGGCTTCATTGATGGGACGCCCCAAATCCATCAGGATTTCGGTGCGCAAAACTTTTACTTCCCCGGTCCAACGATCTATGGATACCTCACTCGCGGCGACTCCGTTTGTGAAATAGAAGAACGGATTTCCCTGCCCAGTTTCTTTATTGTAGAAAATGCCTGGGTATTTAAAGTAGCCTTGCTGAGTTAACGACTGACGATTCAAGTACGCTTCAAGAACTAACTCGCTAAAAGGAATTGTTTCATTCGGTTTCGATTTATCGAAGACTTTACCGTTTTGAAATTCAATGGTTTCCCAACCTTGAACAGTTTCTGTTTGAATTTCAGGAGCTGTACCCGCGCCAGCGGTTGGTTTTCCTCGCCAAGATTTAGGACGCTCAAGCATCGCTTTTGCTACTTTAGCTAAACGTTCACGAATACCTTGAGCGGCGGTCAAAGCCGCTTGGCAATTAATATCACTCCCACTTGAAGCCGCAGTCGCTGACGTATTAGGGATTTTTTCCGTCGACGTTGTCATGACCTTTACATCTTCAATTGGAATAGAAAAACATTCGGCCACGACTTGGGCGATTTTAATATTCACGCCTTGGCCCATTTCGGTTGCGCCCGTGGATACTTGAATCGAACCATCCAGATGAACATTCACGAGCGCGCTTCCTTGATTTAGAAAACGCGTGGTGAATGAAATACCAAATTTAACCGCCGTTACAGATAAACCACGGAACGTTGAGTGGTTGCCAGCATTGTGGGTCTCTACATCTGTTCGCCATTGCCTATACTGAGTTTGATTTTCAATATCGGCAAAGAGTTGAGGTAAAACAGTATCTTCGATTTTTTGTCCGTATGGAGTGGTCTGATCCTTTTGGTACGTATTTAGTTTACGAATTTCCAAAGAGTCTTTCTTCAGGAATACGGCGATGTCTTCGATAATAGATTCAATTGTAGCGACACCTTTTGGGCCACCAAAACCGCGGAACGCCGTATTGGGGGCTGTGTGCGTTTTGCACACTTGTCCAGTCACCCTGAAGTTAGGGATAAAATACGCATTATCTAAGTGGAGCATCGCACGTTCCATGATCGCGGTAGATAAATCCGCGTAGGCGCCGCCGTCAGAAAACAGTTCTGCCTTTAAAGCCGTAATCTTGCCGGTGTTATCAAAACCCACTTCGTAGAAATTTTTAAAAGGGTTACGTTTTCCGGTCATGATCATATCGTCATCTTTAGTCAGAATCAGACGCGCCGGCCGATTTAGTTTTTGAGCCACCAAAGATGCAAATACCGCGAACGGCGCTGCTTGCGACTCTTTCCCTCCGAATGCGCCGCCCATACGTTTAACCACACATACGACTTGATGGTGGCGTAAACCAAGGGCTTCGGCAATTAAGTGCTGAACTTCGGTAGGATGCTGAGACGACGAATGAACTTCAATCTGTCCGTCTTCTTTTGGATACGCGATAGAAGCTTGAGACTCTAAATAGAAATGCTCTTGTCCCGCGATTTCAATATCACCCTTTAGCTTATTGGGTGCTGACGCTAAAGCAGAGTCCACATCACCACGATTGATCGTACGCGATGGACCGATAAAGAATTTAGCATCAATTGCTTTTTGTAAATCAAGCGTGGGCTCAAGCTCTTCAATTTCAAGGTTGATTTTGGCTTTCGCTGCGTGAAACACATCGCGCTTGGTAGCGGCGATAACGGCAATGGGTTCACCTACAAATTGAACGCGGTCTTCCGCTAGGAAAACCTGATCATGAAATATTGAGCCCCACAAGTTATGTGTTAAGTCTTTATGAGTATAAACGCCCAGAACTTCCGGCATGGCTAGACAGGCGCTAACATCTAGGTTCTTAATTTTTCCATGGGCTATGGGGCTATAAAACACATCAACGAATACTTCCCCTTGAACTAATGGACGGTCATCCACGTATTCTGCAGAACCGGTTACATAGCTGCGTCCCGAATCGTGATAAGCTGATTTACTCATGAGTTTAAAGTCTCCTCTACGAAGCGTTCAAACAAATCTAGACATATTTTCGATCTAAATTCAGCAGAACCACGCAAATCAGAAATAGGGGTAATGCTTTCAGAAATTAATTTTTTAGCTTTACTAATAAGAGCATCATTGATTTCCTGACCTTCTAGAGCCTTTTCCACATTGAACAAGCGTAGGGCTTTGGGACCCACGCCGCCATAAGCGATTTTTGCAGATTCAATTTTTCTATTCTGAGTTTTAAAAATGAAACTTGAATTCACGCACGAGATATCTAGATCGCGACGCTGAGACACTTTGAATAAAGCAATTTTACTAGCTTTAGTGTTTGGTACATTGAAACGAATACCTGTAATGAATTCATCGTCTGTTAAGTCGAAACTTTTGTAGCCTTTAATAAAATCAATTAATGCTACCGAGCGTGCACCTGACGAACCAAATAGTTCAACGATAGCGTCTGCCGTTAACAAATAGGGTGTCGTATCCGCGATCGGTGAACCATTCGCTAGATTACCAACCAGGGTAGCCGCGTTTTTAATTTGAGGCGAGGCGAAGATATTTAAAAACTCAGCAAACTTAGGACTCTTGCCTTCAAGAAATTTTTGAAGTGCATTTAAATTCACGCGAGCGCCAACTTTGATCTGATCGCCCTCTTGGCGAAGATCATACATTTCTGGAATCAAATGCAGACTCATTAAATGAACGCCAGGATTTTTGCCTTTGTTGATTTGAACACCGATGTCTGTAGCGCCGGAAAATAATCGAACAGAGGGATGTTGCTTTTTATACTCTGCTGCCATTTCAAGTGTGGTCGGTGCAAAGAATTCTTTTTCACCGAAAGTGATTTTCACCGGTAGATTGGCAGCCGATACGAAATTTTCCGTTAACGAAGAATAGTTGTAACATGATTTCAGAGGAGCCACTTTTTTAGTGTCGACCGCCATCGCGGCATTGATGATGGGCTGGTATCCCGTGCAGCGACACAGATTTCCCGTTAGGTGATTTTTTACTTTTTGTTCCGTTATGCCGGTTGTATTTTCATACATACTAGAAAGTGCCATAACAAAACCGGGGGTGCAGAAACCGCATTGACCGCCAAAATTTTTTATCATGGCGTCTTGTACTTCCGATAGATGATTATTGTGCGCAAGTCCTTCAACACTGATGACGTGAGACAGATCCATCAAGAATGAAGTGCTGATACACGAATTGATAGCTTGAAACTTTTCTGATTCAGAGGAATGACGACGATGTAAAATCGTACATGCCCCGCAATCGCCTTCGGCACAGACGACCTTTGTTCCCGTCAAGCTCGCTTCGTAGCGTAATAGGCTACTAAATGGCATGAACGCCTGTTCACCACTGATCTTGCGAGTCTTACCATTGATTGTTAAGACAACGTAATCCCTGAATTTCATAAAATCCTTTAATAACTGATCTTATCTATTTTAGATGACCAAATTTGAAATACTTTGAGCGCTTCATCACGCAACATAGCTTCCATCGGAATTTTTCGTTTATCGAGTGATTTTGGAATTTCTTGATAAATAAAATCATCATCAAACTGAATAGCCGCTGCATCAGTTTTTGTGTTTGCAAAATAGATCTTTTCAATACGAGCCCAGTAGACAGCGGATAAGCACATTGGGCATGGTTCACAACTTGTGTAAATTTCGCAGCCTTCAAGATTAAATGTGTTTAGCTTTTGGCAAGCTTGGCGAATCGCCTCAACTTCAGCATGTGCTGTGGGATCATTGTTGGTCGTTACTTTATTCCAGCCTTCGCCTACGATAACATTGTCTTTCACGATAACGGCGCCAAACGGGCCACCATTCAAAGAGACGACGTTGTTCTTAGACAATTCAATAGCGCGTCTCATAAAATTATTCTTTTGTTTCATTTCAGTAGAGTTCATAATCTACTGATTTGCTCACCAGATCCGACTTTTTTCAAGAGAAAAATGGAGAGAAAGCGTTTGATGTTTCCGTGCCGTTTGTTTTTGGCATTCACGCAAGCTGCCGTACGCTATAGAAAAAGTCGAAGCAAAAGAAAAACCGCAACTATAAACGGTAGGGACGCCTCGAACGCCGAACTGTTTCGGTCCAACCGTAGTTAGTTTACATAATTATTATTGTAAATAATCTGCAAAAGCGTCTCATCTTTTTGCATATATTTATAACCGTAAGACGCTAGGTAATTGCTGGCTTCCTGACGTTCTGGGCTTAGATAAATCGCAAAACGAGAAAGCTCGGGGAATGAAAAAGGTTTTTTTTGCCAGCGAATGCCGGTGTCTGATGGGCCGGCTTTTGTGATATAAATGACCTCTGATTTCATTCTGACAATTGGACAACTGTTCTCTGTTGTTTTTGTTGCTTTCGCATACGGTTTTTTAACGACGGCTTTTAAACTTTTTAGCAAATATTTTTGTTCATCAAGAGGTAAGGCTACAGAGGTTTGTTTGTTGCGATCATTCACGAAATTAATGGTTTCATCGGAACGACAATAGCCGGCTATCCAAACCCATGTGCCCGCCGAAAGCCCGACGGACTTTGAATCTACAAGTTTTGGATAACCACTGAAAAAGGCAAAGTCTTTTTCTAAACGAGCCACATCAAGTTTGGCTTTCTTTTTTATTTTATGACTGGAAAGTATAATCACTTGAGGAGTTGTTTCCGCCAGTGATAGAACTCCAAAAAGAAAAATAAAAAGAACGTGTTTAAGCATACGCCCTTTATTTGCTAACAACTGCAGTTAAGTTGGTCGCAGTTCCTTGAGAAATTAAAATGTCATCCTCGATGCGCACGCCTCCAACATTTAACCACTTTTCAGCTTCAACGAAGTTTATAAAATCTTTGTACTTATCGCGACTAGTAGCATCTTGGATGAGCGTCTTAATAAAATAGCAACCCGGCTCAACTGTTATCAACATATTCTCTTTCAGCGGGAAGTCGACACGAACACGGGCCCCACAGTAAACCTTTGGATTTACATTTTCTTCGTGACCAGTATCGCGTACACGCAAGCCCACCAGATGTCCTACGCCATGTGGGTAAAATACGGCGATGGCGCCTGTATCTAATATTGTATCGATATTACCCTTCATGATTCCCAAAGACACTAAACCTTCAGCGATCACTTTAGCCGTTAGCCGGTGAATTTGATTCCACTCTACGCCGATTCGGCTTTTTTCGATGGCCTGAGTTTGAGCGCTCAGTACAAGATCGTATAAAGCTTGCTGCTGCGATGAAAATTTTCCTGAAGCGGGATAAACACGCGTGATATCTACGCAGTAGTCATTAATCTGCGCCCCCGCATCTATTAAAACCAATTCGCCATCGTGAATTTTTTTAAGAGTCGGAATGGCATGCAAAACGGCCGCATTCGGGCCAGAGCCAACAATAGAATCATAAGGGGTGCCGTGAGCTCCATGGCGTTGAATTTCCGCTTCGAATTCAATTTGAATTGCGCGCTCGGTAACGCCAGGTTGGATAAATGATTTGATTTTCTGATAACCTTTGTTCGCAATTTCAGCTAAATCGCGTACTAATTTTACTTCGTCAGCATCTTTGATTCGACGACACTGATCAAATTTTTCTTTTAAAGAGATTTTCAATGACGAGTTCTGAGTTAAATAGATCTGGGAATGATCATCGATTTGTCCTAAACCGATTACATTTTCAAATTTATGCTGCTTTAAAAATGCAGGTAGTGTGGCTAAATCAAAACCATTGAAAGAGAAAGGCTCCATGCCTTCCCAAATCCTTTCATCTTTGGTTACTGGTTGAATAAAGTCTTTCCAGCCAAATTCAGGGGAGTAAAACACAACGCCATGACTACGACGGTAACCGGAAAGCCAGTAATACGAAGGGTGAGGAAGGAACGGGTACGTTTGATCTAAGCCGCCGGGTTTAGTTGCTGGGCCTCCGCAAAAGACCAATACGCAGTCGTGTGGTGCCAGAAGCGGCTTCCATTCGGGCTCAAGGCGGGCTCGTCTCTGAGCAATTGTTTTTTCGTTAAAAATCATCATATACGGATTCTTTCCTAAACACGTTCGTAAATCTAGATCTAAGTAGAGTATCCTTTTTATTAGGCATCGTCTAGAATGTTATTATGATTCATGCAATTTTTGTTTTAATTTTTTCGTTTGTTGTTGGTCAGTTAATTATTTGGAACACTAACCAAAAATTTTCCGTTAGCCGCGATCCCGCAGCTATCAGGCAAACCTACGATTTCACAAATCTAAAAGGAAATGCCCTTGATATTGCACTGAAACAAAAAATGTTGGGTGATATTGAAGTCGTTAAAACTGCTGACAATTTTGGAATCTCGTTTGGTCACTTTGCATTTTCAACTTCTGATGGACAAAAATTTTTGGGCTGTGAGTATTACGAAAAAGTAGTTGCTGTATTTGAAGCCGAAGGCGCGGCTGTGAGCGGTAAAAAATCGACGATGGAAATCTCGGGTCCGTGTAAGTACTCTGAAAATCTAACTAAAATTCAAGCTGCGCTGATTCCAATGAAAAAAATTATGGGCGACCCGCCCCAGGACGGCGAGATGAGCTTTCAGGGCGACGTTTCTGTTAATGTGAAGTTTCAAAATCTGACCGATTCCTGGCCGACACAATGGAATTTGATTAATGTCAGAATGGAGTCTCCTCAATACGTTTTTATTATCGATCGTAATGAGATTGCCAAAATTATGGGACAACCCTTGCTGATCTCCGTTCAATAAGTTAATAATTCTAAATGATTTTCCCTTCAGTAAAACCACCTTACTGGGCTCCAGAGGGCCACTCGCAAACATTAGTGGCTCATCTAACCGGTCCTGAAATATTATTTCGCGATGAAAACAAAAAATTGATCCCGTGTCTGGATGATGAGGATCGTCTGCTAATCAAATATCATCTGCGTGATCCTAAGAAATGGATTTTATTAGCTCATGGTTTGGCGGGAGACAGCGAATCAAAATACATCAAACGGATGACTCAGATAGCGCTTGAGCGAAATATATCAGTGCTTCGTTTTAATCATCGCAATTGCGGAGAATCATTAGGTCACGCTAAAAAAACGTACCATGCCGGTCGGGGCGAAGATATTTACGCTGCTGCCAATTGGATCCGTACACACTATAGCGGAAGTGAAATCATCGTAGTTGGTTTTTCGTTGAGTGGTAATACGGTTTTAGATATGTTGATTCGTTTTGAAGATAAAATCGAGATCAAAAAAACGATCGCCGTTAATGCTCCCATCGATTTAACCGAAACATCTCTTCAAATCGCGCGTAAAGAAAATACGGTTTACAATCAGTACTTTGCAAGACTTCTACGAAATTTTAATTCGAATTTGGCGACCGTGATTACTGAAGGCTTAGGGCAGGCTATACGTGAAACTAAAGTTCCCGCTTTTGCGACGTTGGGAGATTACGATCAATTATTTGTCGCGCCGTTAAGTGGTTTTAAAGATGCCTGGGATTATTATAAACAGTGTTCGACGATTGATCGTTTGGGGGCGATACGTTCGTCCGTCACTTTGCTTTCGGCAAAAGATGATCCAATTATTCCCTACCAAATTTATCTGAAAAAGAAGTTAAATCCAAATTTCCACCTCCGCTTAGAAACTACAGGGGGGCATTTAGGTTATCTTTCGAAAACGAAAACGCCCTTGAATAGTAATCGTTGGATGGATTGGTATTTAATTGAACATATCGAAGAGACGTTTAGAAAATAATTCCGTCCGGTTTTAATTCTTCAGCAGTCTTTCGTTCATCTTCATTTTGTACGGGACCAATGAACACATATTTTTTTCTGCGTTTCATTTCTGCCACGAGTGATTCATCAACTAGCGGACGATTGAGGTAAGAAACAGGGGCTATGAAAACATCACCACGTACAGAGATTGCCGACTCCAAATTCAAAGTGGAAAAAGATTTTACGCGAGTCGCCTCTGAAATCGAAGTTCCGTAAACCCACATTGGTTTTTGTTCTTTTATCGCCTTGATAACGATATCGATTGGGGAATTAATAAGCACACGATCGCCCAGCTTTTTACCGTCTACAAATTTAACAATTTCCTTATGTACGTCTGTTTCATTTGTTAAAATATTGAAAACGAATTGAACTGCTGGAAAGGCATCAACTACTTTTTCAAGCAACAGTAGTTCAGAATAAAATTCATTCAGTTCTGCCAGGGCGTAATTATGTGCAAATTTGCCTTTATACTTTTTCTGGTCCCGCGCCCACGTCGTAAAGGCATCTAAATTAAAATTGTAGTCGGAAACTAAATGACGATCAGACGTCATGTAAATATTTAACCAAACTAATGTAGGAAATTGCCCGATCGGTTTGTACTCGTAGGACTGCTTTTTATCAGTAGCGGAGGTCTT
The DNA here is from genome assembly GCA_002345205.1 of Bdellovibrionaceae bacterium UBA2316. Lineage (GTDB taxonomy): Bacteria > Bdellovibrionota > Bdellovibrionia > Bdellovibrionales > Bdellovibrionaceae > UBA2316. The sequence continues at coordinate 35,754 of DDVI01000039.1, read as the reverse complement.
TGTTTCAAAGTGTTCTTTGTTAAACACTGCGATTGAAGCCGGCTGAGTGATCGTCTTGGCGTAGTCAAAATATGGATGCTCGAACTTCTTATACGGCAGCGAAAGCCCCCAAAACCGAACGATAAGGCCTATTAACATCGTTATTGTCAGAGTTCCTAAACTAATCAAAATTAACCGCATACACCATTCGCATTCACAAGCTATTGATATTACTTGTATTTATATAAACAATGCTAGCCATTGTAGAAAATCAATATACGTATAAAAAAGACGTATTTAAGTTGAAAATTTCCAAATTTTCATTTAGTTTTCAGCTGACAACGCACGTTTATGATAGCTCTTAACGAACATTAGAGTTTTTAGCAAAGGATAATTGATTGATCCGTTTGAGTCGTAAAATGGAATACGCTTTGGTTGCTTTGAAATACATGGCTGGGAAAATTCCTGGCGAGTTAACATCGGCTAAAGAAATTTCAGATAAATTTCATACGCCATTTGATGTCACGGCTCGCGTGATGCAAGCCCTTGCTCAAAAAGGATTGCTTAAATCAGAGTACGGGCCGTTAGGTGGTTATTCAATCGCCAAAGATTTGAGTCGAGTTTCATTCAACGATCTTTTAGAAATGATTGAAGGACCAACTCAAATTGTTAAGTGTCTACAAAAGGACGACGTTTGTGATGTTCAAGCTCATTGCAATATCGCTTCGCCAGTTCAAGCGTTAAACCAAAAATTAGTGCAGTTCTATGCAAGTCTAAAATTGAAAGACATCGTAGTGGGCGCAATCCCAAACAGAGAATCGATGAATGAGAGTGTAGTAAGTGGAAAATAAAAAAACAGCTTCAGCAGGGCCCTTGCAAGAGGACTACGCGTACAAATATGGATTCGAAACTCAAATCGAATCCGATGCCGTTCAAAAAGGCTTGAACGAAGACATCATCCGTTTAATTTCTACAAAGAAAGAAGAGCCAAGCTGGATGTTAGATTACCGCCTAAAAGCATTTAGACATTGGCAAACAATGAAGGAACCGCAATGGTCAGGCTTGAAATATCCGACAATTGATTTCCAAGACATTTGTTACTATTCAGCTCCTAAGAAAAAAGAAGGTCCTAAGTCTTTGGATGAATTGGATCCGGAACTAATCAAAACATTCGAAAAACTAGGAATTCCATTAGGTGAACAAAAACGTATCTCTGGAGTTGCGGTAGATGTCGTATTTGACTCGGTATCCGTAGCTACGACTCATAACGAAGAACTAGATAAAGTCGGCGTGGTGTTTTGCTCAATTAGCGAAGCTATCAAAACTCACCCAGATTTAGTGAAGAAATACTTAGGATCGATCGTTCCGTATGCGGACAATTTCTATGCGGCACTGAATGCGGCTGTATTTACCGACGGTTCGTTCTGCTATATTCCAAAGGGTGTTCGTTGCCCAATTGATTTATCAACCTACTTCCGCATCAATGCAAAGGAAACAGGACAGTTTGAACGTACATTGCTGATCGCTGATGAAGGTTCTTATGTTAATTACCTTGAAGGTTGCACGGCACCTCAGCGTGATGAAAATCAGTTGCACGCGGCTGTTGTTGAATTGATCGCTTTAGAAAATGCTGAAATTAAATATTCGACTGTTCAAAACTGGTACTCGGGCGACAAAGAAGGTCGCGGTGGAATATATAACTTCGTTACTAAGCGTGGAAAATGCGCGGGTAAGAAATCTAAAATTTCTTGGACTCAAGTGGAATCAGGGTCTTCGATTACGTGGAAGTACCCTTCAGTCATTCTACAAGGTGATGAATCTGAAGGTTCATTCTACTCGGTAGCTTTGACTCACGATATGATGCAAGCAGATACGGGCACGAAAATGATCCATATTGGTAAAAACACTAAGAGCACGATTATTTCTAAAGGCATTTCGGTAGATAAATCTTCGAATGCGTATCGTGGTCAAGTTAAGATAATGCCTTCCGCAGAAAACGCTCGTAACTATTCACAATGTGATTCTATGTTGGTGGGCTCAAAATCATCGGCACACACATATCCATACATTGATGTAAAAAACAAAACGGCTCATATCGAGCACGAAGCAACCACATCCCGGATTAGCGAAGATCAAATTTTCTATCTTCAGTCCCGTGGATTGAACATGGAAAAATCGATTTCGATGTTGGTGAATGGATTTTGTAAAGACGTATTTAAGCAGCTACCACTCGAGTTTTCGGTCGAAGCTGTCAAATTGATTGAAATGAAATTGGAAAACTCAGTAGGGTAATGGAGAGATAGATGTTAGAGATTAAAGATTTAAAAGCCGAAGTAGATGGCAAAGAAATTCTAAAAGGTCTAAATTTAAAAGTAAATGCGGGCGAAGTGCACGCGATCATGGGACCTAACGGATCGGGCAAAAGCTCGCTTTCAAAAGTTATTGCTGGACACCCGTCGTATTCTGTTACCGGCGGCCAGATGTTGTATGATATTAACTTTGAACCTAAAGACATTTCAGAAATGGATCCTGATGAGCGCGCGAAAGAAGGTATCTTTCTAGCGTTTCAATACCCGGTGGAAGTTCCAGGCGTGAGCAATTTCAATTTCTTAATGACTTCGTTTAACTCAATACTTGAACACCAAGGCTCGGAGCCGTTAACGGAAGAGGAATTCCGTAATTACCTAAACAAGAAGATGAATATTATTTCATTGCGCCCCGATTTCTTAGAGCGCGGTGTGAATTCTGGTTTTTCTGGCGGCGAAAAAAAGAAAAATGAAATTTTGCAAATGGCGGTTTTAGCTCCAAGACTATCTATTCTTGATGAAACCGATTCTGGTTTAGATATCGACGCGCTAAAAGTTGTCTCTGAAGGTGTTAACAAAATTAAATCAAAGAACAACGCGATCGTTTTGATTACGCATTACCAAAGACTTCTAGATTATATTAAGCCAGATTTCATTCACGTGCTTTATCAAGGTCGGATCGTTAAAACGGGCGGGCCAGAATTGGCGCTAGAGTTAGAGAAAAATGGCTACGATGGATTTTTGCAATGAATATTATAAACTCGTTTGATTCGTTTGCCACTGAAGCTCAAAAGTTCCCGCACGCAGCGGATTGGACTTCTAAGCAACGTTCAAAAGATCTTTTGGTTCAAAAAGGCTTACCGACTCGAAAAGAAGAGTCGTGGCGAAATACATCGCTTAAATTTTTAAGCGAAACCGAGTTTAAACCTGTAAGCCATATGCCAACGCAATTACCTGATGATGTCTTGGCGTTGATTTCATCGAAAATGATCGACGGTTGTCATTCATTAGTATTCTTAAATGGTTTTTATATGTCTGGTCTTTCCCGATTTGACGTAGGAACCACATTCGTGAGCGAAAATACAAATAAAGTGGTGGCGTTTCAGGGTGATTCAGCAAGTGAGGCGATTCATTCTTTGAATGAGCTTTATAATTTGAATCCTATTGATTTAACAATTAAAGCCGACTTAACTCAGCCTCTTCAAATTCTGAATGTGACTCACGCAATGGGCGCTGGCGCTGTAATCACCTCGCCACGCGCGAATATAACGGTGAAATCAAATAAAGAAGCGAAAGTTGTTCTTACCCACGCGGGTGAAAACCAGGCTCGCTATTTCTCTAACGGAAAATTCACGTTTGCGGTTGAAAAAGACGCACGTTTAGAAATTGTGAATACTACTAACCAAAGTGAAAATGCATACCATTTTGATTTTGTGGGTATCGCTGCAGACACAGCATCGACCGTTAGATACTTTGAATTGAATTTGAATGCTCAATTAACTCGTCACGAATTTGTTTTAGAATTAAATGGTGAGAATATTCAATCAGAGGTCTTAGGCGCTTCGTATTTAAAGCATAGTCAGCACTGTGATAGCCAAACTTATATTAATCATCACAAAGGTAGCTGCCGAACAGAGCAAGTCTATAAAGCATTACTAGATGATGAATCTAGAAGTGTATTTTCGGGTACTGTATTTATTGCTGAAGGTATTGCTAAAACGGATTCTGCGCAGCTTAACCAAAATTTACTTTTATCAGATAAAGTTGAAGTCAATAGTAAGCCGATTTTAAGAATTTTTTCTGACGATGTTAAAGCGAGTCACGGATCAACAATGGGTAGAATTCAGGAAGATGAAATCTTTTATTTGCAGTCCCGTTCTATTAGTCGAGACAAAGCGATTGAGTTATTGGGTCAAGGTTTCCTAAATGAAATCGTTCTTAGAATGAATTCTGATGTATTGAAAAAGTATTTTTCTAAAGAATTATTGAATGAGCTTACCATTAAACGTAAAGCGTCTTTAAAGGTAGTGAAGTAAATTATGGCATTGAATGATATTAAACAGATAAAATCACTTTTTCCGACGTTGCATCAAAAGGTGAACGGTCATGATTTGGTTTATCTGGATAGCGCGGCTACAACGATGAAGCCGCTTTCGGTTATCGAGCGTATTACTCGCTATTACCGAACGGATAACTCTAATGTCCACCGCGGAGCCCACTATTTAAGTCAGCGCGGGACTGATGAGTTTGAAAAGGCGCGCCGTACAGTAGCTGAATTCATTAATGCCCGCCAAGACGCTGAAGTTATTTTTACTCGTGGCACCACAGAGTCTATTAATCTAGTGTCTCATTCCTTTGGTCGTACCTTTTTGAAAGACGGCGACGAAATTATTATATCAATCATGGAACATCACGCGAATGTTGTTCCTTGGCATGTGTTGAAAACTGAAAAAGGAATTGTTCTAAAGTACGTTTACCTAGATCAAAATGGTCAGTTAGATTTAGAACAGTTAAAAACTCTTGTAACACCAAAGACTAAACTCGTCTCGATCACAGGATGTTCAAATACGCTTGGAACATTCACAGATCTTAAAACAATTACTAAACTAGCGCATTCGGTTTCCGCTAAAGTATTGGTAGATGCGGCTCAACTGGTGTCTCAGAATAAAATTGATGTTCAGGATTTAGATTGTGATTTCTTGGTATTTTCGGGACATAAATTGTTTGGTCCAACGGGAATCGGCGTGCTGTACGGTAAACATGAAATATTGGAACAATTGCCACCGTATCAGACGGGCGGATCCATGATTTCTGAAGTTACTGAGCAAGCAACGACCTTTCACAGGCCGCCGTTTAGATTCGAAGCGGGAACTCCTCATATAGAAGGGGTTGTGGGTCTAATGACGGCGATTGAGTTTTTCAATTCGATTGATAAGAACTGGTTACGTGAACACGAAGACAAATTATTAGATACGGCAACACGCGAACTAGAAAAAATGGGCGGCATTGTAATTTATGGCGGGCGTGAGCACAAAGCGCCGATTTTATCGTTTAATTTAGAAGGTGTGCATAATTCTGATGTCGCGGCTTTAATGGATCAACAAGGGGTCGCTGTTCGTTCAGGTCATCATTGTACTCAGCCACTGATGAAGTATTTAAAAACTGTAGGCACTATCCGAGCTTCATTTTCAATTTATAATGATTTGAATGATGTGGAAAAATTTGTGGCCAGTGTAAAGAAGGCAAAGGATCTATTGTTATGAGCGAAAATTTCGATTTAATGATTCGCATTCAAGAAACTCCCAATCCAAACGCTTGGAAGTTTGTATTAAACAAAACTGTACTTGATGATGGTAAGGCAACATATATTGATGCTAAAGAAGCAGAAAACAATCTGCTTGCACGAAGTTTGTTTGAGATTTCGGGTATACGTCAGGTTCACTTTTTTCAAAATGTAGTTACGATCACACATTCATTCGATTCTGAGCCAGATGAAATCCACAAGAATGTTTCATCTGTATTGCAAACTCGAATGCCGGCACACAATTCTAAGCAAACAAAAGTTGACGAAAAGAAAATGGCGCGAGCGCAACTACCTCCTGAAGTTCAGCGTATTGAAGAAATTTTGGATGATACGATTCGCCCAGGGTTACAGGGCGACGGTGGGGACTTAGCAGTTGTTAAGTACGAAGATAACAAACTATATGTTCATTACGAAGGTGCCTGTGGGACATGCCCAAGTTCAACGTCCGGTACGTTGATGGCGATCGAAGGTATTCTACGCGAACAGTTTAACGAAACGATTGAAGTCATCCCGTTATAATTGCATATAAAAGCTCACACACATCGAGCTAGCTTTTTTTAGAAGCAGGCTTTCGACTTTGGCTGCGACACCGTCAAATACTTTCATATTGGCCTCTTCTGGGCGAGCTAAACCTTGTGTTCTAAGTTGTAGAACATGGGAAATAATTTCCGCACTATGAATGACCGTCATTTGATCGGCGGGAATGTTTTTGGGAATGACGGCGGTTTTTGGGTCATTGCCTTGAATCCAAATTAAATTCTTTTCTCCCGAAAATAACTTTCTAAAGGTACCAAGTGCACTGTTTAAAGATATAGTTTTATCATCAGATGTAAGAACCATAACCGTTGGAATTTCGATAGTAGACGTTCGTTTTAAAACAGCCGCATTTTTTAGAAGCTGGGCTGGCGCATTCAGCGGAATATCATTATATCGAACAGGTCCTTTGCAGTTTTCACATAAATTTGTGCGCACTTTTAAAGTAAGAAGCTTTTCTAAATAACTATTTAAAACGGAAACGTTTAGAAACTGAACCAGTCGTTCAAACCCTTGAAATATTTTAAATTTAATTTGTACGGAAGGCTTTAAACCGAACGCTGGGGACAACAGAAGCAATGATTTGATTTTACTCTTTATGTTGGGATTCAAGGAGGCGACAGTACTGATCAATCCACCATTTGAAAATCCAGCAACTAATACCTGATCTCGATAGCGTGCACTTAAACCGCTAATGATAGCTTCAGCTTGAGCATTCCACTTTGCATAGTGAATTGAATTCAGTTGTTCAGGTGTATTGCCATGACCTTCCACTAGAGTGCTATAAACGTCGTAACCATTGCGAAAATAGAGTTCAGCAATGTCCTTCATGTAGTACGGGGAGTCACCTAAGCCATGAAATAGAACGGCTGGTCCTTTGGATCCTCGGGAATGAAGCAACTTGAAGGATTCGTAAGGGGTCTTCGTTTCATTGAAGAAACTGTCTAATTCGGTTACGGAGCAATCCACGCATTCTCTAAAAAAGTCAGTTTCGCCTGCCTGTAAGCGAAAAAATGGACCAAAAACAAATAAAATGGATACGAGCCAAGTACCAAATCGCATGGCTATTGGAATTGCAAACAGAATTCCAGTTTTTTGGAATGTCTAATGTTTTTACAATCATGAATTTCCTATCTGTCCTTGGCAGGTCAAATACTAAAATACGGAACTATTTGCGTTGTTAGGTTAAAATAGATCGCGAAACCAAGCCCCCCCTAGGAGTTAATTATGAATAAAACATTGATTTCAGTAATTGGATTTTTGGCGTTATCTATGGCTGCCAAAGCATCCATAGTATCGCCAGCTCAAGCCGGTAAACAGTGCTCTGCTGACAGAGCCGTTTCTTTATACTGCGGTAACCCAGATGGATACGATAAAGAAGAAGATCGTCATGATGTTCGTCTTTACATAATGGAATTTCAAGATTGCAAAGATGGCAATATTACCAAAGTAACTAAACAGGAAACTGGCCTTATCTTTGGTGAAGAGTATTCAGAAACAAAATCACAAGTATTTTATAACGGCGAAAGAGTACATTTTGATGATCGTGTTGATGCATTAACATTAGATATTCCTAAATCGGCAATTATCCAATCTGCGTTTTCTAAATATGTCTTGGAGATGACGTCAGAAGCCGTACCTGCGTTCGAAGGCGCCGATATGGAACGCGGTCAGTACGCCCTAAAAGGATCATTTAAGAAGGTAGATGCAAAAGGGGCTACATTGGCTACTGGCCGCATTCTTTGCAGCCCAAGCCTTTAAAATAAGTATTAGCGTTGGATCTTTCCTTCTTGGGATCTTAGGTCCTGAGGGCTTTGGCTGGAAAGGTCCAACTTCTGCAATTGCTCAGTATCAAATCTTTGTTTAGCAATGTAATCGTGAGAATCTTCGGGGCGACTTGAAATCAGAGCGACATTGCTAACTGGAGTGTCCCCGACTAATGTTCCAGCCGTTAATGTTACCAGTTTCTTTTCATAAGATGAATAACCTTTAACAACAATTACGACTTCCACTGGTTCTTCCACAACGACAGAATCTAATTGGCCTTCTAAGTCGCCTTCAACAATTTGCACGCCTTCCGGTAACAGCCATTGGTATTTAATTGAACTATTTGAGGACTTAAGCAAAGTGATGTAACCACTGATCTCGGTGAGGTCATTGGGGTTGTCTGGAATCTCTGGGGCCTCTAGCTGTACATTTACGAAAGATAGGGATTTGCCCATCTTTGCGTTGAATAATAGAGACGTTAAATTTGGACTTTGTCCTATACTTTCATTACCTTTAAAAATAAAGTAATCCGCAGTTCCGTAGCCTAAGCCAAACATGGCCACAAAAACAAAAACGAATTTTACGATATGGCTTCTATACTGTTTTAGTTTGGACATAAATCCCTCTGTGTTGATCCTGATAATTTCTGCACACGGAAACGAGCTGTTTCGCCTACTGTGGTAGAATTCTTACCGTAGGTATTTGCTTTAACATTTAACAAGTAAACGCCTGGAGTCAGTTGTCCTAGAGTAATGACCTCGCTGCCTGTCTCGATAGAGGCATAAGCACGGGCGCTCTTTTTAACGATGTCTGAACTCTGCTGGCCGGATTCTTTTTCTTTGTATTCGTCAAAGTAGGTGTAGCCTTGTTTGTAAAGGTAGAGATCAAGGTCAACGTTGTTGGAAACGGCACAGCCACTGTCGCCAGGACCTGAAGGATTTGCGGGGCCACCTACAGCGGAGGACTTACATTGAAAGTAAGAAATCTGAATTGTGGCATTCGCATCGACATCTTGCTGAGTTACATCTAAACGATAGAAATCATTTGAGAGCAATTGATTCGACATTTTGTAAATTGGGCAGCTTGACCCATAGCACGTTGTTTTATCCGCAACAGGAGTTAATTCCCGAGTGGCACATGAGTTTAAAGCTACTTCGGTAAACGTGTTGTTATATTCTTTAAAATCGGTGGCCTGGTTTTCATTTGCAAGAACTGCGTTCCAGTAACTAACGTTGCTGCTATATGAAGCGGTCACGATTTGTTGAAGTCGTGACATCAATAAATGCATGGTGCGGAAAACTTTGCCACTTGAATGATAGCCAGTTACAGAATCTGTAAAGACACCCCAAATTTCACTAAACGGGATACCTGCGCCAGCCCCAGAATAAGGGGAAGAAGAGGCCGTATTCACGATTTTATAAAGCGTGCGTGATATAGAAATTTCGCGAAAGCTACCTTCGCCGGCAAGTGTCGCGCGATCGTATAATGTAGTCGTGCCATTTTCGCTTAAGCGGAAATAGACGTTTTGCGAACAGGAACCTGATTCTTGGGAATCGTTACAGAAGCCCGCAGTGTCTAAATAGCTATTTGTCCCTTGAGCTGCGGCTTGGAAGAAATTGGCAAAGCCTTCGCTCCAGGCAAGTCGGGGATCAATGACCGCATCACCATTATGATAGCCCCCCGGAGAATCCGTTTTTCCGTAAACATCTTCTAGGAAGTGGCCGTATTCATGCAATACTACGCTAGTGTCGAAATGGTCTGTATCGATCTGGCTTACATTGCCGTCTTTACCGCCCAAGATGAAAAGCTTTCTTTCGCCTGGTTTATAAAATGAAAGCAAGTTATTGGGATATCCAAAATAGGAATACGGATTAAATCCTGCTTTCCAGAAAACAGAAACTTTTTCTGCAACGAAATTCGCATTGTTAGTTTGTGTGCGGATATACTGGTTGGCTTTGTAAATCGAAGCCAAAATATGAAATGCGCCGCCCTCAATCTTAGCGCTTTCTGACTGGCGCGCTTTTGCCACCAAAGATAACCCAGTTACATTGCTTGATTCTGCATTAGTCGTGGCCTCGACAGAGTAAGGAATGTTCATGTTAGTGTCTTCTAGAACGCTCAACTTTAAATTTGAATTGAATGCCCGTGATAAAACCCGAACGCGAACAGTGCCTGAATTTTTCGAAACGTTTAGAGAGAAATTTCCACTTGCATCTGTATTACCGCACTGAATTGTATCGCCGTTAGAATTTAGAACTTCAATTTCGGCAAATGGAACTGCCGCCGTTGCCGGGTTTCCTGAAAGCGCATAAATGATACCTTGACTCGTTGTCGTGGTGGCTACGGGGCGATATTGGTAACTCGCGTTTCCTGAAATAGTCAGGGAATCGCTATAGGAGCGAACGTCTAGGCAATTCGCAGTTTCGGCGGCCGTCGGTGCCGCTGAACCTTGGTCGCCACCACCACCACCATTAGAACATGAAATCAATGCGGAACCAGCAGACAAAAGTAGTAACTTGAGCACGGATTTAGGCATAGTATAGTATCGGACTATTGACCTAAGACCTAAGTACTTTGTTTGCTTTATTTTGAGATTGAATTAAGGGGTTTTGACTTGAGTTTAGACTTAATAAATTCAATATAGGATATGAGCGAAAATTTGACCAAAAGGTATTCAGTTTATCGAGAAATTCTATCTGAGACGAAAAGCCGTTCCTATTTGGGTATTGGCATCAATATATTGTTTTCATTACTACTGCTACTCACTGTAAATACTTTTTTTGGTTTTAATTTTAAAATCTTTATTTTAGTTTATTTAGTTTTGCTGATTAGTTTGGTTAGATGGATACACTTAATTGCGTTCGGTCTATTTAGTCACAAAGTGTGGCACCTTATCTTCCGAATCATGATGACTGTTAATGGAGCTTTGTGGTCTGTTTTGATTTTCTTAACGTTAGACATGTATCATAGAGATATTAAAGTGGTGACTTTAATTCACATGATTTTTTCAAGCCTAATGGCAACGGCGTCTTATAGTTTGGCTCTGTCCAAAAGAGACTTTTATATATTTGGGCTTCAGCTCGCATTTGCTCCGCTTTTGTTTTTTGCTTTAAACAGGGAAGCAGAACTGAATAATGGTTTTTTGTTTGCAACCATGATTTTGTTTTTTATCCTTATCGCCTTGGTTAGACGAGACTATGCTAAGCAATGGTTTAATGTTCTAAATCAAAAGAATGAGCTTCGGTTGATAATCAATTCCTTTCCGGGTGGAGTTTCACTAATTAAAGATAAAAAGTATATCTATGTTAATGAACTTGTGTCGCAATTTACGGGGATTCAACCGAATTTATTTGTGAATGAACCCGTTGGCTTTGTGCGTGCCGAAGATGCATTTTCCAGCATGTATCTACAATTTGAAAAATCAAACTTGAAGAGTGTTACCCAAGAAGTTTTCCTCAATGTAAATGGTTCATCTAAATTATTTTTACTAATTTTAAAACGAATGGAAGAAGATGAATCAATTATTATCGCTATCACGCTTGATATTCATGATCAGCGTCAAAACGAAATGGCTCTGCAGTCAGCAGCTAAAATGGCAGCCTTGGGTGAAATGTCTAGTAGTTTGGCGCATGAAATTAATAATCCGTTGGCAGTTATTTCTGCGCAAGTGACCCAGTTGTCTCGAATCATCGATTCAGTAAGTTTTCCACAGCTAGAAAAGAGTAAGTTTGAAGTTGGACTACAGCGAATCTATAAAACTGTGTTTAGAATTTCAGAGATTATTAAGGGTCTTCGACAAATTGCCCGTAACGACGCTTCCGATCCAAAACAATTGGCTAAAATTCAAGATATTCTTCAAGAAACAATTTCACTCTGTGAAACTAAGTGCCGCAACTACGGAATTGAAATTAGGAAAAATCTGACTGACGAAGCCGCGTGGGTCAGTTGTCATCCCGCCCAGATTTCGCAAGTAATTTTAAATCTTTTAAACAACTCCATATACGCTGTAGAGAATATTCCAGAAAAGTGGATTGAAATTTCAATTAAAAGGTTTCAAGGAAGTTTCACACTAAAAGTTCGCGACAGTGGTGCGGGGATTCCTAAAGAAGTTGCTGACAAGATCATGACTCCATTTTTTACAACAAAACCAACGGGAAAAGGTACGGGGTTGGGTCTTAGTATTTCTAAATCAATTATAGAACAACATGATGGTGAATTTTATTACGATATTAGCGAAAAGAATACGACATTCGTTATCAATCTGCCATTATCACCGCAGCCCGAAGGACAAATTACATTTTAATCTGGTTCTTGAGGTATTCAGTAATAAGAAAAACCGAAACTGAATTTCCTCCTTGTGCGTCTTTCCCTTGAGAGGTTACCCAAAGATATTTACCATCTGGTGAAATGGAAAGTCCTACCGGGTAAGAGTCCACCGGAACACGACCAAGTACTGATAAATCAGTGGATTTGGTGATAATTATCTCGCTACCGTTATTAGACGTCAAAAATAGATAGTCAAATTTAGGGTGAACTTTGAAACTGCGTACGCCTAATCCCACAAATTTTTTCGCATATTTAAAATCAGTATCAGTAATATTGATTTTTTCGCCTTTATGTCCGTCGAATAGTTCAATGAATTCTTTGAACGGAACTTTTGTGATGGTTCCCGATGAATTACAACCGATAAAGATGTCTTTCCCATCTTTTGAAAAGTGAATATCACGCGGTCCCGGTTGCAAACCCATGACTGTACCCAAAAATTCAAACTGGTCTTTGACGCCTTTCTTATATATTGAAATCCCGCCGCCCTTCATTCGTGTCACAAATAGAAATTGACTATCATGGCTGAATGCAAGGCCACGGACACAGAACCCACAGTCCTTATCGCGATTGGCCTTTAAGTTTTTTAGAGAATGCTTTTTTTCTACGATCAACAATTGGTGTTCCTTGAATTCCTCTGGTTTGGATGAAGAAATATTATAGATTCCAACAGTGTTATCCCCCCAATTTGAAATCGCGATCCATTTTTGATCTGGGGATTTTTCGATATATTTGGAAATGGGTCCAGTACCCATTATCCGCAGAACTTTTTGGTCTTTGACGTCAATGATGGCAACGGCCGAAGTTTGCTGACCTAATTCATCGTAATTTTTTCGATAGTAAGTCGTCCATAGATATTTACCATCATGAGTCACTATGCTTTCCACCGGTTTGCCAGAAAAGCCTTTGAGCATTTTGCTGTCGGGCCTGTAGTTGAACGGCGGGGCTTTGTCGGCGAGTTTCGCAACAGCTTTTTTATCAAATTGATGTTTAATAGTGCCTACTTTTTCTGAGCCATCACTTTTAAAAAACAAGGTTTTAGCACCTTCAAGTGATTGCACGAATGCCATGTCACCGGTGTCAGAAAAAGAAACCGATTTCGGCGAAAATATATCTTGATCATAGTGATCATTCTTAAGTTCTGCCTTCGGGTTGTAAGATTGCCAGCGGTTGATCAAACTTAATTTTACTGGCGATTCTTCTGGCAGAGACTGGCTAAATAAATCCACGTTTTTTCGAAACTGATTTGTTTTGGCGCCACTGTTTACGACTTTCAAATTTTCTTTTGCCGCCGGCATAAACTGTGGAATGAGTTTATGATTTGGATCTAACTTTAAAGCCGACTCCCAGGTAGTGACTACTTTCTGCCATTCACCTAGTTTCCAAAATGACCAACCTATTTCATAGAAAGCGTCGCTACATTTTGGATCTAGTTTCATCGCTTCGTTATATAGATCTATCGCTTCTAGAGTTCTATTGCCAGCTTGGGCATTAAAGCCTTTTTTAACTTTTTCTTCGGCGATTTTATCTTCACACTTCGGAATATCGGCCGGCCAAGCAAGGTTTGTAATTAGAAGTAAACTAATCAATAGGGGCATAGAGGTTTTTCCGATTCGAACTCGAGGTAGCGTTTCCATTTAGAAACAAAGAGTTTTTCATTCGATTTTAAATGCTTTTTGGCGAAATCCAATTGACGTGAAATGCTTTTGTTTAATCGCACAAGTGTACTCGGTCCTTTTTCCTGAGACAGTTTAGGTGTTTGACTCGGCTGTCGTTTTTGCTGATCGATTTTTAAATGTTTTTCTAAAAGCCCTATTTGATCCGAAATTTCCCGTATGACTGCGCAATCAGAAGAAAAACTTTCGAAGCTAGTTTTCTCCTGCAGAACAATTTGCTTAAATTTTGCCAATTGATTTATCATTAATGATTCTTTTCTATGAGAGACCGCAATCCAATTCAAAGTATCTAGCGAGTCAGTGAACACTGGATAGAGCTGCGACCGATACGGATAGAGCGGTGATTTCTTATAGTTTAAATTTTCTTTGGCGTTGCAAATTAATGGCGGGTGGCTATCTGGACGAGTTAGGATAGTATCGCTTAGGTACTTAAATCGCGCGGCAGGAAAGTTTTTAGGCAATAGTCCTTTGAATTTAACATGGTAGATTTCATAGATTTTTTCCATACTCGGGGCAGAGAATGTGCAGATAAGATCGTTTCTAATAGAGCCGTACTCTACTTTCAAAAAATAGAGTAATCCGATGATAGAAAAGAATAAGAATATTCCGGCGCGAACCACAGTATAATTTCGGTATATTTTCATATATAAAAACTAGACCTTCGACTAAAGAAATAACGTTGGTATTTACCCGATAAGAAAGCATGAAACTGAGTCTGAAGGACTTCGCGAACATTTCTAATTTGTTTGCGGTTCCTATTCTTATTATAGATCCTGAAACCCGTACGGTCGCATATTGTAACGAATATTTCGAGGAACTAACGGGGAAAACTGTCGACCAAGTTAAGGGCGATGAAATATACAATTTGTTCGTGTCTCAAAATCGTAAGAAAATCGATGCAATTATGTCCCTTGCTAATAGTGATAAAAACTTTGTGCGAATTAGCGAAAAAGACCTTGAAATTAAGAGACGCTCTGGCAGAAAGAGTCCTGTTAATGTATTCTGCAAAGCTGTACAGTTACCTAAAGCTAAAGTTCTGGTTTTTTCTTTAATTGATTTATCTGAAGTCAAAGAAAAGCAGCAAGAGCGAGAATTTTTGATTAACCAGAACTTACGTTCTGCAAAATTGGCCGACTTGGGTCGTTTAGCACAGGGAATTGCGCACGAACTAAATAATCCTTTAAGTGTTATCGTCGGCAATTTAGAAATTCTAAACAATCATGCGAAAGCAAAGCTAGATTTTACTTCCGAGCCAGTTCAAAAAAGTATTGCGTCCATGTCTAGAAATTCCAAACGAATGACTTCGATTGTGAGAAAGCTTTTAAATTTCTATAAAACCGAAGATGTTCATTTTAAAGAAGTCAGTAGTAGTGAAATAATTCGCGAAATTATAAATGAAAACGAGCACTTCCTTAACTTCAACAAGATTAGTCTATTTGTAGATTTATCGGATGTTAAAATTGTGTGTGACCGTTTATATATCAAACAGGTTTTATCGAATTTAATGAAGAATGCGATTACGGCTATCGAAAATCAAAAGACTGCGCGTTTGATCTCGATCAAAGTGGAAGAGGTTGTCGGCGAATACGTGTTTTCGATAAATAATAACGGTTCACCTATGAGTGACGAAATAAAAAATAAAATATTTACGCCATTTTTCACCACCAAAGATGTCGGTGAGGGCGTGGGGCTAAGTCTTTACCTTTCTGAAAAGATTATGAAGGTTCACCACGGCAGTATTTCGTTTGAAAGTAATTATAAAGCGGGAACGACGTTTTTCCTGCATTTCCCGAAAAACAACGCCAATCTTAGCAGCGAGCCAGAATCGAAAGTTCTGATAGTTAGTCCAGAATCTTCATTTCGATCCTTTTTGTATAATATGCTAGAACAAGACCATTTCAAGATTATAGAGGCTCAGAATTTGACGGAATCGAAAAATCTTTTTCATCATCCGCTATCGGCAATGGTCATTGATGGAAGTGATCCTGAAATCTTTCAAAATTCACTATTTACCGATTTGCTCAGTCTAAACCCATCGTTCCCTGTAATATTGTTCTATCCGCCTGAATTTGATTTAAAATTGAAGTTCTTAAAAACAAATAATTTATATTTCTATCCCAAACCGATCCGAAAAAACGACTATGACGATATGATTCAGCTCATTCGTGAACGCCGAGTTCAGGGAAATAAAAAAGCGTCTTAGTTTTTATTCAAAAAATTAGAAACCGTCGTGCACGCGGTTTTGAATGCGTCCGGAGCTTCATTTTTGGGGCTCGCGCTCGAACTCGACGAAGCGACTACGGACGGGCCTCCGGGTTTAGCCGTTGTGGTCAACGACGTTTCATTTTTCGTACAAATCCGTGCTATCACATCTTGGTTAAGTGCCTTAAGGAATGCGGTGCTATCTTGTACGTTCACTTCAATAGTTTTAATTTTAGAGTCTCGAATAATAGTTACGGGAGTCGTTTTTCTAATATTTTTATCTAAAGCTGTAGAAATTTCTGTAACGTATTCGATTCGTACGCCGTTGACTTTAATGATAATGTCATCTGTTTTGAGCGAACTGTTTTTTACTTTCGGATCGATTTCTTTTAGCAGAACACCGGCTTTAAAATCTTTCGTGATCGCATGAACCATTTCACGGCTTATCTGTTCTGATTCGGCCATACCTTCTAAAGTGTACAGTTTGCTTTTACATTGAAATAAAGCCGTATGACTCGGATACGTCGTAGTTACTGGAACAATATTGTAGTTCGTGTGGGTGTAGTTCTTCATCCTATATGAATTAGAATACGCATTTAGAGTTGTAGAAGAAACGCTTTGGTCAATAGGCTGACCCATCAACGTGTATTGAGATTGCTTCGCACAATACTCAAGAGCGCCTAATTTTGCATAATCACTTGATGACCAGGTTCCAGTTAGCACTCGGGCGCTCGATTGGCAAAAAAAATCCCGGCTTATTAGGCCGGGATTTTTTGTTTTGAAACATTTGTTAGAAACTAAGCGCTTTCAGCAGGATCTGATTTTTCCGCTTTGGCTTTTTTGATTTCTTCTTCTGTTTTGAAGATTAATCCGGGTGCGCCTTTTGATGTAATCACAGTATCGTCGATCAAAACCTCTTTTAAGTTAGTTTTTGATGGAACATCGAACATGATATCAAGCATCGCTGTTTCAAGAACCGCTCTTAGACCACGTGCACCTGTGCGGCGTTTGATGGCCGTTTGGGCGATCGCTTTCAGAGCTTTATCCGTGAATTTTAAATCAATGCCTTCATATGTAAATAGCTTCTGATACTGCTTCGTGATCGCATTTTTTGGACGGATCAAGATATCGATCAAAGCCTCTTCAGATAATGGATCAAGGACTGCCATCACCGGTAAACGACCGATAAATTCAGGGATCATACCGAAACGAACTAAATCGTCTGGCTCAACGCTTTGTAGAATATTGATTGATTCATCTTTTTCTTTACCTGTTTTTATATCCGCAGCGATACCCATTGTTCTGTTTGACGTACGGCCTTCGATGATTTTTTCCAAACCTACGAATGCGCCACCGCAGATGAACAAGATATTTGAAGTATCCACTTGGATAAATTCTTGTTGAGGGTGTTTACGACCACCTTTTGGAGGTAAGTTTGCGACAGTGCCTTCCAAGATTTTCAATAATGCTTGCTGAACGCCCTCACCCGAAACGTCCCGAGTGATTGAAGGGTTTTCTGATTTTCTAGAGATTTTATCAATCTCGTCGATGTAGATAACGCCTTTTTGCGCGCGTTCTACGTCGTAATCAGCAGCTTGTAATAAATTTAACACTACGTTTTCTACGTCTTCACCGACATAGCCGGCTTCCGTCAGAGTCGTTGCATCGGCCATCGCGAATGGAACATTTAGAATCTTAGCGATTGTTTGCGCTAACAATGTTTTACCAGAACCGGTTGGTCCGATAAGCATGATATTCGATTTTTGTAATTCGATATCGTTGCCTTTTTTGCTGGTGCTGATGTTGTTAATTCTTTTATAATGATTGTGTACAGCAACTGACAAAGATTTCTTTGCTTGTTGTTGGCCGATAACAAAATCATCTAAGTGCGTTTTAATATCTAGAGGCTTTGGAACCTTGAATACACCTTTTGATGATGTCTCGCGCTCTTTTTCCTCGTCGATGATGTCATTACATAGATCAATACACTCATCACAAATGTAGACACCAGGGCCGGCGATCAGTTTTTTAACTTCCTTCTGGCCTTTTCCGCAAAAACTACAGCGTAAACTGCCTTGTGCTGTTGAAGACGACATTCAATTATCCTTTGATTAATTTTCTTGGTTCAACAATGTGGTCGACCAAACCAAATTCTTTTGCTTCTTGAGGACTCATAAAATTGTCACGTTCCATTGCTGCGAAAAGTTTTTCGTAGCTTTGATTAGTGTGATTTTGATAAATCTTAGTCAGCTTTTCTTTTGTTTTTACTAACTCACGTGCATGGATTTCGATATCCGTTACCTGGCCACCTAGTCCGCCACCACCCAAGTGAGGTTGATGGATCATGATTCGAGTGTTCGGTAGAGAATACCGTTTTCCCTTAGCGCCCGCTGTTAATAAAAGGGAACCCATGCTGGCCGCCATACCCATGCAATACGTCGCCACATCGCACTTTACAAATTGCATAATATCGTAAAGAGCTAAACCGCTCGATACACTTCCACCAGGCGAATTGATATACAAATGAATGTCCTTTTCTGGATTATCCACTTCTAAAAAGAGCATCTGTGCGATGATTGCATTGGCCACATCATCAGTTACAGCTGATCCGAGAATAATAATTCGGTCTTTTAGTAGGCGTGAGTAAATGTCATAAGAGCGTTCGCCTTTAGATGTCTGCTCTATCACATAAGGAATTAGTGCCACAGTGGTTCTCCTGGTAATTTTTAAACACCCTTGAAGTGTTCGTTATCTTGAATCTCTATCGGACAATTTTAGAACTACTTTATTTAAAAAGGCCTTGAAGAATCAATTAACTATGATACGACTAAAGGTCTAATTTCAACCAGCTTTGAACCACGGAGTCATAAATGACAATCGATCTAATTTCTCAAGACCTTGAGTCAGCTATCAGCTCAAAATCAAACACAGTTTTAGTCTTATTCTCTAGTTTAAATGACGATAAAGATAAAACACCAGTGTTGCATAATAAATCTGTCGCGAAACAACTTGAGACAAACTTAGAAGAAAAATCAATTTCTGGCAAAGTGGGAGAGGCAGTCTTATTTAGAGAATTCGCACATGCTTCATGCCGTCATCTTTTGGTTGTTGGTCTGGGTTCGTTAAAAGAATTAACTCATGAATCCTTCCGCTCTACAGCGGCGTCGATTCACGATTACGTAAAACAATTGAAAGTGGACGAAGCGTTTATCGATATGGATTCTTTGGCGGCAAAGCTGAAAAGCGAAGACAATATCCAAGCTTTGGTTGAAGGCTTAGTATTAACATCTTATGAATTTAATCAGTTAAAATCTAAAAAAGACAAGAAATCGACAGACGTTCTTTTCCATATTGTTCTTAAAGAGGCTAAAAATGCGGGTATTAAAAAAGCCTTCTCTGAAGGTTTAGCTTTGGCGGATACTGTAAATTTCGCTCGTTTCCTTGGAGACATGCCTGGAAATTTAATGACTCCAGATATTTTGGCTAAGAAAACTGTAGAAGCGGCTAAAGAAGTTAAGGTAAAAGCCACTGTTTGGGATAAAGCCCGCATCAAAAAAGAAAGAATGGGTGGTTTGCTTGGCGTTTCCATGGGTTCAGATCAAGAGCCACGTTTTATCGTACTAGAGTACAATGGTGCAGCTAAAGGTAAAAAACCGGTTATTTTCGTAGGTAAAGGTTTAACGTTCGACTGTGGCGGTATCAGTATTAAGCCATCGGCGAACATGGAAGAAATGAAATACGATATGTGCGGTGGTGCGAACGTAATTGCAACCGTTCTTGCTGTAGCTAAATTGAAATTAAAAGTAAACGTTATGGGTATCGTGCCCGCAACTGAAAACATGCCGGGTCCTTCGGCGACTAAGCCGGGTGATATCCACACAGCACGTAACGGAAAGACATTTGAAGTTAATAATACAGATGCAGAAGGTCGTTTGATCCTAAGCGATGCGCTTGTGTACGCATGCGAACAAAAACCAGAAATCGTTATCGATGCAGCGACGCTTACAGGCGCAATGGTAATCGCCCTTGGTAACACGCACACGGGTTATTTCACACGTAATGAAAAATTGAAAAAGACCATCGAAGAAGCTGCTAAAGCTTCTGGTGAATGGGTTTGGAATATGCCTCTTACTGACTTCCATGTTCAAGATATGAAAGGCACATACGCTGATCTATCGAACATTTCGGCAGGTAAAGGTGCCGGTTCTGCGACAGCCGCGGCATTCTTGGAACAATTCGTAGAAGAGGGCATTCCATGGGCTCACTTTGACATCGCTGGTACTGGCTGGTCAGTTGGTAACCGTTTGAAATACTGCCCTAAAAAAGGCGCAAGCGGCGCGATGATCAGAACGTTCGTAGAGATTGCAAGAAGC
This sequence comes from Bdellovibrionaceae bacterium UBA2316, assembly GCA_002345205.1. GTDB lineage: Bacteria > Bdellovibrionota > Bdellovibrionia > Bdellovibrionales > Bdellovibrionaceae > UBA2316. The sequence continues at coordinate 15,290 of DDVI01000039.1, read as the reverse complement.
TTTGAACGATAAACTTCTTAAGAGTCCTTTACGCTATTTCATACACAAAAATAAAAAGTCTTTCGGCATTGGGTTAGCGCTTCTGCTAGCAACCAATGCCCTAGATTCTGCGACACCTTTAGTTCTAAAGGTTGCCATCGATACAATTTCTGCAGGAAATTTTGAACCGACCGAACTTCTAAAGACCGCTGGGTTATTCTTTGTTTTAATGTTTTTGTTAGCAAGCACCCGCTACGGTTGGCGTATTTTCTGGAGTGACTACCATACCTCAGCGGCTGATGAGCTTCGCAATCGAGTCTTTCATCATTACTCACAAATGGGGCCTCGCTTTTACACTAAAAACTCCGTTGGCGAAATGATGAGTCTAATTACCAATGATGTTCAATTCTTTAGAAATGGTATCGGTCCGGGCTTATTGATTTTAATTGATGGTATCAGTCTAATTATCATGATTGTTCCAGCCATGATTTATTTAAGCCCAAGTTGGACGTGGAAAAGTTTAATATTTATAGCCGTCGTCCCGTTCTTTATTCACGCCATTACTAAACGTATCGGTGCGCTTTCAAAAGAACAGCAAGGGATGTTAGCGCGATTAACTAGTTTTACCCAAGAATTAGTGTCGGGTGTAAAGATCATAAAAATATTTTCGATGGAATCCCAGCGTTCTGAAAAGTATCAGGAGATCAGCAAAGAGTATCTGGATAAATCGAATCAACTGAATCGAGTCGATTCTTTATTTAATCCCCTTATGCAAGCGGCAGTGGCTACAGGTACTGTGATCTTGCTCTATATTGGGGGCGGTGACATTATCAATGGGATTGTTACGCTAGGAACCTTTGTGGCTTTTCAAAGATACATCAATAAAATCATTTGGCCGTTCTCGGCGCTGGGGTATGGACTATCGCAAATGCAAAAGGGCCGTAGCGCATTTGAACGGATTCGTACCCTTTTAGAAGAGCCTATCGAATTTCCTGAATTGTTTGCGGAAACGCAGTCTACTCATCTGTCGTCGATAAATTCCATCGAGCTAAAAAATGTGGGATTTAAATATGGCGATATTGATGTTCTAAAAAATATTAATTTAGATATCAAAAAAGGCCAATTCATTGGTGTCACGGGCCCGGTTGGGTCGGGTAAGTCAACACTGCTTCATTTATTAGTAGACTATTTAGGAAACTATTCAGGACAGATTTTAGTTAACGGTGAGGACTATACCCAGTTTGCAAAATCAGAACTATGGAAGTTTGTAAAAATGGTTCCACAGGAGCCGTTTTTGTTTAGCGCCACTATTCGGAATAATGTGATCTTGTCGGCAAGTAGCAATGAACTGCAGTTAAGTTCCGTCATTTCTATGATTGATTTTGATAAAGATTTAAAGAACTTGGAGCGCGGACTAGAAACATTTGTCGGCGAAAAAGGAGTTCAGTTATCTGGTGGCCAGAAACAACGATTAACGCTAGCTCGCGGGGTGTATTCTAAGCCCGATGTGATCTTGCTGGATGACACTCTAAGTGCGTTAGATACAAAAACGGAAAGCAATGTGCGCGATCATTTGTTCAAATCTAGCAAAGATCAAATTCGAATTATTGTTGCTAATAAAGTTCAGTCATTGATAAGAGCCGATCAAATCATCGTCCTTTCGGAAGGACAAATTGAAGCGGTCGGTACCCACGAGGAGCTGCTGGAAAAATCTAAATTCTATTCAACTCAGTGGAAATTACAGCAGATGGGTGCAGCGGGGGAAACGCATGCATAATTTCGCTGAAGATAAAGAAACTACCCGATTAAATTATAAACAACTTTTTAAAAAGCTGAGTCCTTTTTTAGCTCGTCGAAAAGGAACGCTTGTTTGGGTTACATTTTTAGTGCTAGCGGCAGCGTTGAGCGGACGAGCCATTCCGTTCTTTATCGGGTACACGATCGATAATGCGATCGTAAAGAAAGATTGGGACTTGTTATTATACTGCACCATTGGCTACGCACTTTTAGAGATCTTGAATGCAGGTTTAGAATTCTTGCAAGTCTACCAATTTCAAAAACTAGGTAACCAAGTGTTGCTTGATATTCGTTCTAAAATTTTGTTCGTCATTCAGCGTATTCCGATGACGTATTTTAATAAGACTCCTACGGGACGAATTGTAACTCGCGCTACAAACGATGTTTCACAGATCGGCGAGATTTTTAGCGATGGCGTGGTTAAAGTGTTTATCCAGTTGATCGTTTTGATTTCAATTGTGACATCGATGATGTTGATTTCAGTTAAACTAACCGTGATTTGTTTAGCGACGGCGCCTTTATTTTTCTATTTAGGAATCAAAGTCACAAATAAGATCAAAGATACATTGCGCATTTCGAAAATTGCTACTTCGGCTTTAAATTCGTTCATTGCCGAAAGCTTGAGCGGGATGAAGATTATTCAGATGTACCAGTTATCACGACCTAAGTTGACTCAATTTGAAGATCTGTCGGCAGATTTGAAGCGTGTTTCGTTGCAGTCGACCCGCAACTATGCCTTGATGATGCCGATCTTAAATTTATTCAATGGTGTGATCTTGGCGAGTGCTTTGTACTTTAGTGGGGTACTAGGTCAACAAGACGGTATCAAAGTCGGTTTGGTGATTACATTCTTCTTGCACGCGCTGGATTTCGTTCATCCATTCCGAGACATCATCGAAAAATATCAACAGTTTCAAAATAGTTTAACCAGCGCCGAGCGCGTGTTCAGCTTGTTAGAAGAGCCGATCGAGCCTGGCTATAGCTTGCCTCACATACCGCAAAAATTGGGTAACGCGATCGAATTTAGGAATTTGAGCTTTAAGTATCAAGAGACATCAAATACCGTGCTGAAAAACCTATCATTGACGATTAAGGATCGCCAGTCGGTGGGAGTTGTGGGGCGCACAGGGGCCGGAAAATCGACATTGGTTCATTTGTTATTGAATTTGTATCCTCCGACACCGAACGAGTTATTTATTGGTGGGCAGGCCATCGAAACTATCCCGTTGACTCAGCTACGCCATAAAATTAACTGTGTTCAGCAGGACTTGTTCTTATTTAAAGGCACCATATTCGAAAATTTGACATTGGGGTCATTACGTATCCCAGAAGACCGTGTGTATCGTGTCGCCGATGAAATCGGCTTAGTGAATTACTTGGCCAAAACTCAGCGTACACTGGCTTATCCCGTAGAAGAATCCGGAGCTAATTTGAGTACAGGCGAAAAACAGTTGATATCTTTTGCACGTATTTTAATTTTCGATCCCGAAATCGTTATTCTGGATGAAGCAACGTCTAATATAGATTCGCAAATGGAGCACTTGCTGCAAATGGCCTCTAAAAAGCTAATTCAGAATCGCACATCAATTGTGATTGCCCATCGTCTGTCGACAATATTCAGCTGCGATCGTATCTTGGTATTAGAGAATGGCCGAGTGATCGAGGATGGGTCCCCTCAAGAGCTGGCGGCCAAAGATTCTGAATTTAAGCGAATGTTAAACGATCAGTCGTACAAAGAGTTTTAAAAACTAACGCTAAATAAAGCGATGAAAATGCCAATTTTTTGATTTGGCAATTTCTTGCAGATGGTATTCCGATTTGTAAAGTCTATCTTCACGGTTAGACGCACTGACCGCTAGGCGCAGGTGGCTGGAAAATTCTAGTAGTTCGACATCGCCCTCGGAATTTCCGACTGCCAAGAAGGGTTGGTCTTTATGTTTAGCTTTGTAGCCTTCGACTTTGCCGCCTCTGTAAGTAATTACTCCAGCTTTTTCATCTGTGACTATGCCATTCTGAACGCGAGTTTCAACCCCAATCACATCTGAATCCAGCAAACCTAAAGCGCGAGCGCCAGGTTCGACGGCCCAAGCAATTGATGCGGTTATTACCTTAATTGTTACCTGATGGTTCTTAAGAAGATTGATGAGTTTTCTTTGGTCATCAAAAACGGGAAATGGTTGCAAACTTTTTAGGGCATCATCGGCCCATTTACGAACTTGATCCAGAGTTTGACCTTTGTAGATTTGGGCCAACCACAGATAGGCATCCCGCGGATCCGAGTTTTTCTTTTTCAGTTCTAGATAATGTTCCCAGGGATTTGGCGGGAGTTCCACTAGACGATTGTCTATTGTGTAGTGAAACAAATTTTCACCCAAGTCCGTGTCCCACAAGGTTCCGTCGGCATCAAACAACGCTACTAACGGCGTCTGATTTTTCTTGAGTTCCGCCAAGGTTTCATTTAACTGTTTCCAAAAAGTTTCGGGATAAGATTTGTATTTCATTAATTGAAACCCTAGCTTAATATTAGTACACTGTCCATATCAAGAGAGAGCCATGAGTTTTTACTGCCGAGTGATGCAAAAAGAAGATATCGAAGAGTTACTCGATTTCGAAAACAAGAAATTGATCGAAATCGAACAAAACGAGATGGAACGGGAATTCATTAAATGGAATTCGCGATGGAGAAAAGAATCTCTTGAGCACTATGCTAATCTTGGCTGGAGCTTTATCGCTCGAAATCCTGAATTAAAATCAACGTTTTCATCTGAAGGTTTACTAGTAGGGTACTTTACGGCCCAACCGTTACTTTTCCTGGATGGCCAAACTCAGTCTTTATGGGTAGAGCATTTATCGTACTCCGCATTACAGGCCCGTGATGAATTGGTAGAGATTGCTTACCGACTATCGCGCGATAAACATTTCCAGCGCGTGTATTTTTTAAACAACCAAGGTGTTATCAATTCTGTGAATGCATTTAAGCCGGAATCCTGGAACTCACAGATGATATACGTAAAGACGACAAAATGAACCAATTAGGCCAAGACCAAAGACATCAAAATATAATCCGAATGAACCGTGAAACCTTTGATGTCGTGGTTATTGGTGGTGGTATTACGGGTGCTGGTGTGGCTCGTGATGCCAGTTCCCGGGGAATGAGAGTCGCGCTGGTTGAGGGCAGTGACTATGCTTCGGGTACGTCATCTCGATCCAGTAAGCTAATTCATGGTGGTATTCGCTACCTTGAAAATATGGAATTTAAATTAGTGTTTGAGGCTCTTTCGGAGCGTAAAACATTATTTGAAATTGCTCCTCATCTGGTTCATCCGATGCGTTTCATGATTCCGATTTTTAAAGAATCTCGAGTTACATTCTTTAAAATGGGCTTAGGAATGTGGTTGTATGATGTACTTTCTTTATTCCAAGCTCCCGAAATTCATAGAAAGCTGCCAGCTAAAGAAACCCTAAGTGCACAGTCTGAATTAAAATCAAACAACCTTGTTGGTTCCTATATTTATTATGATGCCTACATGGATGATGATCGTTTAACAATCGAAACCGTCCGATCGGCCGCCCAATTTGGTGCTGCGGTAGGAAATTATTTAAAGGTTCAAGGGGTCACTAAAGGCAAGGATCACTATATCGTGGATGTCGTAGATTTATTAAATCAGACGCAAATCCAAATTCGTACTAAACAAATCATCAGTTGTACAGGCCCGTGGACGGATATTTTTGGATCTCAAATTGAAAATAACTGGAAAAAACGCCTTCGCCCAACAAAAGGCATACATCTAATTTTCCCGAGAAAGAAATTGCCTTTGCATCAAGCTGTAGTGATGGGGGCAGAAAAAAGTAGTCGTATTATTTTTGGTATCCCTCGGGGTGATTATGTAATCGTTGGAACTACGGATACTGATTACCAATCAGATCCGGGAACGGTTCACTCCGAAAAAGCTGATGTCGACTATTTGCTTCAAGTATTGAAGTCCTATTTTCCAAATTCTAATGTAACTGTAAATGACATCATGTCGTCGTATTCTGGAGTTCGCCCCCTTGTGAAAGATGATTCTGATACGCCCGGTAAAACAAGTCGTGAACATCTCATTTTCAAAGACGCGATGGGAATATTGCACGTAACTGGCGGCAAATATACGACCTATCGAAAGATGGCGGAAGACGCGGTAAAATTACTGCTAAATGATTTACCTTACGACAAGCGATTTGAATTTAAAAATTCCAAAACTCTAGAACCTATTAATGATTTAGTTACTGAAAATGGATATCGCGAATTTATTTCCCATGATCGTAATGGTGAGGAAAAGAAATTAGCAGAACGTTATGGTCCAGAGGCCATTCTTATTATGCGTCCGCAAGGCGATTACAATCTTCTTCAGAGAGAAGTTGCATTCCACATAGAAAATACAATGTGCTTAAACATTCCTGATTACTACATTCGTCGATCAAACCTGTTTTTATATCATCGCGATCATGGCTTAAGTAAATTTGAAGAAATCTCTCGTGTTTTCAAGGACAAGCTTAGCTACACGGATAAACAAATTGGTGATGATTTAAATGCACTTCACGCCTACATTAAGAAAGAAATGGGCTGGAAAACCTCACAGTAGGGTGCCTAAAAATAGGCCGTGCCAGGTACGCGGCCGCACGCGGACTTAGGCAATAAAAGCTTTGTGCAGACGTTTGAGTGCATCTTCAGCAGAAGAATCTTTTACTAAGAAGCAGAAATTGTGTTTGCTTGCTCCAAGACAAATCATACGCACGTTAATGTCCGGAATCGATTCAAAAATCTTTTTTGCTAAACCAGACGTGTGGATGATGTTGTTACCTATTAACGATACTAGGGACAAATTATCTTCAATGTGAACTTCGGCTATCGCCTCTAATTTTTTAAATAGCTCCTTATTTTGTAATGTTACTTCGTCTAGTGTCATGGATACCGAGATTTCAGACGTCGTAATCGCGTCAACAGAAACTTTGTGATCGTTAAAGATAGTGAACACTTGGAACAAGAAACCATGGGTCTGTAACATTTCAGGAGTTGAAAGAGTCACTAGAACCTGCTTTCGTCGCAGAGCCATGGCGCGGATCAGTGGCTGATTTTCAACTTCTTTGCGTACCCATGTACCCCCTTTGTTTGCATCGAAGCTTGAGCCGACAAATACGGGGATGTTTTTACGGATGGCGGGCAGCAACGTCGCTGGGTGAAGCACTTTCGCACCGAAGGTAGCTAACTCAGAGGCTTCTTTAAATGAAATTTCATCAATCACTTTGGCTTCTTTAACTAATCTTGGGTCCGTCGTTAAGATACCCGTAACATCCGTCCAAATTTCACATGTCGTTGCATTGATCCCTTCGGCTAAAATTGCTGCCGAAAAGTCACTGCCGCCACGACCTAGCGTTGTCGTGTGACCTTCCATTGTGGAACCAATGAATCCTTGAGTCACGCCAACGTCATTGCCTTTGACGACGGCCGAAAAAAACTCAGGACCGTGTTTATTTATGTAGTCTTGATTCGGTTTTGCCTTTCCAAACATGTCATCTGTTTTTAAGATTTCGCGAGCGTCGTAGAGAATGACTTTACGATTTTGACCAGCGAGTTCATTACTCATTGCTTGGGCAAACAGGACTGAAGACATCCGCTCCCCTAAACTTTGCAACGCATCCAAAGCTTTTAGGGATAAATCTTTTAGGTAGAACACGCCCTTGATGATCGACTCTAGCTCTTGAAATAGGCTTTCAAGATCAGTTTGACCCTTGGATTCTAATTTTAAATCAGCCGCAATCGTTAAATGGCGCTTACGGATATCTTCAATCAAAGTTTCTAGCTGAGACCATTCATGGCTTAGTGCTTTGTTCCCCAACGCAATCAGGAGGTTCGTCGTGCCCGAAGTCGCGGAAACCACGACTAGATTGGCGTTTTGGCTAAGGCTAACCTGCGCACTACGCTTCATACATTGGGCATCGCCCATTGAGGTTCCACCAAATTTAGATACTACGATTGTTTTCATTATTTCTCCACGTGATCTTAAGCGAAGACTCTTATAGCGGACAATTTCGGAGTCGAGTATTTCGGAGTCGAATGATGCTGAGCGTTTTTTTGGGTCGAGTCGGTTCGAGCAAATTGCATAAATATCTGCATTGACTCTTATTTTATCGAAACCTACACTCTTTATATTACGTCAAAATACCAGTATATTTCACTGGTTTGACTCGAAATTATAACTGTAAGCCGCAAACGGGAAGACTATGGGATTTTTAGACAAAGTTTCTGATTATTTTTCAAATGATATCGCAATCGATTTAGGAACAGCGAACACACTTGTGTACGTGAAAGGACGCGGGATCATTCTTGATGAACCTTCAGTTGTAGCTGTTCAAAAAAATTATCGCGGTCTACAAAACAGAGTCTTAGCGGTTGGTAAAGAAGCGAAAGAAATGTTAGGTCGTACACCTGGTTCGATCGTAGCCATTCGCCCAATCAAAGACGGAGTTATCGCCGATTTTGAAGTGACTCAGTCGATGTTAAAATATTTCATCACAAAATCTATGGGCGAGAAAAAATCGTTCATGCGTCCGCGTATTATCATCTGCGTTCCTTACGGAATTACTCAGGTGGAAAAACGTGCGGTACGTGAAGCGGCTCAATCAGCGGGTGCGCGTGAAGTGTACTTGATCGAAGAGCCAATGGCAGCGGCTATCGGTGCAGGTCTGCCAATCACTGAACCAAGCGGTAACATGGTTGTTGATATGGGCGGCGGTACTACGGGTGTAGCCGTTATCTCTTTAGGTGGTATCGTTTACTGTAAATCAATCAAGGTCGCTGGTGATAAGTTCGATGAAGCGATCGTGAATTACATACGTCGTCAGTTCAATTTGTTAATCGGAGAAAGAACAGCTGAAAAAATAAAAATCGAAATTGGAAATGCCTATCCATTCGAGGAAGAACGTACAATGGAAATCAAAGGCCGCGATTTAGTTGCGGGTGCTCCAAAAACTATCGAAGTCACGTCATCACAAGTGAATGATGCTTTGATGGATCCATTGTCTGAAGTAGTTGATGCTGTTCGTACCGCCCTTGAAAAAACTCCACCAGAACTTGCATCGGATATCGTTGATAACGGTATCGTACTAACAGGTGGCGGAGCATTGCTTGCAAATCTAGATGTTTTACTTCGTGAACGAACAGGCTTACCAGTATCTATCGCTGAAGATCCATTAAGCTGCGTAGTTCTGGGTTCTGGTAAAGTACTAGACAATTTAGACCTACTTAGACAGCTTACGGTTGAGTAATAATGGAGAAGGCGGATCTTAAATTAAAAAACGATCCCTTTGATGTTAAAGCTTTAGTTCGCCCGTTATCGTTGTTCTTTTTTTTTTCGTTGATGAACGAAACAAAATCGATTCATTACACGATTAAAACTATAGAAAAATTAAAAAAATTAAAGCCCGGTGTAGACATCGGTAAGATGATGATCAAGATCGCGACTGAGCTTTATTCAAAAAGTGATACGACGGAAGTATACATCACTAAAAACGTCGGTGAGTTTTGGATTTTACCATTAGATTTAGAATTGGGTCCTTGGAAGGAATTCCACAAACGTATTTCAAAGAAAGAATTAATATCTCTACTTTGGGGTTTAGTAATTAAAGTTCCGGAAGACGATATTTTAAATGCACTGAATATTTCCCAGGGGACACATCGCTATAGAATTTCCAGTGCCCTTAAGGAACTTGGATCAAATACATTTTTATTAAAGTAAGTTAATAGGGGCAGGCGTGGAGTTTATTAGACTTAAGAAAAATAAAAGTAGAGAGATGAGTGACTTTGTCGCCAATCATCTGCTTTTTGAATACGCCCGAAATACCCTAGATCCCGAAAGAAAGAAAGCCGTTGAAGCTGTTTTGGAGTCCACACCTGAATTGCAAAATGAATTTATAAAATTGATCAATGGAATTCAATATTGTGAAAAACTAAGTGAGACATTAATCAACGATGCTGCAATTAAACAGATTGAAATGCAGTCTTCACAAGTAAATTTCATAGTTAATCGCTTGCGCTGGCACCAATGGCCACTGGGTTTTCGCTGGCTGGTGGAAGCTGGTGTGGTAGCGTTACTGTTAGTTATTGTTTTAAATGTATTGCCACTAAATCGAATTATTCATTTAAATGACGGAAATGATAGCCAGACTATCGTGGCAGAAGTAGACCGTAAACGAAAGCCGATTTTAGGTGAAGTGCCTGAGGCAAATGTTGAACGACCGGAGTTCTCGGACGAAGAAGTTAAACAGCCAACGACGGTTGCTGGGAAAGATACGATACCGCCGGCTAAACCAAATTCTACTACGACGTCAGCTCCATCTAAACCGCTAGCGACGACGACACCAAATATACCGACACCAACAACGGCTCCGACCAAACCAGCAGCTAGTGTAGCCGTTGCAACGCCGCCAGCTGCTGAAAAGACATCCTCAAAATCAGGAGCTTGGATTTATCGAGGACAATTCTTGGTGACCAATGCCGAAGCCGTGTCGCCTAAAATTAAAGATAAAATTAAAGACCTGGGCGGGCAAAAAGCCGGGGAAGTGGAAATTGGTTGGCTGAAGACACCCAATGTATATTATTTCCACTTTACAGTGCCTGAAGCTAAGTTAGGTGAACTTGAAGCATTATTAAAAGATTACTCCACGGGTAAGCTAGTTAAAGAAGCCCATCCTCGTGTGATGCCAGACGGAATCATACGCTTGCTCTTCACGGTTGAAGAGAAAGCAGCCGAGGTAAAAGCAGAAACTGCGGCTCCAGAAAACAAATAGAACTTTAAGGTTTTTCATCGGATGAGAAAAATAGTTTTAAAGCGTAAAAAAGCAAAGCGCTCGATTCGAACCATTATTATTATGTGGTTTTTGTTGCTATCGTTGCTGCCTCTAATTTTTGTCGCCTATTATTCTTCGGTAAAGTACGAACAAGCTATAGACAAGGAACTGTTGCAGCGTCTTTCAGTTAACTCGCGTGAAATCGAAGTTATTTTGGCAGATTTTAAATCTGGATTGCAAGTTCGCCGTGATCGCTATCTAAAAGATCCTTATTTAGTTTACAATCTATCAATCAGTGATCGTCAGACTTTAAATCAGTTGGCTTCCGAATATATCATGCAAGAATTTTCATCTGAGTTAATTTTTTTCAATCGTGATGCACGCCAGGTTTCAAAAGTTATTAAGAACGATAAAAATGATGTAATCACTGTCTCTGGTGGTAGCGAAGCTACGTTTTTGTCGGAAAAATACATTTCAGTTTTAAAAACATCGAAAGATATTCCTATACTCGAGTACGCAAACGATAGAATTTTGCTAACTCTGTTATCACGTGTAAACAACCAGAGTAAAAAAACAATAGGCTATATTCAGCAAAAAATATATTTAGATAGTGCATTTATAAATCGACTTAAAAATCGCTTAAAACTTGAATTTGTCGTAGGAAAAGAAGACACCACAATTATTTTAGCGAGTTTTAAGGGATGGCAAGATGCGGGTGTCTCTAGCAAAATTCAATCTGTAGCCTATAGTAAAGATCCGATTGTCGAAGTGCCTATTAAAAATATCCCCTATGGCTTCTATGTTTCGTTTATGGAATGGGGTCATTCGCGATTCCTACTATCTTTAGGCGTTTCGAAATCAGATTCTCGTGAAGTGCTAAAGAATATAAATCTCGCGTATTTTAGTGTGGTCGGTGTAGTTATCATTTTTTTAATTATCCTTGTTGTCATCACAAGCAAATGGATTTTGGCACCACTTAATAATCTCGTGGATGCGCTCCATTCTTTTGAATCGCAAGAACAGGCGGTTACCATTCCCGTAAAAAATGATACGGAAATTGGTTTGCTCACAGAAAGTTTTAACCAAATGAGTATAAATATTTCGCAGGCAAGAAATGACTTAAAGAAAAAAGTTCAAGACCTTGAAGCCGCCAACAGAGAATTAAAAGAAACCCAAAAAAAATTAGTTCATTCGGCAAAAATGATTTCGTTAGGCGAGCTAGTGGCTGGGGTTGCGCATGAATTAAATAATCCCATTAGTTTCATTTACAGTAACATGAGTTACCTTAGAGATTATTCTGCGAAACTAATTGATTTAGTTAGATCGGCAAGCCAGGAGCCGGCAACATTAGAAAAGAAAAAAGCCGAAGTTGAATTTGAGTATATTGTAAGTGACCTGCCTAAATTAATTTCGTCGTGTGAAGAGGGCGCTCGCCGAACACGGGATATAGTCCTGGGCCTGAGAAACTTTTCCAGAATTGACGAGTCACAAATAAAAGAAGTCGATATTCGAGAAACGATCGACGCGACTCTAAATTTGCTTCAAGGTGAATTGAAAAATCGGATAGAAGTAAAAAAAGATTATGAACCTATTCCGCCGATTAAGTGTTTTGCCAGTCAGTTAAGCCAGGTATTTGTAAATTTGCTTTCCAATGCGATTCAAGCCATTCCAGGAAGCGGCACAATTTGGATTCACGTAAGCTTAATCAGAGAAAAAGAAAATTGGGTACAGATTTCAATTCAAGACAGTGGAAATGGAATTACACCTGAACATTTAGATAAAATTTTCGATCCATTCTTTACAACCAAAGGGGTAGGTCAGGGCACTGGGTTAGGTCTAAGTATTACCTATGGAATTATTCAAAAGCATGGTGGTGATATTCAAGTTAAATCGCAGGTTGGCGTTGGTACAGAATTTATCATTCAGCTTCCCATAGAGCCGAAACTCAACAAAAAGGCCTAGGTCCTGTTTGCCACAATTGGCTTAACTTTCCAATAAGGTAGCCGATTGTGGCAAACATGAATTTATCATCCTTGCTCGGTACAGTCATAATTTGTTTCGTCTTATTTTTTGGAGTTTTAAAAGGCTCTAAAAATCCAGAGATCTTTCTGAATGCGCATGCCCTAATGTTAGTTTTGGGTGGGACGCTCGGTGTGACACTTCTAGCATTTCCGTTTCGCAAATTAAAAGAGATGTTGGATTTCCTAATTTACGGTTTGTTTTTCAAAAAGAAAGCTGAAGACCTTTTCGTCGTTGCAGATCTAATTCGTATCGCTGAAGAGTACAAAAAGGATCCTCATGGTTTTTTATCAAACTATTCCGTCGCAAATCCGTTCTTGAAGGAAGCCCTTAAATTGCTTTCAAAAAGCGCCCTGTCGTATGATGATTTATTGCTAATTGTAAAGAATCGTCGCGATTCATTTAAAAAACGATATAATGAAGATCACAAAATGCTACTTTCGATTTCGAAATTTCCACCAGGTCTGGGCCTGTTGGGAGCATCGTCAGGTATGATCGAAATGATGATTGGTCTTAATACCTCGGGAATGGACGGGATTGGTAATGCGATGGCGGTCGCTCTAGTGGCCACGTTCTGGGGTATTGCTATTGCGAACTTTGTATTTCTACCTTTAGCAGATTATGCGGCTCGCTAGCTTCTGAGGATTTTTTCACGCGAAGTTTAGTCGTGCATGGTGTATCGCTAATTAAACAAGGTACAGCACCAAAAATTATCGCAGAAACATTAATCAGCCAATTACCAATTCGCGATCAAGTCTATCTACGTAACATTTTCTTTAAGTCTCCTATAGTGGGTTCCGGATTAGCTAGTTATACCCCAAATACAAACTCTAAAAAAGAAGACTCTGTGATTGCACCACTTACCTCAATTCGTGGAGGGAAAGTTGGTGATCATGATAAAACAAATGTTCTGGAAATTCCTAAGACAGGCTCAGAGGAATAGTCATGTCTCAACATAAACATGATGACGATTTTTACTCGAACAACGAACATGATGAAAATCATATCGATGAAAAATGGCTGATCAGCTATTCCGATATGATGACATTGTTGTTTGGTTTTTTCGTTATGATGTACGTTCTATCGACTTCAAGTAAAGCGAAAATGGAAGAAGCTCTTCAGCAGATTTCACAAGAGGGTTTTAATTCCGAGAAAAAGGCATCCTCAGAAGAAGAAGCAAAACCTGTTCCTACGAATATGACTAAAACGAATCAGGCGGCCGATGATATTCTGATCGAAATCAAGAAAAAAGAAGAAAAAAAACGTAAAGAAGTGGAAGAGACATTGATTCAAGCAAAAGCTGAAGTAGTTAAGAATGAAGAAGAGTTGAAGGTTGCTTTAGAAAAAATAAAAAAGATGGAAGAAGCGCAAACCATAGTCGCGAATGAAAAAGAAGAGCAAGAGCGAAAAATTAAGGAATTCGAAGAAAAAATTAAGCAACTTGAAGTTTCAACCTCAGCCGCAGCGGCCGTTGACCAAAAACAATTAAGTAAATCCAAAGACGACGTTGAATTAATTAAAAAACTAAAAAAGAATCTTATTGAGCTAGAAAGTAATATTAAACTTGCGGACATAAAATCAAAAGAATTGGCCAGAGAAAATGCCATGCTTAAACAAAAAATTGATGATACCCCAAAAATCAAAGACGATGATCATTTCATGATGATTTTCGTGCGTTGGGAAACAGAAAAGCACGATATCGATATGATTATCGAAGATCCTAAGGGCAATATCTTTAATTACAAAAAAAGAACCATGGCTAATGTGCCAGGGGAATTTGTGGTCGATAGTACTCAAGGACCAGGCGTCGAATCTTGGGTAACAAACAAAACGATCGAAGGTACGTACAAAGTTACATTTAAATTCTATAATCAGTACGGAAATAAAAAAGATGCGATTATCAAACCATCGGTTTTCAACAATTTAAAAGTCGAAAAGTTACCGGACATTACTTTGAACTTTGCGCAACAAAAAGAAAAGACAGTGTCAATTAAAGTAGCTAAAGATGGGCAGTTTACGGTTATTCAATGATCTTTAGAATCCACCACCTTATTCTAATTCTACTGCTTTCGCCATGCTTAAGTTTGGCTGGAATCGATGTCTTTGAAAAATCAGAGGGCGATAAATGGAACAAAACTACTGCAGTTAATAAGTTTGCTTTAGCATTTTTGCCACTAGATTCGAAACCAGGTCGGCGACTTGTTTATAAAGGTACGATTGCGCTTTCTAAGAACATTGAGTCGGCGGAACAAAGCAGTGAAACGACTGCGGTCGTTGTAGATAAGAACGTATTAAATGTAAACGTCCTTTCTTTCGAAGAAAAAATTAAAGTTAAGTTCGTAGATAAAACTGAAACTGAATTCAAACTAGTTATGAATGATGCACAATTTCGTTTGTATTCCGAAAAGTGTAAAGAGCTCTTAATTAACGTGCGTGTAGTACCAACAGATAAAACAAAAAAAATCCCCGCGTTTCCAATGGGTGTTAGTTGCGATAAATACGATGACAAGCTTAGTGTGGTAGTATCTATTCCGTCGGAAGTTGAAAATGGGGAAAGCTCTTTAGTTGAAGGCGGCGGAAAAGGAGAGGCCTGGAAGTTCTACGAATTGCCGTCGACGTCACGCGAGGATGGGGTGCTGGGCTCTATTATTAACCCGGCCGAAAGTATT